>CAYZHZ010000076.1:8017-13610 GCA_964477625.1 uncultured Salinibacterium sp.
TGTGTGTGTCATGTGCGAAGCGACTTCCGCGACGCGAATACACAATGCAGGAGAACGAACCATGTCTGCCAAGAAGACCACGAAGCCCGCCGCCGCCAAGACGACCAAAACCGCGAAGGCCAAGCCGGTTAAGGCGAAGACGACGAAAGCCGAAGCGCCGGCCAAAGCGACAAAGACCAAGAAGGCCAAGGCCGACGGCAAGATGAGCGCCCTCGACGCTCCTGGGTCGCGTTGAGGCCGAGCACCTTGCTGAGTAGCAGTGGGCCGAAACTCGACACCGTGGCGCGAATCGGGATTCCGATTCCCTGGCCGCCGAGCGTGAAGTACTCGGTGGGGCTTGCGACGGGCTGCCACTTCTGGCCGATCGACTCGGTACGCGCGAGCAACTTGGGGTCGGGGACGCCTGGGCTAGCGATGCCCGACAGGTCACCCTTGATGTCGGCGGCGAACACCGGCACGCCCGCGGCGGAGAGCTGCTCGGCGAGCACCTGCAGGGTCTTCGTCTTGCCCGTTCCCGTGGCACCCGCGACGAGTCCGTGGCGGTTGAGCATGGCGATCGGGATGCGGATGGGCACGTCGGGCATGACCTCGCCGTTGACGAGCGCGCCCATCTCGAGGGCGAGGCCGTCAAAGGAGTAGCCGGCGCGGATGGCGGCGACCTGGTCGGCGGTGAGCGGGGCGGTCTCGACAGGCTCGACCACCGGAGGGGTCGGCTCGACCACCGGAGGGGTCGGCTCGACCACCGGAGCTGCCGCTGCGGCCTTCTCGGCGGCGAGCGCGGCCTCGGCCTCAGCGAGGGCCTTCTTCGCTGCTTCTACCTGAGCTGCGGCATCCGACATTCTCAGGCCTTGCGGTCTTCGAGGCCCCAGGCCTGGCCGTAGCCACCGTCCTCGACGGCACGCTGCATCAGGTCAAGGAACGGCTTTGCGTCGAACGCCTCGGGTCCGAGCACACCCGATCCCGCCCACGTGCCGTTCGCGAGCAATTCGAGCGCGATGACGGGATTGAGCGCGGTCTGCCACACCACGCACTGGCTCTCGTATTCGGCCATCGTCCACTCGTTGTCGCTCACGTGGTACAGGTACACCTCGCGCGGCTTGCCGTCCTGACCGGTGCCAGTGACCCACAGGCCTGCGCACGTCTTGCCGGTCATGCGGGGACCGATCGTCGCCGGATCCGGCAGACCGGCGGCCACGACATCGCGAGGCGCGACCATGACGGGACCGTCGGCCGAGCGCACGCGCAGCGGCTCGGTCTTGTCGAGACCGAGCTGGTGCAGGGTCTTGAGAATGCCGATGAACTCGTTACCGAGCCCGTACTTGAAGGTCACGCGCTTGGCGTCGACCCAGCGCGGCATGAGCAGCACCTCTTCGTGCTCGACGTTGACGCACTCGACCGGGCCGATGCCCTCGGGAAACTCGAACACCTCGGGCTCGCTGAACGGCGGGGTCGTGTACCAGCCGCGGTCCTTCTCCCAGATGACGGGCGGGTTGAGGCACTCCTCGATCGTGGTCCAGATGCTGAAGCTCGGAGCGAAGATCTCGTTGCCCGCCTCGTCCCTCACCACGAGGTTGGCTCCGTCACGCGTGCCGAGTTCGTCGATCTCGCTGAACAGGTGGTCAGCGGCGTATCGGGCGAAGACGTCGCTGAGCGCGGGTTCCACCCCCATACCCACGAGCGCGAGCCTCCCGGCGGTCTCCCAATCGGGTGCTTGCGCGAACTGGTCGTCGCCGAGCTTGACGCCCGTCTGGGTGTGCGGGTCGGTCGGATGAGGCTCCGAGAGGCTCATCGCCATGTCGAGGTAGTCGGCGTCGGCGGCGAGCGCACCCGCGAAGATCGTGGGCACGAACTTCGGCTCCACGGCGTTCATGACGTGCGTGGCGCCGTGCTGCTTCGCGACCGCCGCGACGTTCTCGGGGTCGCTCGCGTCGATCTGTGCCGCGACGAAGCGGTCGCCCTGGTCGCCGTGCTTCTTCTCGATCCACGCAATCGTGCGCTCCGCGCGGGACTTGTCGTAGTCGCTCACGATGATCGTCTCGAAGAAGTCGCGTCGAGCCGCGATCTTCGCGATGGCGTCACCGACGCCGCCAGCACCCACGAGGAGAATTCTCATGAGGTGACGCTATCGCTCGGCGCCGACGGCACGCTAGGCGTGGGTCTTGGATCGGGCCGGGGATCCTCCATCTCGAGACGTTGTGCGAACGGCGCCCACACCAGCACGGCGACTCCCGCGCCCAAAAGCGCCCCGCCGACGGTGTCGCTGAGCCAGTGCGCGCCGAGGTAGGTGCGCGACAAGGCCATGAGGATGATCCACGCGGCCCCCGCGAACCAGACCCACGTTCGCCGGAGTATGAACGCGAGGGCGACCGCGACCGTTGCGGCGTTGGCGACGTGGCCTGAGGGGAATGATCCGAAATCCGCGTGAATGAGTATCTCTTCTGGGCGCGCCCGACCCAGGGTCTTCTTGAGTAGCTGCACGAGTCCCGCGCTGACGGCCGAGACCGCGAGAAAGTAGATGCCCGCCCACTTTCGCTTCATCAACACGAGCAGCAGGGCGACGCCGAGCGGGACCAGAAAGACGCCGAACCATCCGCCACCGATCCAGCTCGTGACGAGTGCGGGGACATCCCACAGCGGACTGCGGTGCTCGACGATCTCGCCCATCCAGTCCTCGTCGATGACATTCGCGCTCTCGCGCAGGGTCACGATGAGTCCGAGCGACGCTGCGAGCACGACCGCGACCGCGCCGCTCACCGCCGGCCAGAAGCGGGTGACCTTCTTCGACAACTCGGCGGGATGTTTCATCCGTCCACGGTAGCGGCACTTACCGTGAGAGCGCGGGCACCGTCCACGGTCGCACGACCGTCCACAGGATGATGGACGAGATGATCGCGGTACAGCCCATGATCACCCCCATCGGGATCGCGTTCGTGATTCCGAACAGCCCCACGATCGGCGAGATGAGACCCGCGAGACCGAAGTTGAGCGCGCCGAGCAGCGACGCCGCGGTCGCCGCCTCGCCGCCATGGTTGGCCAGGGCAAGCACCTGAGTGCAGGGGAAGGTGAAGCCGCAGAACATGATGAAGAAGAACAGCGGGATGAGAACACCCACGAGGCCCGCATCCATCATGTCGAGCACGACGATGGCCGTCGCGGAGAGCAGAAGGCCCACGAGTGCGACGCTGAGGATCCACTGCGGCTTGATGTAGCGAGCGAGGTAGGCGCTCGACTGCACGCCGATCATGATTCCCACGGAGTTCACGCCGAAGAGGATGCCGAACTGCTGGGCATCCAAGCCATACACGTCTTGAAAGAGGAACGATGACGACGCCAAGTAGGCGAAGATGCCCGAGAACGTGAAGCCCGCGATGAGGGCGACACCGACGAAGATGCGGTCGGTGAAGAGCGACCGATAGCGCTCTGCCGTCGACGAGTGGCCGAGGTCTTTGCGGCGGGCCGGCGGCAGTGTCTCGACGACGAAGAAGACAGCCGCGAGCAGCACGAGCCCGCCGTAGATGGTGAGGAAGACGAAGATGCCGCGCCACGGAACCACAAGCAGTAGCTGCGACCCGATGAGTGGCGCGAGGATCGGCGCGAGCCCGTTCACGAGAGCGAGTCGAGACAGCATGCGCACGAGCGGGAGACCACCGAAGAGGTCGCGCACGATCGCCATCGCGACGACCGCACCCGACGCGGCGCCCATGCCCTGGAACACGCGGAAGACGAAGAGCCACTCGATCGACGGAGCGAGCACGACCCCGAGACTCGCAACGACGTGTACTGACGTCGCGACGATGAGGGGCAGGCGGCGGCCGACGCGATCGCTCCACGGGCCCACGAGCAGCTGCCCGGCCGCGAAACCGAGAGTGGTCGCCGTGAGGGTGAGTTGGATGACGGCAGTCGGCACGTCGAACTCGGCCTCGATGATCGGGAAGGCGGGAATGTACAGGTCGATCGTGAAAGCACCGAGGGCGGTGAGTGCGCCGAGGACGAGTACGTAGACGAGGCGTTGGCGGGGGGTGAGCGAATCACCCGGGTGTACGACAGTGGTCAAGTCAACAACTTTAGTGCTGACTAAGGTAGCCCCATGACGCCCCCCACCGACATCGTCGACAGTGTTCGACGACGTAACCTGTCGGCCGTGCTCGAGCTCGTGCATCGCGGTGAGGCGCCATCCCGCGCCGAGCTCACGGCGAGTACGGGGCTCAACCGTTCCACGGTGGGTGCACTCGTCGGGGAGCTCGTAGACCTCGGCCTCGTCGACGAGGTCGAGCCCCTCGCGAGCGCGCGCGCCGGTCGCCCCTCACCGCGGGTCGTTCCCGCGTCAGGCTTCACGACGATCGCCGTCAACCCCGAGGTCGATGCGATCACCGCGGCAGTCGTGGGGCTGGGTGCGCGGGTCGAGCGTCGCGTGCGGCGGGAGGTCGAGCATCCACCGAGCCCCACTGAGGCGGTGCGGGTGATTGCCGGGCTCGTCGACGAACTGCGAGCGGCGGATGATGCCACCCCCGCCCCCCACGCAATCGGCATCGCGATTCCGGGGCTCGTGCGGCGCGCCCTCGGCGAGGTGCGCTGGGCCCCGCACCTCCAGTGGCGAGAGGTGCCCTTTGCTCGACTCGTGCAGGATGCCACGGGCCTGCCCACGTTCGCGGACAACGACGCGACCGCCGCCGCCCACGCCGAGTGGCTGTTCGGGGCGGGTCGGGGCGCGAGTGAGCTCGTGTACCTCAACGGCGGGGCGAGCGGCATCGGCGGCGGGGTCATCGTGCACGGGCGTCCGTTGGGTGGAGCACACGGCTACGCGGGCGAGTTCGGGCAGAACCGCCCCGGTGTGCGGGACGCTCGCGACCGCGTCACCGAGGGAGGCACCCTCGAGGACGAGGTGAGTCGCTCCCGGCTGCTCGCCGCGGTGGGTCTGGATTCGGCGGATGAGCCGTCGCTGCGTGCGGCCCTCTTCTCGGCATCCGATCGCGTGGTGGCGGCCGAGATGGATCGGCAGCAGCGCATCCTCGCGGTCGCGATCGCGAACGCCGTCAACGTGTTCAACCCGCAACTGGTGGTTCTCGGGGGGTTTCTCAGCACCCTGTTGGAGCACCGCCCGGGTGCGCTCGAGGCCGCGGTCGAGGCCGGCTCGGTGCCGGCGGCGTGGGAGGGGGTACGGATCGCTCCCGCCGCGCTCGGCGAGGATCGGGTGCTCATCGGCGCCGCCGAGCTCGCCTTCGCTCCGACTCTCGCCGACCCCGCGGGAGTGAACGCGCGGTGATCTTCTTCCCGAGGCGGCGGGAATACTATATGTTGTGAGCAACAACATAATGCACGGTCACCGAGGAGCTGCCATGACCCCCACCCCCACCCGTGACGACCGGTTCTCCTTCGGTCTGTGGACGATCGGCTACAACGGCGCGGACCCGTTCGGCGGCCCCACCCGCGCGCCCCTCGACGTCGTGCACGTCGTCGAGAAGCTGGCCGAGCTCGGTGCCTACGGCCTCACCTTCCACGACGACGACCTGTTCGCCTTCGGCTCGACCGACGCCGAACGGCAGAAGCAGATCGACCGCCTCAAGGGTGCCCTCGCCGACACGGGTCTCATCGT
>CAYZHZ010000077.1:0-13518 GCA_964477625.1 uncultured Salinibacterium sp.
GCCGACCTTCATCCCGGGGATGCCGTCCTGCCATCCCTTGATGAGCCCCTGCAACGGGAATTCGATGGACTGCCCGCGACTCCAGCTGGAGTCGAATTCTTCGCCGGTCGCGAAGTCGACCCCGAGGTAGTGCACGTCGACCGTCGAACCCGGCTTGGCCTCCTCACCGGTCCCCTCCTCGATGTCGATGATCACGAGCTCAGTGGGCTCGGGGCCCTCATAGAACTCGACTTCGGGCTTTGTTCTGGGTGAATCTGTCATTCCTCAAGTCAAGCAGACCCTCGCACGAGGCGTGCGACGAAGGACCGAAAGCGTCCACCTTGCGGCAGTACACGGTCGAGGATGCGCCAGCGCAGTGCCCGTACAACGTCACGCGCGACATCCTCCTCGGGCACCACGATCGCGAAATGACGCGGACCCTCGAGCACCTTCCGCATGTGCTCAACGAGAACCCCCGCGGCGCGATCCCAGGTATGGGTGGCGGATGCACGGGCCCACGCCGATCGTTGGGCGTTGCGCGCCTCCCGATCGCTCAGCAAACGTCCGAGCGTCGCGACATCCGCGTCGTCGTCGTTCATACACAGGAAGACCGCATCAACCGGCGTGATGTCACGCAGGCCACCGCCCAAGCTCGCAACAGGCGTGGACCCGTGCGCAATCGCCTCGCCGGGTGTCATACCCCAGCCTTCCGTGACCGACGGCGCCACAACGAGCGTCGCGCGAGCCAGCAGCCGGGAACGATCGGCCGCGGTCACACGTCCCACGACCACGAAGGAGTCGGAGATGTGGGCTGATCGGGCCAGTTCGCGCGCCTCGGCTGCGGCCGAGCCGCCGAACGTGAGGTGGGGACCCGCGAGCACCACAGCGCCGTCCCAGCCCCGCGCGACGACGCTCGACATGACACGGATAAACCATGCCCGCCCCTTGTGCTGGTAGTCGTTGCCCAGAACGAGCACGAACGGCCGATTGTCGAGCGCGGAGAGCGATTGGTGCTCGAAGACAGCCCCCGGATCATCCGCCGCACCGACAGGCGCGCCAGCGGGCAGCACGAAGATGCGAGGATCGGACTGGCCGCCCTGGTACGCCTCGAGCATCGAGCCGACGTGCGGCGTGAGAACCCCGATGGCGTCGGCGTTGCGCCAGGCGACCGACGACGTGCGATTGAGGCGATGGTAGTCCCGGTCGTCTCGTGCATAGCCGGGCGTGACATTGGCGATGAGGTCGAGAGTCCAGATGATGTTGCGCCGTGCGTACGCCGAGATCGCCGGCCACGTGCGCGCCAAGAAGTCTTGATAGGGACGGAACGCGACATCGATTGCTACGCCGCGCCTGATGAGATCGTCGAGGGTGCTGACGGCGACGACGCCCTCAGCGCGGTCGACGAGCAACTCGTGGAGGGCATCCACTCGGTCGGCCGACGCGATCCAGTGGACCACGCTCACGCCGGGTTGTCGACCCACCGCGAGCGAGATGGCAAGTGCAGCCTCGAAAGTGCCGGTGAGGGAGGGTTCGATGAGTTCAGCATCGATGCCGACAACGATTCCGCCCGATGTCGATGGCGACTCGCTCACGAGGGGGACGTTGTTCCGAATCGGACTGTCGATCTCACCGATTGCACTAGCCTCGGCACCACCAGCGGCGACCACGGCGCCGGCGACGACGTGCGTGAACCCGTACCCCATCGAGCGACGCGCGAAATCCAGAACGGACTCGCCGACCTCCAACCCGACTACCGTGAGTGCGCGACGGGTGAGAAGTACGCACGACGACTCGACCGGCCACACGACCACGGTCCGACGGAGGCGCGCGGATGCTGCGACCGAAGCGATGTCGGTGCGGCTCGCTGCTACGTCGGCGAGCTCATCCAGCGCCCCTGCGGCGAGCACCGTGCCCGGCTCGAGGACCACAACGTCCAGGGGAGCAAGCGTCGAGACAATCAGCGCCAAGTCGTCGCCCGGTGCCATCTGGACAACGGGGCCGTCATGATCAATCGGCTGAACGTGCGCTCCCCCGTCGGGCAGGACGATCACGGCGACGGGCACGCTGCATGGTACCGAACCACACGCGGCCCGAAGGCGAAGCGGTCTAGTGAGAGTGATCCAGAGCAGCTGCGCGAAGGACCTCGATTCGCTCCGCGGGATCCCCGCGGTAGACGGCGGATCCGGCGACGAACGTGTCCGCGCCGGCCTCCGCCGCGATGCCAATGGTGTTTTCGTCAATCCCGCCGTCGACCTGCAGCCAGACATCTCGCTCGCCCACTGCCGCGCGCAGTGCCACGAGCTTAGGCATGACGGACTCCATGAACTGCTGGCCCCCGAACCCCGGCTCGACGGTCATGACGAGCACCTGGTCGAACTCCGGAAGCAACTCCAGGTAGGGCTCGACCTCGGTTCCGGGCTTGAGCGCGATCCCGGCACGCGCGCCGATGTCCCGAAGTCGTCGCGCGAGCGAGACGGAATCGCGCGCCGCCTCTGCATGAAAGGTCACCGAGTGGGCGCCGAGTTCGGCATAGCCGGGAGCCCACCGATCGGGGTCGTCGATCATCAGGTGCACGTCGAGCGGGATCGGAGAGACCTCCTGGATTCGGCCGACCATCTGCGGACCGAAGGTGAGATTGGGAACGAAGTGGTTGTCCATGACATCCACGTGCACGAGATCGGCCGTCGCGATTCGAGCGATGTCGCGCTCGAGGTTCACGAAATCGGCCGCGAGAATGCTCGGATTGATGCGCATCGTTAGACCTTACCGATGAGCTGGATAAACATCGCGTCTGTTCCGTGTCGATGAGGCCAGAGCTGCGCGTGGATTGCGTCCGGAAGATCGAGCGTCCCGCCGACGAGCTGCTGCAGCACCGGTGGCGTGTCGATTCGGTGTGCATTCGGGATGCTACGAAGTACGGATGACACGATCGACTTAGTCTCGGCTGCATGTGGCGAACACGTGACATATGCCAGGAGTCCGCCTGGCTTGAGTGCCGCTATCCCCGAGATCAGCAGCCGCGACTGCAGCGCGCCGAGTCCTGCAACATCACTCGGCTGCTTTCGCCAGCGCGCCTCCGGCCGTCGCCGCAAGGCGCCCAGACCCGTGCAAGGCGCGTCGAGAAGGATGCGGTCGAACGCCTCCGGGTACAGCCCACCGACCTCGGTACCGTCGAGTTCCCAGACCTCGGGTGCAGGCTCGAAGACCGCGAGTGCTTTGCGTACAAGTTCGGCGCGCGCGGGTACAAGTTCGTTAGCCGTGAGGGTTGCACCGCCCAGGGCCGCCTCAGCGGCGAGGAGTGCGGCTTTACCCCCGGGACCTGCGCACAAGTCGAGCCACCGTTCGCCTGCCTCGATCGGGCGCGCTCTGCTGAGAACAAGGGCGGCCAGCTGTGATCCCTCGTCTTGCACTCGGGCGCGGCCCTCACGTACGGCGGAGAGGTGCAGCGGGTCACCACCGTCGAGGATCGCGCCGACGGGCGAAAAGACTGCAGGGTGAGCATCCAACTCCGCCACCGTGGCCTTGCCGGGCAGAGCGGCGATGCTTACGCGGGGTGCGACATTGTCGGCGCTCAGGAGCGCCTCCAGCTCTGCCTCGCGACCCTCCGCCACGAGCACCTGGCGGAACGCGCGCGTCACCCAGAGCGGGTGGGAGTATTCGAGAGCGAGCCGCTCCTCGCCCGACGCGGCTTGCGCGAGCACCCGTTCGCGCCACTCGACGGGCTCGGTGCGTGCGATGGTGCGGAGCACACCGTTGACGAAACCCACCGCCGAGCGCGATCCCACGGTCTTCGCGAGTTCGACGGAGTCGTCGACTGCGGCGTGGTGCGCGACACGCATCGAGAGCAGTTGATGAGACGCGAGTCGTAGCACGTCGAGCACGGGCGGATCGATGCGCTCGACCGCACGCCCCGCCGCGAGTGCGATCACGCGATCGTAGTAGCCCTGCATCCGCAGGGTTCCGTATGTGAGCTCGGTCGCAAGCCCGGCGTCGGCCGATGACAACTTGGCCCGACCGAGTCGCACGGGCAGCAGGAGGTTGGCGTAAGCATCGGAGTCACGCACCGCCATGATGACGTCGAGCGCGATCCGGCGCGCTGGCTGCGGCTGGCTCACTCGAACACCGCCGACGCACCGGCCGGCCGGCCTCGCCACCATGATGCGGCATCCATCGCACGCTTGCCTGCGGGGTGCACCGTCACGAGCTGCAGCGGTTCGGTCGCTGTACCGACTAGCACGAATCCCCCGACTGCGGCGAGTGCACCGGGAGCAAGCGCTGCAGTGTCCCGCGCGATGACTGCGTCAAGCACCTTGAGGCGCGCACCGTCAACCGTCGCGAACGCGCCAGGCTCGGGTGTGACTCCGCGGATGCGTGCGCTCACGAGCTCCGCCGGAAGGGTGAAGTCGATCGCAGCATCGGCGAGGGTGAGCTTGGGAGCAAGCGTGACATCGCCGTGCTGAGGTTCCGCGCGGGCGGTGCCGTCCGCGAGGGCATCCACGACCCGCACCAGGAGCTCTGCGCCGGAATCCGCGAGCGACGACAGCAGCCCCCCGGCCGTCTGGTGGCGCCCGATCGGCTCCGTCAGACGGCCAAATATGTCTCCCGCATCGAGTTCGGGAACGAGTTGAAAGACCGTTGCGCCCGTGACGTCGTCGCCCGCCATGATCGCGTGTTGCACAGGCGCGGCGCCACGCCAGCGCGGCAGGAGCGAGAAGTGCAGATTTATCCAGCCCAGCCGAGGTGTCGAGAGCAACGGCTCGCGCACGAGCCCGCCGTACGCCACGATCACCCCGAGATCGGGATTCAGTTCGGCAACGGCTTCAGTCGCCTCACGATCGAGCCGATTGGCCTTGATAGTCCGGATGCCGCTCTGACGCGCCGCGTTGGCAACCGGGGTGGGCGTGAGTACGCCGCGTCGTCCCTGCGGGCTGTCGGCGCGGGTAAGGACCGCCGCGACCTCGTGGACAGAGGCGACGAGCGCCCGAAGGCTCGGCACGGCGGGCGCGGGACTACCCGCGAAGACGATTCTCAGAGAACTCACACCGCAATTCTCCCCCGTCTGGACTACGCCACCACACGCGTGCGACCCTGTACGCCATGAGACGACTTCTGGGGATTGCGACTGTTCTCAGTGTTCTCGCGCTCACGGCGTGCGGCACCGGGGATGGCGATGACGCGGCAACTCCGGATCCGTCATCGTCGAGCAGTGAATTCGGATCGCCCACCCCGACCGCAACGGCAGCGGTGGCCGTAAGACGACCCACGTGCGACACCCTGCTCACCCCGGTTCAGGTTTCGGACCTGATGGACCCGGGCGCGCAGGGAATCGGCGATGCGACGACACCCGCGGGTGGCGGGCGAGGATCGACTGTGCTCGAGCTACTCCAGATCATGGACGGCGACTCCGGCGCGGTGCACTGCACCTGGGTTCTTCCCGATAGCGATGCGGGTGCGACGATCTCGATAATGAGCGATCCGCTCGTCGCTCACGCGGGTGAGGTCTATCTCAGCACCCTGACACTCGAGGAGACGACGGGGGCGACCGGCGAGAGGATCCTCACCATTCGTAGCCTCGACGGTTTCGCATACACCGAGTCCCATGGCTTCCTCGATGGGGTGTGGGTGGGGGTCTGGGACGGCTTCGCGACCGAATCCAGCGCGATCGTCGATGCTGTATTCGCAACGCTCGCAGCCGACAATCCCAGCCGCTTCTAAACTCTCAGCCCTCAAGAAAGGGTTCGATGTCGTCGAGCCGAATTCGCAGCGTGGACGAACTGGCCGGACGAGTTCGTGCAGACGCGGAAGGCCTGCGGCGACTCGTGGCTGCGCGCACGAGCTCCGCGCGCAAATCGGCGGCGACTTCCGCGCCTCGGGCGTAATCGAACCTCAGGATGGTGCGCACCGTATCGGGCGCGACATCCACGGGTCCGAGAACATCGCCGCCGACGATACCGGAGGCCGTCACAGCGCGAGCGACCGCCTCAATCGTGCCAGTGAGGGTGGCTACGCGAACGGCGGGCGGAAACCGAAGTCGACGCCGGTCATCAAGTTCCCTGCGCGCGTACGCCGACTGTTTCCACGTCACGAGAGCGGTCGCTAAGGCGCCACCCACACCAACGATGAGCGTCGGAGCTCCTCGAGCAGCGAGGGCGATGGCATTCGACCACCATCTCAGACAGTCTTCGCCGACTCGGAGACTCTCGCGCGCGACCATACGCTCCCCGTCGAGCAGCAGCACAGCACGGTAGCCTCCCGCGGCGATCGGCTCCGCGCCGCGCGTGGCGATGACGAGCGCGGGCTCCTTCCCCACCGTGAGCACAGAGCGTTCACCATCGGCGATGATGATGCGCACTCCGGGGAAGGCTCGACCGAGGTCTTCGGCTGTGCGGGTGGCCCCGTTTCCTGCGAGCCGGAGTTTGGTGCCATCGCAGTTCGAGCATCGCCAGTCAACGGCCAGGGCCCCGCACCACGCACACCCGGGCACCGAGCGCGCCGTTTTCTGCTGCAGCGGTCCTTCACACCGGGCACACCGAGCGGTCTGATCGCAGTCTGCGCAGGCGAGGCGAGGCGCGTAGCCCGGGCGGGCAACCTGCACGAGCACTGGACCAGTCTCCAGAGCACGACGTGCTGCCTGCCACGCCGACGAAGGGATTCGCGCATGAACGGCCAGACGCTCTCCACCCGACTGGTGCACCGTGGGGATCACCTTTGGCGAGTACGCCGGGACGGGCGACACCGACTGTAGCCAGCCGAGCTCAACGAGCCTCTCCGCCTCGGTGGTTCGCGAGTGAGACACGAGCAGGAGCGCGCATCCCTGCTGCTCCTGCCGCAGGAGCGCCGCATCGCGAGTGTGCACGTAGGGGGCGAGGGGTTCGCTGTGCAACGGATCGCCGTCATCCCACACCGCGATGAGACCGAGGTTCGCGGCCGGCGCGTACACGACCGACCGATTTCCGACGATTACGCGCGGCGCGTCGCCCAGGCAGGCAAGGAACTGGCGATATCGATCGGGGTTCGACTGACGCGCGTCCAGCCGCACGACACCGGACTCGGGAATCACCGCCCTCAGCGCCGCCTCGAGTTGATCCTGGTCCCTGTAGTCCGGAACGGACAGAATCGCACTGCGTCCCGCGGCCAGGGTTCTCGCCGCTGTGGCGGCGAGGAAGACCGCCCACTCCCCGACCCAGCGAGAACCCTCAGCCGACGGGACCTCGTGAACCAACGGAATCGCATCGACTGCGGCGCGTACACCTCGGGCGAGGATGTCCTCGACGACCCCCGGCTCGTACCCCCGGATCTCCGGCGGAACGACCGACGCGGGTGGGAGGTCGGCGATACCAGCGAGGTAGGCCTTCTCGACGCGCACCTGACGAGTCGGCACGGCCAGACGCACGATGTCGTTCGCAGAGCCAGCCGCGCGATCGGCGGCTCGGCGAGCGAGCGCCCACACCTCGGGAGCGAGAACGGGGATCGGTGAGACCACCGATTCAACCGCGCTCAGAGTACCCGTGTACTCGCCCTCGCTCGTGACCTCGACGACCAGACCATCGGCCATGCGTCCCACGGAGCGCAGCGGAACCTTCACGCGAACCCCGGGAATGACCGATTCCCGTAAGGGCTCGGGAATTCCGTAGTCAAACAGTCGATCCAGTTGCGGCAACGAGGAATCGACGAGCACCCGCGCGACTGTCGGCGCGGTCACTGTCAGAGGCCGACGGCGCTGCGCAGTGCGTCGACGCGATCCGTGCGCTCCCAGGTCATGCCCGGCAACTCACGCCCGAAATGCCCATACGTCGCCGTCTGTGTGTAGACGGGCCGCAACAGCTCGAGGTCCCGAATGATTGCCGCAGGACGCAGATCGAAGACCTCCTGAATGGCGTCGATAATCTTGCCCTCGTCGACGTGTGCGGTGCCGAAGCTCTCGACGTACAGGCCTACGGGAGCGGCCTTGCCGATCGCGTACGCAACCTGCACCTCGAGACGATCTGCTAACCCGGCCGCGACAACGTTCTTGGCTACCCAACGCATCGCGTACGCGGCCGACCGGTCAACCTTCGACGGGTCCTTCCCACTGAACGCACCACCGCCGTGACGAGAAGCACCACCATAGGTATCAACGATGATCTTGCGGCCGGTGAGTCCCGCGTCACCCTGAGGGCCACCGATCTCAAAACGCCCCGTCGGGTTGATGAGGATGCGCGCATCGTCGCTGTCGAGTCCCGCGGTCGCCAGAACTGGGCGGATGACATGCTCCTCCACCTCGGCGAAAAGCTGGTCATTGGTGACCTCCGGGGCGTGCTGGGTCGACAACACGACTGTGTTCACCGTGCGCGGGACGGTGCCCTCGTATCCAATCGTTACCTGGGTCTTCCCATCAGGACGTAGGTAGTCGAGCTGACCCGTGCGGCGCACCTCGGCGAGGCGCTCGGCGAGTCGGTGCGCCAACCAGATCGGCAGCGGCATGAGCTGCGGGGTCTCGGTCGTCGCGTAACCGAACATAATGCCCTGGTCTCCCGCACCCTGGAGGTCGAGGTCTTCGACGCTCGAACTCTCCCGCGCCTCCAGAGCTGTATCGACGCCCTGAGCAATATCGGGAGACTGGCCGCCGATTGAAACCTCGACGCCACACGAGCGACCATCGAAGCCGATCTGGGACGAGGTGTACCCAATCCGTGTCACGAGATCTCGCACGATCGTGGGAATGTCCACATAGCCCGACGTGGTGACCTCGCCCGCAACGTGAACCAGGCCCGTCGTAACCATGGTCTCGACCGCGACACGGCTTGTGGGATCGACGGTGAGGAGAGCATCCAAGATGCTGTCGCTGATCTGATCGCAGATCTTGTCGGGGTGACCCTCGGTGACGGATTCGGAAGTGAACAGTCGCAGGGGGGAAGACACCGATTTACTCCAGATGTGTTGGGGGAACAAGGAGGTCGAGGATGCGATCCGCGACCGCCCTCTTGGTTCCGCTGGCCTCCCCCACCCTATCGCCGGAGCGGTCTAGCATCATGACGGTGTTTCCCGTTGTTGCGAAACCCTCCGTCCAGCCCACTCTGTTGACGATGAGGAAGTCGCAGCCCTTGCGCGCGATCTTGGCCCGCGCGAGCTCCATGAGCTTGTCGTCATCCGGCTCGGTCTCGGCGGCGAAGCCGATGACGATCTCCCCCTCACGCCGGCTAGCGGACACGGCGGCGAGGATGTCGGGATTCTTGACGAGGCGCAACTCGAGCACGTCGCCCTGCGTCTCCTTCTTGATCTTGGAATCGGCGACCGATTCGGGACGATAGTCCGCGACGGCCGCAGCCATGATCACTACGTCGGTGTCGGACGCGGCCTCGGTCACAGCATCCGCAAGCTGAAGCGCTGTGCCGACGGGGATGACCGTCACCGAGTCAGGGGCTTCGATCTCGAGGTTCGCAGCGATGAGCGTGACCTCGGCGCCGCGATCCGCTGCCGCTAGGGCGAGCGCTACACCCTGGCGTCCGCTACTGCGGTTGCCGATGAAACGAACCGGATCAAGAGGTTCACGTGTGCCGCCCGCCGTCACGAGGATGCGGCGTCCCACAAGGTCGCGCCGCGCGCCGCTCACCACCCGCAGTGCCTCGTTCACGATGACGTCGGGTTCGCTCATTCGGCCCGGCCCCGAGTCGGCTCCCGTGAGCTGGCCCACCGCCGGTCCGACAACGGTGACACCGCGCTCACGGAGCAGAGCCACGTTGGCCACTGTCGCAGCGTTCTGCCACATCTCGGTGTGCATCGCCGGGGCGAGGACGAGTGGAGCGGTGCTCGCAAGGATGGTGTTGCCGAGGAGGTCGTCGGCGAGGCCCGCGGCGATCTTGGCGACGGCGTTGGCCGTAGCCGGAGCGACGACAATGAGGTCGGCTGCCTGTCCGATAGCGACGTGCCGCACTTCGGCGACGCCCTCGTAGAGATCGGAGTGCACGGTGTTACGACTAATCGCCTCGAGGGTCGGACGCCCAACGAAACGGAGAGCATTCTCCGTCGCGACGACGTGCACGTCATGCCCGGCGAGCACCAGTGCCCGAACGACGGAAACCGCCTTGTACGCTGCGATGCCGCCGGTGATTCCGACGACCACGTTCAAGGCGGTCACGGGTGCAGAACTCGTGTCGTTACTCAGAGCTGAGGCGCTTGAGTTCGAGCTTGTCCTCGTTGATCTCGTGCAGGGCCACCGAGAGCGGCTTGTCATCGATGGTCGAATCTACGAGGGGACCGACGTTGTCGAAAAGACTTCCCTCGTGCAGGTCTGCGTAGTAGTCATTGATCTGGCGCGCGCGCTTGGACGCAAAAATCACCAGCTGATACTTCGAGTCGACCTTCGACAGCAGTTCGTCGATGGGCGGGTCAATGATGCCCGAGTGCTTTTCAGCCATGGTGCTCCTCAGAGGTGTAAGTTCTCGCGCCAATGGGCGCATCCATCAATTCTACGACCTCACGGGCAGCTTGCCCGACTTCGTGGTTTATCACCTTCGCGTCGAACTCGTCTTGCGCGGCCAGCTCGATCTTCGCGGTGTCCAACCGGCGCGCCTGCTCGGCCGCATCCTCGGTGCCCCGACCGATCAACCGTCGAACCAATTCCTCCCAGGTCGGGGGAAGAAGGAACACCAGGAGGGCCTCGGGCATGACCGAGCGAACCGATCGCGCACCCTGCAGATCGATCTCGAGCAGGACCCGGGTGCCCGCAGCCAGCGCCTCATCGATGGGCGGACGTGGGGTGCCATAGCGATACGAGTTGTGCACGGTTGCCCACTCGAGCAGCTCACCTTGCTCGATCATGCGATCGAATTCAGCGTCGTCCACGAAGTAGTAGTGCACTCCGTGGATCTCGCCGGGTCGAGGGCGACGGGTCGTCGCTGACACGCTCAGCCGCACTTCGGGGTAGTTGTCGCGGATGAACGCCGACACGGTGCCTTTGCCCACGGCAGTGGGTCCCGCGAGCACAACGAGGCGGCTCGGCTCTGCGCCCTGCCGGCGGATGAGATAGTCACGAAGACGCGTGCGCTGTCGTGTGCCGAGCCCTCCGACTCGCTTCTTATCGGAGATCTCGAGCGAAGACATGACCCGTGCGGTGCGGGTGGGGCCGAGACTCGGAACACTCGAGAGCAACTCGGTCACGCGAAGGCTAGCCTCGGCACTCGCCGGATCGCTCCACGCCGTCGTCGCGACATCGAGAGCCGATCGCTCCCGTGAGGCGATCGAACGCTTGACCGCCGCGCGCGCCCGCCGCGCCGCGATCGCCGCGCGCGACGCGGCCGCACGGTCGACAGCAGGGGGGGCAGGGCGGGGGCTCATCGGGCCAGTCCCTCCTCCAGCTCGGAGTTGGTCGCTCTGAGGGCATCCAGCACCCCGCGTGGCCCCGAGCGCAGCACACTTCGCCCGACGTTGACGATGACATTGTCGGAGAGATCTCCGTAGATCGATCGCACATCGCGCACGAGGGCACCCTGCTCGCCGAACCCCGGCGCGAGGATGGGTGTGTTCGCAAGAACGCCGGGCGAGAGCTGGTAATCGAGCGGGTTATTTGTGGCGCCCAAGACGACGCCGATCGAACCGATCGATCCGGTTGCGGAATTAATCTCATCCACCTCAGCGACGATACTCGCCACAACGGTAGATCCGCGGAAACGACCTCGAGAGATCACGGCCGTCTGGGTGGGGAGCGACTCGGGATTCGAGGTCGCCGCCAACACGAAGAGCCCCTTACCCTGCGAGTGCGCCAACGAGATGGGCTCGGTGAGGGAACCGACGCCCTGATAGGCCGAAATGGTCATCGCGTCCGCTTCCAGCGGCGAGCCCGGAGTCAGCCACGCCGCTCCGTAGGCGGCAACGGTCGAGCCGACATCTCCGCGCTTGACGTCCGCAATGACGAGGAGACCAGCGGCGCGTGCCGCGGCAATTACCTTCTCGAGCGCGGCGTATCCTGTCGACCCGAAACGCTCGAAGAAGGCGATTTGTGGCTTGACGATTCCGATCGTCGCGGCAGCCGCCTCGACAACGCGCAGTCCGAACTCCAGCGCGCCCTCCGCAGAATCGGGCAGGTTCCACTCCGACAGGAGAAAAGCGTGCGGGTCGATCCCGCAGCACAGGTTGCCCCGGGAGTCGAAGACTGCGTCGAGCCGACGCCCGAAACTATCCACGAGCCGCCCCGGATGCGGCGAGCCGCACGGACCGATCGATCGCGTAGTCCTGCAGAGATCGCACGTCGAATCCGTCACGGATCGCCTCGAATGACGCCACGGCGGCACCCAGCTGGGCAATCGTCGTGAACAGGGGCTTGTCAGCGGCAACGGTCGCCGTACGGATCTCGTAGCCATCCGCTCGAGCACTGCGACCACTCGGCGTATTGATCACGACGTCGATCGCGCCCTCGTTGATGAGTTCGACGATCGACGGGTCGCTCGCATCAACCGCCTGACCCATCGAATACTTGCGCACCACTCGAGCCTCGATACCGTTGCGGGCGAGCACTTCGGCAGTGCCCTCGGTGGCAAGAATAGTAAAGCCGAGCTGACTCAACCTCAAGACGGGGAGAACTATCGCGCGCTTGTCACGGTCAGCGACTGAGACGAAGACCGATCCGGTGGTAGGCAGCCCGCCGTAGGCCGCTTCCTGACTCTTCGCGAAAGCACGCGGAAAATTGGAGTCGATGCCCATCACCTCGCCGGTCGAGCGCATCTCTGGGCCGAGCACCGAGTCGACGACGTGACCTTCGACCGTGCGGAATCGCTTGAACGGAAGCACGGCCTCCTTGACGGAGACCGGCGAGTCGATGGGAACATCTGACCCGTCCTGCGCGGGCAACAGCCCCTCGGCAATGAGCTGGGCGATAGGACGCCCCACCATCACGAGCGCGGCCGCCTTCGCGAGTGGGATGCCCAGAGCCTTCGAAACGAACGGCACCGTTCGTGACGCACGGGGATTGGCTTCGAGCACGTAGAGGATGCCCTGGCCGATCGCGAACTGCACGTTGAGCAGCCCTCGCACGCCTATCCCGGCCGCAATAGCAAGGGTGGCGGAGCGCACGCGGTCTAGGATGTCGCGCCCCAACGTTACGGGCGGAAGCGTGCAGGCCGAGTCGCCCGAATGGATGCCCGCCTCTTCGATGTGCTCCATGATGCCGCCCACGTACAGGTCGGTACCGTCGAAGATCGCATCGATATCTATCTCGATCGCGTCATCGAGGAAGCGATCGACGAGCAGCGGGGACCCGGGGGAGATCACCCCCAGCGGCTCGACCCGGTCGAAGTAGTCGGCGAGTGACTCGGAGTCGTAGACAATCTCCATCGCCCGACCACCCAGCACGTGGCTGGGTCGCACGAGCACGGGGTATCCGATTTCCTCGGCGATCGCGATGGCCTCGCTACGCCCGGTGGCGGTGCCGTTCTTCGGAGAAAGTAGGCCCGCATCATCCAGAATCTGTGAGAATTGACCGCGCTCCTCTGCAAGATCGATCGCCTCGGGTGTGGTTCCCAAAATCGGAACGCCAGCGTCCTTGAGGCTCTGTGCGAGGCCCAG
>CAYZHZ010000078.1:0-1858 GCA_964477625.1 uncultured Salinibacterium sp.
GTCCATGACGACCTGGTCGACGGAGGCATCGGCACCCTGACGCAGCGCGATATTCGCGAGGATCTCCGCGGTGCAGCAGATGATCGGGGCATCCGAGTTGACCGAGGAGTCGCCCGTGACCATCCCGACGTTCTCTGCGCCGAAAATGTCGACGAGGGCAAAGAACTTCTCGCTCACGAGCGCCTTGATGGGGGCCGTGTAGTAGGTTCGCTGACCCTGTGCGAGTGCGACAAAGTGGGCCGCAATGGCCACGAGGGACTTACCGGTGCCGGTCGGGGTCGACAGGATCACGTTGGCTCCGGAGACGATCTCGATGAGCGCCTCGTCTTGCGCGGGATACAGCGGCAGGCCGCGGCCCTCCGCCCACTCGGTGAACGCCGTATAGGCGGCATCCGCCTCGAAGGGGCGCGGCGCCAGGTCGAGAAGCGAACTCACGCGGGACCGTGTGCGGCCGCCACGCGCGCGTACACGCTCTCCACGTAGGCCCAGAACCCGTCGACGTCGAGCGAGGTCGCGACGAGGGCGTTCGGGATGGGCGGATCGAAGTCGACCACCGTCATCCCCGTCGTGAACTCCCCGGTCGTCTCGATGTCGACGCGCGCCGGTCGTACTGTGAACAGGTCCGGTCGCGCGACGTACGCGACGGCGCACACGTCGTGAACGGCCTGGCCATCCCAGTCGGGCACCTTCGGGTTGAAGTAGAACGTCGCGAGCGGAACGATGAGTTCGTCGGCGAGCGCCCCGAGAGCCCTGAAGCGCTCGATGACCTTCAGGTTGGCC
Source organism: uncultured Salinibacterium sp. (assembly GCA_964477625.1). Classification (GTDB taxonomy): domain Bacteria; phylum Actinomycetota; class Actinomycetes; order Actinomycetales; family Microbacteriaceae; genus Rhodoglobus. Next base: position 781 of record CAYZHZ010000078.1, read on the forward strand.
TGGGCCTGCAATGTGAGGTCCAGACCGATCATGACGACTTGCCAGTCCGCGTCGAAGACGATCCCCGCGGCCTCGGGGTCGGCCCAGATGTTGAACTCGGCGGCGACGCTCGCGTTCCCGCGTGTGTACGAGCCGCCCATGATCGTGAAGGATGCCGCCCACCGGGCGATCGCGGGTTCCTTCTCCAGCGCGAGCGCGATGTTGGTGAGTGGACCGGTTGCGACGAGGTGGATCGCGCCCGGGGATGCCCGCAGCGTCTCGATGATGAAGTCGACGGCGTGCCGCTCGTCGAGCGGGAGGGTGGCCTCCGGCAGCACGACATTGCCGAGACCGCCTGCACCGTGCACGTGGGAGGCATCTCGGAGGGCACGCGTGAGGGGCTCTGCCGCGCCTTCCGCGACCGGAACGGCGTCGAATCCCAAGTATTCGCGAAGCTGCAGGGCATTGCGCGTCGTGTTCTCGAGCTTGACGTTTCCGCCGACGGTGGTCACCCCCACGAGGGAGATGTTGGGGTCACCATGCGCGAGGAGCAGCGCGAGAGCGTCATCGAGTCCGGGGTCGCAATCGAGCAGGATGGAGTGGGCCATGGGTCCACCGTACAATCGTGTGTGCCTTCAGCCGACTCCCCCGACCGCGATGCCGTTCCGAGTGGAATCGATCCGGCAGAACTCGCGGTAGCGCTTAAGGTTCTCGCCCAGATGGCCGAGGTCGATCAGGAACATCCGGATTTCGTGACGGTGCGTCAGGCGACCGCGAAGATGTTCAAGGCCGTCAAGAAGGAACGACGCCTCGAGAAGCGCGCAGGAATCGCCGACGCCGACAAGCGCGTGATCGCCGCGACCGCAACTGGTGCCCCCGACCGCATCGACGACGAGACGCGCGGTATCCCCATCTCGACGCGCACCACCACCCCAAGCGCCGGCACACTGATCAAGGCGCGGGCATGCTACATCTGCAAGCAGCCTTACACCATCGTCGACGCGTTCTATCACCAGCTGTGTCCGGATTGCGCGGCGATGAGCCACGAAAAACGAGACGCCCGCACCGATCTCACGGGCAAGCGCGCTCTACTCACGGG
>CAYZHZ010000078.1:1868-13469 GCA_964477625.1 uncultured Salinibacterium sp.
TACATCGCTCTGCGCCTGCTGCGCGACGGTGCTCACACGACCATCACGACGCGATTCCCCCGAGATGCGGTACGACGCTTCACGAGCCTCCCCGACTCCGCGGAATGGATCCATCGCCTCCGTGTCGTCGGAATCGACCTGCGTGATCCCGCCCAGGTCATCGGGCTCGCCGAGTCGGTCGCCGAGCAGGGCCCCCTCGACATCCTCATCAACAATGCCACCCAGACGGTACGGCGCTCCCCGGGCGCATACCAACCGCTCGTGGATGCCGAACTCGCGCCCCTCCCCGATGGACCGCTCCCCGAACTCGAGACCTTCGGGCACACCAACGATGCGCACCCCCTTGCCCTCGCGCGATCCGTGGCGGCGCACCCCATCCTCGCCGCTGCGGCGGCGAGGGCCGAGGAACTCACCGAGCAGGCCATGTCGGCCGGCAGCTCTTCTCTCGAACGCCTCGCGGCCGGAACGGCGATCGACGCGGGTGGTCTCGTGCCCGACCTCGACGACATCAACTCCTGGACCCAACACGTGCAGCAAGTGGACCCGCTCGAGATGCTCGAGGTTCAGCTCGCGAACACGACGGCGCCGTTCATCCTCATCTCAAAGCTACGTCCGTCGATGGCGTCGTCCCAGGCCCGTCGAAAGTATGTCGTGAACGTCTCGGCGATGGAGGGCGTGTTCGGGCGCGGATACAAGGGCCCTGGTCATCCGCATACCAACATGGCGAAATCGGCCGTCAACATGCTCACGCGGACGAGCGCGCGCGAAATGTTCGAGACGGATCGCATCCTCATGACGAGCGTCGACACGGGATGGATTACCGACGAGCGACCACACCCGACCAAAGTGCGGCTCGCCGAAGAAGGCTTCCATGCTCCCCTCGACCTCGTCGATGGAGCGGCGCGCGTGTACGACCCGATCGTGCGCGGCGAGGCGGGCGACGACGTGTTCGGGGTCTTCCTCAAGGACTATGCGCCGGCGTCGTGGTGACTGTGATCGACCTGCGAACCCTTCCCGCGGGCACGCGAGTTGTCGTGCGTCACCGCCTCGACGACGGAATGGCGACGGATGCCCTGGGCTGGCTGCACGTCGCCGATGACACGCACTGCGTCGTGGCAACCAAGCGCGGGCTCGAGACCATCGAGCTCGCGCGCATTATCGCCGCGAAGGAAGTGCCGCCGCCGCCCCCACCACGAACGCGCTAGCCCAGGCTTGAACCCACGCGGCGCCGGTACCATGGGCGTGTGACCGACCCAGCGAGTCTCCCCCGCCGTGGCACAGGTTCCGTCGACGATCGAATCTTCGCCGCAGCGCTCGGCATCCTTCGCGGCAGAGGGCCACTCGCTGTGAGCGTCGAGGCGGTCGCGACGGCTTCCGGCGTGGCCAAGACCACGATCTACCGTCGATTCGAGAATCGGGAATCGTTGCTGACCGCCGCTATTACGTCCGCGGCGACGAATGTCGACTACCCGACCAACTTGTCGGCACGCGAAAGCGTCAGATGGGTGCTGCGGCACGCGCGCGACACCATCGATCACGTTGTGGGGCGTGGCACCGTCGCGGCCGTGATTATGAACGAGGATCCTCAGTTCACTCAGCTGCTGCTGGGGATGATCCGAGCCACCTCGACGCCACTGCGCGACGACCTACGACGCATGGCACTCGCGGGCGAGATCAATCCACACGTCGACGTCGAGCTCGCAATGAGTGTGCTCCTGGGCGTTGTCGTCGCCGAACTTATCCGGGGCCGACCCACCGACGATAAGTGGGTCGACTCCGTACTCGAGCTGCTCTGGCCTGCGTTCGAGGCCTAGCGAGACTATTTCTTTGCGGCCTTTGCCGGGGCCTTCTTGGCCGCCGGCGCTTTGGCTGCCGGTGCCTTGGCTGCCGATCCCGTCGTCGCCGGCGTCTTGCGAGCGGGGGCCGCTTTCTTCGCCGACGGAAGGATCTTGCCCGGGTTGAAGTTGTGCGCTGCGTCGTTCGCGTCGAACAATCCGGTCATGATCTTGACGCCCTCGGCGGAAATGTCCTCCTCGAGCCAGGCCGAGTGCTCCGTGCCCACACCGTGATGGTGCGAGATCGTCGCGTCGTTGTCGACGAACGACTGCTGGATCGCGTTCTTGACGATGTTGTATTCGGCGATCGGATCCTTGTCGAAGACGAAAGCGAAGGTGAAGTACAAACACGCTCCCGAGTGATATGAGTGGGACATGTGGGACATGATCCAACCCTGTACACCCACCTGGTCGTATGCCTTCTGAGCCGCCGCATAGACGGCGTCGTGCACCTGATTGAGCTTCGACCACGGTGCAGCCGTTTCGGAAACGTCTCCGGCGGCCCCCATGTCGAGCAGGAAGTCACGCAGATACGGGGTGTCGAACTTCTTCTGGTCGTAGAGGATGCCTGGGCCGGTCCCGATGATCGTGAGACCACCATTGGCGCGGATCATCTTCTCCACGAGCTTGCGCTGACGCTTGGCGTGCTCGGGGCTGCCCTCGTAGGCAATGAACGAGATGCAGATCTGGTCGAGCTTGTCCTTGCCCCACTTGCGGCCCATGATCCACGGCAGCACCTTGCCCGCCATGAACTTGTCGAGGCCCTTGCGGTCCTTGCTCGTGGCGAGCGTGAACGCCGTTTCGCGGGCGTCGCTGATTCGCGTGATCGACGGGGCCGCGTCCGACTCGGAGATCTGCTGCATCGTCTTGATGCCCGCCTCCCAGTTGGGGAAGAAGTAGGCGTAGACGTCGCGCTTCTCGGGAATGCGGTGCACCTGCACCGTCACCTCGGTAATGACGCCGAGGCGCCCCTCGCTGCCGAGAATCATCTCGCGCACGCTCGGTCCGCTCGACGTGCTCGGCAACGGGCGCAGCACGAGCGTGCCACCCGGGCGCACGACGCGCATGCCGCGCGCAATATCGGCAATATCGCCGTACTTGTCGGATTGCATGCCCGACGAGCGCGTCGCGACCCAACCGCCGACGGTCGAGTGCGTGAAGCTGTCGGGGAAGTGGCCAATGGTCCAGCCGCGATCGTTGAGCTGCTTCTCGAGGTCGGGACCCTGGGCACCAGCCTGGATGCGCGCGAGGCCGGACTCCGCGTCGATGTCCAGCACCTCACGCAAGCGGCCGAGGTCGAGCGAGATGATGGTGCGCTTCTCCTCGGGCGCCGGCTCGAGGCTGCCCCCGATGTTGCTGCCGCCACCGAACGGGATGATGACGGCGTTGGCTGCGACGGCAGCATCCACGATCTTCTGAGTCTCTGCCTCGTCTGCCGGGTAGACGACGATGTCGGGAACGCGCTCGATCATGTTGCCGCGGATGCGAACGAGATCCCGCAGGCTCTTGCCATAGGTGTGGATGACACGAAGCATGTCGTCGGTCGAAACGTTGTCCGCCCCCACGATCCCTGTCAGCGTCTTGAGCAGGGCCGCCGTGGCATTGCTCTTGCCGACCTTGAGCTTGTCGAACGCGGGCTCACCCGCACGCTCCGCGGTGAGAAGGTCGAGTCCGACAGCGAACTTCACGAACGGAGCGAAGCCCGGTTTGTCTTCGTGGTGAAAACCGACCCCGTCTACTCCCCAGCCCCACCACTTCATGTGCTTGACGTCAGCCAACCTAGGTTCCCTTCTCGGCGTGCGCGGGTGTGTTCTCGAGCTGCACGGATGCGTAGAGCTTGCGGATTTCGTCCTGGAGCCGAAGGGTGAAGGCGTCCGCGGTTTCCCCCGGCTGCTGCATCATCGGCGCGCCGAATACTACCGCGATCGGATAGCGTCCGCGCTTGGGCCAGTTGACGCCGCGCGGCATTGCTTCGCTCGCACCGACAAGGGCGATGGGTAGGCACGGCACCTTCGTGGCGATCGAGAGTGCCGCGGCACCCGACTTGAACTTCGCCATCGCGCTCGTGCGCTGTCGGCCGCCTTCGGGAAAGATCAGCAGCGGCACGCGACGCTCGAGAAGCGAGCGGGAGGAACCACTGCGTTTGCCCTCAGAGTTGCGCTCAATCGCAAAGGCGTTGAAGAAGAGGGTCGTGAGCCATTTGCGCCACGTCACGTCAAAGAAGTAGTCGGCTGCAGCGCCCGCAGCGAGGTAGCGCGCGTGCCGACGCGGAAGCGCCCCGATGATGAGGGGCGCATCGAGGTGACTGGAGTGGTTCGCGATCGCGATGAACGGACGGTCGAGGTCGGCGAGTTTGTCCGTTCCGTGCACGGTCACCCGCACGAGACGCCACACGAGCGGCTTGAGGAGTCCGCGCTGCGCAACGAATCGCACGTTGGCTACGCCGGGCGACGTGAACCTGTCCATCAGCTTCTCTCGGCTTCCACAACGGTGGGTTCGGAGCCGGAAGCATTTTTGGATGAGGAGAGGGCGCCGGAAATGCTGCGCACGACGCCCCGAGGCAGGTGGCGGGCAAACCACCCGAGCACGCGGTAGCGAACAGTCGGTATGCAGATGACACGACCGCGGGCAGCGTCGCGCAGTGCGATGCGGGCAGTGAGCTCGGCACTCGTCCACAGCCACCCTGGAATGGAACTGCGACGACCGCCTTCGGCCGCGTGCCATTCGGTCTGCACCCACCCCGGCAGCACCGCCGTGACCGTGACACCCGTGCCGCGCATCTCGACGGCGAGCGCCTGGCTGTACGAGGTAACCCAGGCCTTGATAGCGGAGTACGACCCCGTGGTGAGAAGGCTCTGGAGGCTGGAGATGGTGATGATCGTTCCAGACGATCGAGCGCGCATGGATCGCGCCGCTGCGGCCCCGAGCACGAGCGTGGCGCGACACATGACGTTGAAGGCATGTTCGTGTAGTGCGGTATCCGTAGACGTGAGCGGAGTGCGAACCGGGGCTCCGGCGCTGCTCACGAGCATGTCAATGGGGCGGTCCAGGTCGTCAAGCCGTGCAGCCACCCGTGCGACGTCGCCTGATGCGCCCAAGTCGGCAGAGATGGTCTCAACGTTGATGCCGTACGCGGCATGCAACTCACTCGCGCGGGCGACGAGCCGCTCAGAATCTCGCGCGACGAGCACGAGGTCGGTACCGCGTGCGGCCAGCTGGCTGGCGAACGCGGCGCCGATGCCGGAGGTGCCGCCCGTGATGAGAGCCGTTGCCATGGGGGATACATTACGCTACGGGCACCGTAGCGACAGTTGGGTAGACTCTGGTGACCCCGTCCCGCATATGAGGAGCACAACGGATGCCGGAACACCGCGAGGCGTCCGTGGAAACCGCTAGTTTCCCGGCCCCCGACTTCGATGTTCGCGAGTTCGCGCGCACCGCTGCAGGTAGCCACCGCGACAAGCTCAACGTCGGCGTATATCGCTCCGAACCGCTCTCGGCTGAAACACTGCGCGTACTCGCCTATCTGCAGATCGTCGAGCGCGCCACCATGACTCATCTGCGTGCCGTGCTGGTCACCGCGACACACAAGGATGCTCGAATCACCGCGTTTCTCACGACGTGGGCGTTCGAGAAATACTGGATCGCCGACGCGCTCGAGCAGATCATCCTTGCGCATGCCCCCGAGGGCACCGAGCCGGATCGTGCGCCATTTCGCACACCCGTTGAACGCACCATACGCGAGTCGATCTTCGCCAACATGGTCGGGGTGCCGATGATCGCCGTGCACATGTCCCTCAGCACCGTGGACGAATGGCTCACGCAAGCCGCCTACGCGCGCATCGCGGAACTCGACTCGCATCCGCAACTCGCGACCACGCTCGCGACGTTCGTGCAGATCAAGTCCCGCCAGCTGCGCTTCTTCGAGGCCCAGGCGCGCTTTCGACTGACCGAGTCGTCTCGAGCGCGCAGTCTCACGCGGCGCCGCCTCACGAAGACGCCGTGGCCCATCGGCGCCACGGCCGAGCCTCGCGCAGAGACCCACTTCTTCTTTACCTATTTGTTCGCAGACGCGATGGGAGTGATCGACGAGATCGACTCGCGCGTCGACACCCTGCCCGGTCAGTCCGGGCTCGCTCTCATCCGGAAGGCCGCCACGGCATGACGACCGCCAAGATCCTCACCAACGAACACATCTTCCTCACGGGAGGTACGGGGTTCGTCGGTCAGGCAATCCTCGAGCGACTGCTGTCGTCGCATCCCGGTACCCGCATCTCTGTGCTTGTCCGCGGAAAGGGAAGCCAGACGGCAGAGGCGCGACTCGCCAACCTGCTGCGCAAGCCCGTCTTCAAGAGCTGGATGGACCGCGTCGGCGAAGAAGAGGCCCGTCGCCAGTGGGGCGAGCGCGTCAACGTCATCGACGGCAGCCTGAGCCGCGTAGGTGAGCTTCCTTCTGACCTGGACGTGGTGATCCACAGTGCATCGACGGTGTCGTTTGACCCGCCCATCGATGAGGCCTTCGACACGAATGTGGGCGGCGCCCATGGCGTCTACGGAGCGATCCTCGCCAGCGGCAGCGACCCGCACGTCGTGCACATCTCTACCGCTTACGTCGGCGGAATCCGCAAAGGCATCGTCCCCGAGGCGTCGCTCACACACGAGGTTGATTGGCGCGCGGAATATGAGGCGGCCAAATCGGCGCGCGATCGCGTCGAACTCGAATCCCGTCGGCCAGAGGCCTTGCGTGAGCAACTGGCTGCCGCGAAGGCCCGCCATGGCAAAACAGGACCGCAAGCAGTAGCAGCGTTCGCCGAGACTGCCCGCGCGGAGTGGGTTCGCGAACGACTTGTCGACTACGGTCGCATGCGCGCGGAGAGCCTCGGCTGGACCGATGTATACACGCTCACCAAGGCCTTCGCGGAGCGCGCGGCCGAAGAGTTGTGGTCGCAGGCCGGCCATCGATTGTCGATCGTGCGACCCTCCATCATCGAGAGTGCGCTCCACCACCCCTTCCCGGGCTGGATCGATGGGTTCAAGGTAGCCGACCCCCTCATCATTGCCTACGGTCGCGGGCAGCTCCCCGACTTCCCCGGTCTGCCCGACTCGATCCTCGACGTCATCCCCGTCGACTTCGTCGTCAACGCAGCGCTCGCGGTCGCAGCGCGTCCCGCCAAACCCAACGACGCCAAGTACTTCCAGGTTGTCTCGGGCAAGAGCAACCCGCTGCCGTTCCACCGAATGTACGAGAACGTCAACACCTACTTCACGAACAATCCCTTGCCAGATGAGAAGGGCGACATCAAGGTTCCTCGCTGGCGCTTCCCCGGTGGTCAAAAGGTCGAGAACGCGCTCCTGAAGCGCGAGCGCCAGGTCGTGCGCGCCGAGAAGATCATCGAACGGCTCCCCACGACTCCGCGCACGCGAGAATGGCTCGACACGGTGTCGAAGGGCAAGCACGGTCTCAAACAGCTACGCCTCTTCACCGACCTCTATCGGGCGTACGTGCAGACGGAGATCATCTTCGACGACACTCAAACTCGGGCGCTCCTGCACTCGCTGCCCAAGAAGGTGCAGAAGGATGAGGGATTCGACGTCACAGAGATCGACTGGGAGCACTACTTCCAGAACATCCACTTCCCCGCCGTCACGACGCTAACCCGCGCGTTCGGTAAGCGACCGTCCGCGAAGGCTCGGGCAACGCGGGCACTTCCGCAGCGAACCGATGTCGTCGCGATCTTCGACCTCGAAGGCACGGTGCTCGAATCGAACCTGGTGAAGCAGTACCTCATGCTGTGGTCCAACACGGTGCCGCGCAAGCGAGTAGCCCACGACCTTGCGAACTTCACATTCTCGTTGCGAAAGTACTGGAGGGCCGAGCGCCGGGACCGCGGTGAGTTCATTCGCACCTTCATGCGCCGCTACCAGGGCTTCAAGGTTTCCGAGATTCAGGATGAGGTGCGCGGCAGCTTCGGTAAGGCGATGCTGCGCAGAGCGCTTCCGGATGCCCTGCGTCGAGTGCAACAGCACCGCGAGGCGGGCCACCGCACGATCCTCGTGACCGGCACGATCGATCTCATGGTCGAGCCCTTCCTCCCCTACTTCGACGAGGTCGTCGCGGGACGAATGCACGAACGCGACGGGGTGCTCACGGGCTTCCTCGCAGACCCGCCCCTGGTCGACGAGGCCCGCGCAGCGTGGCTGCGTCACTACGCGGCGACCCACGATTTCGACCTGACCCAGTCATATGGGTATGGCGACAGTCACGCCGACCTCGTGTGGCTGCAACTGCTCGGCAATCCGACGGCGGTTAACCCGGATATCCATCTCTACCGCCACGCGCAGGAGAAGCACTGGAACGTGGTTGACTGGACGCGTCGGTCGACGCCCACCTCGATTGACGATGGCTCCGAACAAGAATCACAGACCATCACGGAAGGAGCAGGGACGGCCTGATCAGTCTGTCCCGCGGCATCCATGGCATTTGATATCGACAACTACACGAGCACGTCGAAGAGTGTTCAGTGGCAGGACCTCGACTTCGGTGATTTCGAGACCAACCCGCTACCCGAGTCCACGCTACGCAGCCTGCGCTACATGTGCGATATCGAGTACCACACGGTCTGCTACCTGAGGGACTTGCTCGTAACCCCGTCGCACAAAGAGGCCGACGTCAGCGCCTTCATGACGATGTGGAATCGCGAAGAGTTCTGGCACGGTGAGGCTCTCGCGGCTGTGCTCGGGGCCCACGGCATCACCGTCGACTTCGACGAGCTCAAGGCCACCCGACTCAAACTGGGGTGGAAAGACCGCCTCGACCCGATCAAGCAGTCGCTGCTCGGCAACATCGTCGGCAAGGATTTCATCGCGGTTCACATGATCTGGGGCGCGGCAAACGAATGGTCGGCCGTCGCCGCCTACAACCGACTCGCCGAGCTCGAGCAGCACCCCGTGCTTGCCGTGCTCCTCAAACGGATCGCCAAGCAGGAAGCCCGACACGTCGCCTTCTACGCAACACAGGCACGTGAGCGGCTGTCGCGTAGCAAGAAAGCGCAGGTGCTCGCACGCTTCGCCCTGAAAAATGCGTGGGGTCCTGTCGGGTCCAGCGTGCAGGAGCCTGCCGAGGTGACTCACGTCATGAGCCATATCTTCGCGGGCGAGGAGGGTCTACGCGAGATCCGAAAGCTCGACGACCACATCTCGAAGATGCCCGGTCTTGAGGGGCTCACGATCGTGGAATCCTCAATGAAGAAGTACGGCGTCGCAGCTCCAGCAGCCGCTTAGCGCCGAATCTCGACGAGCAGTATCCAGGCGTTGAGTATGGATCCGACGAACGCAAGTACAACGGCGCCCGCGACTCCGTAGAGTCCCGTCGCGATTCCCGCGATGAGCATGACACAACTGACGACGACGACCGCACCGGGCGTGACGGAGACGCTGGACTTGCCGATGACGCCCGCCTGCGGATCCTCTCGGTGGTTGCGCACAATCTGCACGGTGGACTCGATCCCCATGCCGAGGGCCACGAGGCCCACAAGCAAGCCGATGATCCCGAATGCCGCAATCGAGATCCCCGGAACGAGCCCGATGATCGAGAGCACCACAACGATCGCGAGGTTGGCGATAGTCGTCCCTGCCCGCGAGGGCAGCGAGCGAAACTTCACGATCGTCTCGATGTTGACCGACATCGCCACGATGATGAGACCGACGAGTGCAGCGGAGGCACCGGCAGTCGCGACGAAGAAGTCTTTCCAGAGGGCGATGTCCACGGCAACACCCTAGTGCGGTGCAGCTCAGCTCTCGCGCTTCTCGGCCCATGGGCTGCTGCTAGCGTGTACCCGTGGGTGTGCGTATCGAACGAGTCGACCTACCGGGAATCGGCGTGCGCAACGACGTCATCACTGGTGGGGGTCGTCGGGTGAGTGTCGTATCCCACCGAACGGGTGAGCGCGATCTCGCACTCTTCGACGCCGATGATCCTGACGCGAGCACAGATTCCATACCACTCACGGATGATGAGGCCGCTGCTCTCGCCGAACTCCTCGGTGCATCACTGAGTATCAGCCGCCTCGCGAGCCTAGGCGCAAAGGACATCGGCCTCTACACCGAGGAGATTTCGCTTCCCCTCGCATCGAAGTTCGTCGGGCGGCCGATGGGCGACACCAAGGCGCGCACACTGACCAGTTCGTCAATCGTCGCCATTGCCCGCGGCACTGAGGTGATTGCCTCCCCCACTCCCGACGTGCTCTTCGAGAGCGGTGACGTCATTGTCGCCGTCGGCACCCGCAAAGGCCTCGACAAGCTCGCCAAGCTCATCGATCGCGGCCCGAGCTAGACCGCCCCATGCACGAGACGACCCTGCTGCTCATCGAAGTCGGCGCGCTCCTTCTCGTCCTGAGCATTCTGGGTCGTGCAGCTCTGCGCTATGGCGTCTCACCGATTCCGCTTTACCTCATCGCGGGTCTGGCTGTGGGCCACGGCGGCTTCTTCCCGCTCGATGCAAGCGAGAGCTTCTTTGAGGTCGGCTCCGAAATCGGAGTCATCCTGCTGCTGGCCATGCTCGGACTCGAATACTCCCCGACCGAGCTCATGAAGAGTCTGAAGCAGTCACGCATAGCGGGAGTGCTCGACGGGGTCCTCAACGCGGTTCCCGGCGCCGCATTCGCGCTCGTGCTGGGGTGGGGACCGGTCGCCGCGGTCGCTCTCGCGGGCGTTACCTGGGTGTCGTCATCCGGAGTCATCGCGAAAGTGCTTCGTGACCTGAGACGCCTCGGAAACCGTGAGACCCCGACGATCCTCTCAGTGCTCGTGATAGAGGACCTGGCGATGGCCTTCTACTTGCCGGTGCTTTCGGCGCTCGTCATCGGAGCCGGGCTCCTGCAGGGTGCGACAACGGTCGTTATCGCCGTGAGCGTCGTCGTCGTGATCCTCTTCCTCGCCTTGCGCTTCGGAAAAGTACTCTCCCGACTGTTCTCGGCGAACGACGCAGAACCCCTCCTGCTCGGTGTGCTGGGTTTGACAATGCTCGTTGCTGGCCTCGCCGAGCAGGTGAGCGTGTCGGCGGCGGTGGGCGCATTCCTGGTCGGGATCGCAATCTCTGGCCAGGTCGCCCACAATGCGACCGTGGTGCTCACACCACTGCGGGATCTGTTTGCGACCGTGTTCTTCGTCTTTTTCGGCATCGCGACGAATCCCGCGGACATCCTGCCCGTTCTGCTCCCAGCCTTCGTCCTCGCCGCTCTCACAATCGCAACCAAGACCATGTCCGGCTACCTGGCCGCCAAACGCGCCGGCATCGGAGTACCCGGTCGTTGGCGAACGGGTCTCACGCTAACCCCACGCGGCGAATTCTCGATCGTCATCGCGGGACTCGCTGTGGGTGCAGGGGTCGAACCCTTGCTCGCGCCACTTGCAACCGCGTATGTGCTCATCACCGTCATCGCGGGCCCCCTCCTTGCCCGCATACCGGACGCCCAGTGGTTCAAGGATGCCGTGCGCCGTCGTCGACTCACGCTCGAGGCGCGTGCCGCCGCAGGAGTCGACGCCTGATTCGAGGCGCTGCCGGGACAGCGGGCAAGGCTCCCCTTGCGCGGGACGCCAGAGCACACAAGTAAGGCTTCGCCCTCCCGGGCCACAGGGCACATGGCTAAGGCCCCGCTTTCGCGGGGCCTTAGCCGTGATGGTGGATCCAAGGGGATTCGAACCCCTGACCCCCTGCATGCCATGCAGGTGCGCTACCAGGCTGCGCCATGGACCCCAACAACTTGAC
>CAYZHZ010000079.1:0-7823 GCA_964477625.1 uncultured Salinibacterium sp.
CGCGAAGGATCCCAAGGTGCTCGCCGAGGTTCAGCGCGCAGTCGACGGCGCGAACGCGAAGGTCTCGCGGGCCGAGTCCATCCGCAAGTTCCACATCCTCGACGCGGACCTCACGGAAGCCAGCGGTCACCTCACACCGAAGCTCAGCATCAAGCGCAACGTCATCCTCAAGGACTTCAACGATGTTATTGAGGGCATGTATTCGGGAGCTCCGGCGACAGAGGGTGTGAGCGTCACCGGCTAACTCGCGCGGCTTGCTAGTACCAGGGGGCCTGGCGGATGACGCGCATCGCGTCCTTCTTCACATCCGGTTCCAGGCCCTCTATGTACAGGTGTCCGTCGAGGTGGTCGACCTCGTGCTGCAGCGCTTGAGCCATGAGACCCGTTCCCTCGAGCGCGAGGGGCGCACCATCCAGGTCGACTCCCTCGACTCGCGCGAACGGATACCGCAGTCGCGGGAAGAAGAACCCAGGCACGGATAGACATCCCTCGTCGACGAGCGCGAGCTCACCCGAGGTCTCGACGACGACGGGATTGATGATGTACCCGACTGCGTCATCGACGTTGTAGCTGAATGCCCTCAAGCCGACCCCGATCTGGTTGGCAGCCAACCCAGCGCGCCCCGGCACCCTGACCGTCTCGAGAAGATCATCGATGAGTGCCTTCGCTCGACGATCGCCCACCGCGATGGGGTCGCAGACCGAGCGCAAGACAGGGTCGCCAAAAAGACGGATCTCGCGTATTGCCAAGGTTAGATCTCCTTCGAGGTCGCGAGGCCATCAATCAGGGCAGCGGCAAGGTCCCGAGCCGAGTCGCGGGTGAGTGGCTTGAGAGCGGCGAAATGGATGGGCCCACCGCTCGCAAGGGCAGGATCGTAGGGTAGCCGTGCCACCGCGCGCGCTCGCGCCTCGAAATGTTGCTCGATCGAGTCGAGGGCATCGAGATCGGTCGACTGTGTGCCCGTGTTCACCACGACCGTCGCGGATGCGGCGAGGTCGTCGAACCCCTGAGACTCGAGCCATGTGATTGTCTCCGAGGCGAGGTGTGCATCACCTATTCCCCCTCCGCTCACGATGACGACGCCGGACGCTCGCCGCAGCGCGGCGCGCACGAGCACGGACGAGAGCGAAGTATCCATGTCCTGCAGCACGAGGGGATAGAACCTCGACGTCAGATCTGAGACGACGGCAAGATCACTCTCGCTCAGGCCGCTCGAAGAAGGATCGACGGATGCGGCGAGCACATCGAGTCCGGTCTCATCCCGCGACACGAGCGGGGCCATGTCGACGTCGCTGACGCCGGTTCGCGCTCTCACGATGGCGTCGTCGATCGTCGCTCGAGTGTTGCGGGTGACGCGATCAGCCAAGGTACCTCGATCGGCGTGCGCATCCATCGCCAGAACACTGCCGTCGCGGATCTCGGCGATCGCCATCCCCAGAAGTGCCGTGACGATGGTTGCCCCGACACCTCCCTTACGGGAGAGAACGGGAATGAAGGAGCTCGTCGCGGGCAGTGGCGCCCCGATGCGCTTGTCGACGGACTCCGCGGTTCGCGCTCGATAGGCATCCTGGAAGGTCGCTTTGGCCACTACTCGCCGCATGAAGGCGGTCGAGCCCGCAGCCGGGGTGTATTCGTCGACGAGTTCTGGCAGCGGCGGAATGAGCGGCGAGCGAGGTTGCGCGTCTGCCGGAACGGATGCGACCGCCTCGGAAGGGAGGACAACCGTTGTCGTGAACGCCCCACGGGCATCCAGATAAGCGGGATTCACCGGGACGTCGGCAATCGCGACCGCAGCCTCGTCGGCCGGCGTCTCGTGGACGACGGCGGGGAGGTCGACGCGAAGGGTCGGGACTTCCCCTAGCCTCGAGAGCTCGTTGTTGCCCGTGGTAGCCAAGTGGAACAGTCCCCTTCGGTGCGAAAAAACACCCCAGTCTACCGCCCGATATCGCTACTCGATCTCGAGGAGCAGATCGCCCGCATCCACCTGCTGCGTAGCCGGTATCGCGAGCCGCTTGACCTTGCCAGACACAGCGGCGGTGATCGCCGCCTCCATCTTCATCGCCTCGATGGACGCGACGCTCTGACCCGCCGTGACCGACGCACCCTCTTCGACCTGGAGCGTGACCACGCCGGAGAACGGCGCAGCGACGTGTCCGGGCTTGCTGGTGTCTGCCTTCTCTGCCGACTTCACGTCGACCACGATCGAGTTATCTCGAACGAATACCGGACGCAACTGGCCGTTGAGAGTCGCCATGACCGTTCGCATGCCCTTCTCGTCGGCCTCCCCGATCGCTTCGAGGCCGACGTAGAGGCTGACGCCCTTGCTCATCTCGACGACATGCTCAACTCCTTGGTGCAATCCATAGAGGTAGTCGACCGTGTCGAGCTGCGAGAGGTCGCCATAGGTCTCGCGTGCCTGCTCAAAGATCTTCGTAGGACCGGCGAAGAGCAAGCGGTTCAGCGCGGCTCGGCGCTCAGCGGACTCGCCCTGAAGTGCGCCCTCGTCATCCGCCGTGAGCGGCTCGATGCCGATCTTGACCGAGCGGCCCTGCAGAACCTTGGTGCGGAATGGCTCTGGCCATCCGCCTGGCAACTCTCCTAGCTCGCCGGCCATGAAGCCCACAACTGAATCGGGGATGTCGTACTTCTCAGGGTTCTGCTCGAAGTCGTCAGGGTCGGCATTCGCCGCGGCGAGGGCCAGTGCAAGGTCACCCACAACCTTGGACGACGGTGTGACCTTGGGGGGACGACCGAGGATGCGGTTCGCGGCGGCATACCAATCCTCGATCTTCTCGAATTGGTCGCCGAGTCCGAGGGCAATCGCCTGCTGACGCAGGTTGGAGAGTTGCCCGCCAGGGATCTCGTGCTTGTAGACGCGACCGGTGGGACCGGGCAGTCCGGACTCGAACGGCTTGTAGACGTGACGCACCGCTTCCCAATATGGCTCGAGGTCCGATACGGACTTGAGGGAGATTCCGGTGTCCCGCTCCGTATGCGCGAGGGCAGCGACGAGAGCGGATGCACTGGGCTGGCTCGTCGTTCCGGCCATAGGTGCGCTCGCCACATCCACTGCGTCGGCACCCGCACGCGACGCCGCGAGCAGCGTCGCAAGCTGCCCACCCGCCGTGTCGTGAGTGTGCACGTGGACGGGCAAATCGAACCGCTCGCGCAGCGCGGTGACCAGGTCGAAGGCAGCCTCGGCTCGCAGCAGGCCCGCCATGTCCTTGATAGCGAGGATGTGCGCGCCCGAGTGAACGATCTGCTCGGCGAGGCGCAGATAGTAGTCGAGTGTGTACAGCGTCTCGGACGGATCGAGAAGGTCCCCCGTGTAGCAGACCGCGACCTCAGCCACAGCCGTACCCGTCTCGAGTACCGCATCGATCGCGGGCTTCATCTGCGAAACATCGTTGAGCGCGTCGAAGATGCGGAAAATGTCGACGCCGGACGCAGCCGCTTCTCGCACGAAGGCGTCTGTGACCTCCGTGGGATACGGGGTATACCCGACAGTGTTGCGGCCCCGCAGAAGCATCTGGATCGCAATGTTCGGAAGGGCCTCGCGCATCGCCGAGAGCCGTTCCCAGGGATCCTCGCCGAGGAACCGGAGGGCGACATCGTAGGTGGCACCCCCCCATGCCTCCACGGAGAGCAGTTCGGGAGTCAGACGGGCTACGTGCGGAAGCACAGCAACGAGGTCGCGGGTACGTACGCGTGTCGCGAGAAGCGACTGGTGCGCGTCGCGGAAGGTCGTCTCCGTCACGGCCAGAGGTGTTTGGGCACGCAGAGCCGCCGCGAATCCAGCCGGTCCGAGCTCGAGAAGACGCTGCCGTGAACCGTCGGCGGCCGGCATGTCGAGATCGACGACTGGAAGCTTGAGGCTCGGGCTGATGAGCCCGTCCCCCGCCCCATTGGGCTGGTTCACTGTCACCTCAGCGAGCCAGTTGACGACCTTGGTGCCACGGTCTTTGGATACGCGCCCCTTCACCAGCCACGGACGCTCCTCGATGAATGAGGTACTGAGATCGCCAGCAACGAAGTCGGGGTCATCGAGCACGGCCTGCAGGAACGGAATATTCGTCGTCACGCCACGAAGACGGAATTCGGCAAGTCCCCGCTTTGCCCGCGTGACGGCCGCCGCGAAGTCGCGTCCGCGGCACGTCATCTTGACGAGCATCGAGTCGAAGTGCGGTGAGATCTGAGCACCCGCCGCGACCGTGCCGCCGTCGAGACGGATGCCGGCACCACCTGGCGAGCGGTAGGTGGTGATCTTGCCAGTGTCAGGGCGGAACCCGGATGCTGGGTCCTCGGTCGTAATGCGGCACTGCAGTGCGGCACCACGCAAGTGGAGCTTTTCCTGCTCGAGACCCAACTCGGCGAGAGTCTCTCCGGCGGCAATTCGCATCTGCGACTGAACGAGATCGACGTCCGTGACCTCCTCGGTCACGGTGTGCTCGACCTGGATGCGCGGGTTCATCTCGATGAAAAAGTGCTGGCCCTTGCGCGAGCCGGCGGTATCGAGAAGGAACTCCACGGTGCCGGCGTTCTCGTAGTTGATAGAGCGCGCAAAGGCAATGGCATCGCGATACATGGCCTGTCGGACGCCCTCGTCCAGGTTGGGCGCAGGGGCGATCTCAATGACCTTCTGGTGGCGCCGCTGAACTGAACAGTCGCGCTCGAAGAGGTGGACGGTCTCGCCGGTCGCGTCCGCGAGGATCTGCACCTCAATGTGACGGGGCCGCACGACGGCCTGCTCGAGGAACATCGTGGGATCGCCGAATGCGCTGTCTGCCTCGCGCATTGCCTCTTCGAGAGCGGGCCGCAGTTCTTCCTTGGTGTTAACGCGGCGCATTCCGCGTCCCCCGCCGCCCGCGACGGCCTTGGCGAATATGGGGAAGCCGATCTCATCCGCCCCCGCCAGCAACTCTTCGATGTCCTTGGAGGCAGGTGTCGACAGGAGCACAGGAACGCCCGCCTCGATCGCGTGCTCCTTTGCCGTGACCTTATTGCCCGCCATCTCGAGCACGTGCGTGGGAGGACCGATGAAGGTGATGCCCGCGTCCGCTGCGGCCTGGGCCAAGTCCGGATTCTCAGAGAGGAAGCCGTACCCGGGGTAGATTGCGTCAGCCCCGGATTCCTTGGCAACGCGGATGATCTCGCTCACGTCAAGATACGCCCGAACCGGGTGACCCTTCTCGCCGATCTGGTACGCCTCGTCGGCCTTGAGCCGATGCATGGAGTTGCGATCCTCGTAGGGGAAGACGGCCACGGTCTTTGCGCCCAGTTCAAAAGCGGCCCGCATCGCCCGAATCGCGATCTCGCCGCGGTTGGCTACGAGAATTTTCGTGAACATTCGTTCCTTTCGCACCCACACCACAATAGGGCGGGAAAACGCTGGCAATTAGCTAGGGACGCACCGATCTGGGCGCATGATTTAGGTTCTTTAACAGTAGTGAAGGTATCGTCGTTACTCGTGCATGTACTTAGCGTCAGCTCCCTCAAGGGGGGCGTGGGAAAGACGACGGTGACGCTCGGGCTCGCCTCAGCCGCCTTCGCGCGAGGTCTTCGCACCCTGGTCGTTGACCTGGACCCTCAGTCTGATGTCTCAACGGGTATGGATATCGACGTCGCCGGTCACCTCAACATCGCCGATGTGCTCGCCTCCCCCAAGGAGAAGATCGTGCGCGCGGCCATCGCTCCCAGCGGATGGACGAAGGGTCGCCCGGGCAAGGTCGAGGTACTCATCGGATCTCCGTCGGCCATCAACTTCGACGGACCGCACCCAAGCATCCGTGATATCTGGAAGCTGGAAGAAGCTCTCGCCAATGTCGAGGCGGATTATGACCTCGTCCTGATCGACTGCGCTCCTTCCCTCAACGCGCTCACGCGCACGGCGTGGGCCGCGAGCGACCGAGTGACGATTGTCACCGAGCCGGGACTTTTCTCCGTGGCGGCCGCCGATCGGGCTTTGCGCGCCATCGAAGAGATCCGCAGGGGCCTCTCTCCCCGTCTTCAGCCCCTGGGCATCATCGTGAACCGACTGCGAGTTCAGTCCCTCGAGCACCAGTTCCGGATCAAGGAACTACGCGACATGTTCGGGCCGCTCGTGTTGAGTCCGCAGCTCCCCGAACGCACCTCGCTCCAGCAGGCGCAGGGTGCAGCGAAGCCCCTGCATGTCTGGCCTGGCGAGAGCGCGCAGGAGATGGCGCGCAACTTCGATCAGCTGCTCGAGCGCGTTATGCGTACAGCTCGCATTGGCGAATTCGCAGACGACCCCGCCTGAAACTCATCGCCGAACTGCGGCGAACACACCTCAGGATGCGCGAGTTGCCCGACGACGCGCAAGCTCGTCCATTGGATCTTCGGCCTTGACCGAGTCGAGCTCGACGAGGTCGTGCTCGACCTCTCGCAGCACCTTCCCCACGGCAATCCCGAAGACTCCTTGACCGCGGCTCACGAGGTCGATGACCTCGTCGCTTGAAGTGCACAGGTAGACGCTCGCACCATCGCTCATCAGCGTGGTCTGAGCCAGATCGTTGATACCCGATTCGCGCAACTGATTGACCGCGACCCGGATCTGCTGAAGTGAAATCCCCGTGTCAAGAAGACGCTTGACGAGCTTCAGGACGAGGATGTCGCGGAAACCGTAGAGGCGCTGAGAGCCGGATCCGGCCGCGCCACGCACCGTCGGCTCAACGAGTTGAGTGCGAGCCCAGTAATCAAGCTGACGGTAGCTGATACCCGCGGCACGCGCTGCGATGGCGCCACGGTAGCCCGCGGCATCATCCAGGTCGGGCATACCGTCGGTGAAGAGGAGACCGAGGTCGTAGCGGGAATCCTCGCTACGGCTGAGTTCACTCATGGCTCTCCTTGCTGCTCACAACACAAACCTTCATGTTGAAGTTGACACTTAGTGTTTCGTGTAAGCCCAAGTTACCCACGACGTGCTGCGCAGTAACGACACGGGCCGGGCGTGTCGTATTCGACGGTACTACGAATCGAGTCGCGTGAGGGCGGATCGGATGAGACTGCTGCGAACAATCTCGAGTTGACCCGCTATCTCACGAGCCATCTCGGCAGCTCGAGCTCGACTCGAGGCATCCTTGCGTCGCGAGACCGGCATGAGCGCGTTCTCGATGAGACCGAGTTCCCTCTCGGCTGCGGCCCGAAAGCCTCGCAGGTGGCGCGGCTCGATTCCCGAACGCTGAAGTTCGACTAGTGACTTCAGAACGGCCAGGACGTCTTCACCAAACAGATCGGAGGGGACGATAAGGGACGCGGATACCGCATCCTGAAGCAGCATGGCGTTGGCGCCTGCCTCGCGAATGAGTTCGTCGCGCGTGAATCGCCGTTCAGAGGACAGCATCGACGGCGCAGCAACAGCACCACCAGGAAGTTCGGGCGTGCGGCCCGCATCCATCTCGGCAAGGTATCCGCGAATCACCTTGAGGGGAAGGTAATGGTCGCGCTGCATCGTCAGCACGAAACGCAGGCGATCCATGTCGGTGGGCGAGAACTTGCGATATCCCGATTCGGTTCGAGCAGGCGAAACAAGCTGGCGCTCCTCGAGGAAGCGAAGCTTGGATGGGGTCAAGTCGGGGAACTCGGGGTTGAGCTTCGCGAGAACCTGCCCAATGCTCAGGAGGGCTGGCGCCCCGGTCGCCCTGACCTGGGGTGAGACGGCCGCCACTAGCGACCAGCCAGGTGCGCGAGATCCTGTCGTGACGCGTAGAAGGTAAGGCGGAACTTGCCCACCTGCACCTCCGCCCCATCGCTGAGCAGACCGGCCTCAATGCGCACGCCGTCGAAGTAGGTGCCGTTGAGCGAGC
>CAYZHZ010000079.1:7833-13399 GCA_964477625.1 uncultured Salinibacterium sp.
GCGAGCCCAGATCCTTGACCTCGAAGGCCGTGCCGTGCCTGAGGAACTCGGCGTGACGTCGAGAGACCGTGACATCGTCAAGAAAGATGTCGGCTTCGGGGTGACGGCCGACAGTGGTCACATCCGCGTCGAGGAGGAATCGGGCGCCCACGTTGGGTCCACGACGCACTACGAGAAGCGCTGAACCAGAGGGGAGCGCTGCAATCGCGTCGAGTTCTTCGGGCGAAACGTCACCATCGAGAGCGGCGAGCTGCGCCCCGAACTCATCGCCATAGTGCGCGGTCGCGTCCTCGTGTGGAACCGAACCCCGAGGAGCATCCTCTACCATCGTGAACCTCCCTAGCTGCCCAGCGTATCTGATTCGACCGCGACCTCGGGCCGCGGAATCCGGATGATGCGAGCGGTTTCCGCAAGATAGATGATCCCTGCCCACCAATACAGGAAGAGCCCCCACAACCCGAAAGACCACCCTACGGGGTCGGTCACGATCGCGAGAACGGGAAAAGCCTGACCGATCATGATCAGCGGTAGCGCGTAGAACAGACACAGCGTGGCGGCCTTGCCGAGGTGGTGAACGGGGAGCGGGCCGTACCCGAAGTTCGCGCCCACGATTCCCATGATGACGAGCAAGAGTTCTCGAGCAACGATCGCGATGAAGAACCACCACGGGATCACCTCCCGCACCGAGAGCCCGATGAGTGCCGCGAAAATGAATAGCCGATCTGCAGCAGGGTCGAGCAACTGGCCGAGTCGGCTGATCTGCCTGAACTTGCGCGCGATGAGGCCATCGAGAAAGTCCGTGACGCTCGAGACCACGAGGACAACTAGGGCGAGCGCGTCGCGGTCGCTCAGGATGAGCACCAGGAAGACGGGCACGAGCGCCAGGCGAAGAAAACTCAAGAGGTTGGGGACGGTTATGACGCGGTCGGTTACTTCCGCCATCCGCGTCGATCCCACGGGGCCGAGTCTATCGACGCTTGTCAGGCAATAGGATGCCGGGATGGAGCCCGCACTCGTCGTATTTATCGTCGCCGGAGTCGTCTGCGCGTTCGTGTGGATCATGTCTCTCATTACCGGTGACCACTCGTGGGTGGACCGACTATGGTCGATCGTTCCGGCGGCGTACGTCTGGATTTTCGCGGGCTTCGCCGGATTCGCCGATCCGCGTCTCAACGTCATGGGGGTGCTCGTCACCCTCTGGGCGGCGCGTCTGACGTTCAACTTCGCTCGCAAGGGCGGATATAGCGGAGTGGAGGACTACCGCTGGCCCATCTTGCGTGAGCGCATGAAGCCATGGCAGTTCGCGCTCTTCAATCTGTTCTTCATCACGCTCTATCAGAACCTCATACTCGTTCTCATCACCTTCCCGGCACTCACGGCGTACGAGCACCGCTCGACGCCGTTCGGTGTGTTGGATGCAGCGCTCGCTGTACTCTTCTTGGCGCTGCTCGCGGGCGAGACCGTTGCCGACCAGCAGCAGTGGAACTTTCAGGAAGCCAAGCGCGGGGGCGGACCGGACTTTCGGCCACGCTTCCTGCAGACGGGTCTCTGGCGCCTGTCGCGCCACCCGAACTTCTTCTTCGAGCAGGCCCAGTGGTGGGTGCTCTTCTTCATGGGCGCGGCCGCCGCAGGATCGCTACTGCAGTGGACCGTTCTCGGTGCGGCACTGCTCACCGGCCTCTTCATTGGATCGACGATCTTCACCGAGAACATCACCAAATCGAAGTATCCGGAGTATGCGGATTACCAGGCAACGACTTCGCCGATCGTTCCGTGGTTCCCGCGCCCCGCGCGCAAGTCGTCTGTCGCGGCCTGAGCCGACGTGTCGACGGGCTGACAGGCGCCCGCCGCCGGTAGCGTGACGCTATGTCGTGCATTCGCTTCAACACTCCAGCTCAGCTCGCGCAGATGAGGGCGATGGCCCCGGCGATGTTGACGGTCGAGCAAGCGGCCGCGCTGCATCCCTCCCCCGAAATAACGGAGAGCAAGATACGTCGACTCCGCTTGCTCGCGACAGATACCAATCCGAAGATCCGGGAGAGCGTTGCAAGCAGTTACCACACGCCCGAGGACGTGTTCGAGGAACTGGCCCGAGATCCGGAGGAATCCGTGCGTGCGTGCGTCGCGCGTAATGAGGCAGCACCGTGCGACGTACTGAGACTGCTCGCGTACGACAGCTCGGAGCGGGTGCGGGGGTTTCTAGCGACCAATTTCTTCGTTCCCGAAGATGCAATGGAGCGCCTCGCGAACGACTCGAGTCACACCGTTCGTGATCTTGTCGCCTGGAAGGCGCAGCTCGCCGAGGCCTGATCTCACCAGTCACAGCTGTTAACATTCGCCACAGGTCGGTTTACCCTGTTTCTATGGGGATCCGCTCGGTTCGTGCTGCAGTGGTGGGGTGCGCAATGGTGACCGTGCTCACTCTTGGGGTGGCGGTACCGAGTTCAGCGGTGGACTACCCGTCGTGGGACGACGTCGAAGCGGCGCGCGGCAACCAGGCCGCGACCGAAGCAACCATCGCTCAGATAGGCACATTGCTCGACTCGCTCCAAGCCGAAGCCGCCCGGCTGGGGGACGAAGCCATCGCACGCATGGCCGAGGCCGACGCGGCTCGTACGGAACTCGATCGAGCAATCGCCGAAGCCGCGTCACTCGAGAAGAGGGCGGAGTCCGCGGGCCAGCAGGCAGCGAAATCCGCGGCGCGGGCATCCGAAGTCGCGTCTGCTCTGTACCGTTCTGGCGGCAGCGACCTCACCAGCACGCTCATCATGACGTCGGACCAGGATTCGACGGCGCTCCTCGACAAGCTCGGAACGCTTGGCCGCCTGGGCGGCCAGTTCACGCTCGCTCTCGACCGCGCCACCGCCGATCGCAACCAGGCGCAGGCGCTCAGTGCGCAGGCGGACGTGGCCAGAAGCGAGCGCGATCGTCTCTCGACGGCCGCTCAGGACGCCCTTGCGGCAGCCCAGGAAGCACAAGCGAAGGCTGATGCTGCGGTCGCCGTACAGCAAGCCAACCTCACCCTGCTCTATCAACAGCTCGCAACCCTCAAGAACACCACCGTGCAGCTCGAGCAGCAATACCGCATCGGCCAAGACAATGCCGGGGCCGGGGGCGGAGGCGACTCGGGGGGATCGAGCGCCGGCCCCTTCGTGGTTCCGGGCAACGAGGTCAACAACCCCGCTGCCGCGAAGTCATTCGCTTACGCGCAGCTCGCAGCGATGGGGTTCGGGGGCGACCAAAATAACTGCCTGCTTTCGCTCTGGAACCGCGAGTCAGGCTGGCGAACCAACGCATATAACCGCAGCAGCGGTGCATACGGCATCCCGCAATCCTTGCCGGGGAGCAAGATGGCCAATTACGCCGCAGACTGGCGCACGAACTACCAAACGCAGGTCATGTGGGGGCTCATCTACATCACGGGCCGCTACGGCTCTCCCTGTGGAGCATGGGCTCACTCCGAGCGCGTCGGTTGGTACTGATGTCGATGGGAGTGCGCGTTGACAGCTGGTTGTGGGCCGTGCGCGCCGTGAAGTCTCGATCGATCGCGACGGCAGAATGCCGTGCGGGGCACGTAAAAGTGAACGGTGAGCGCGCGAAAGCCGCTCACGCGGTGAAGCCAGGCGACGAAGTGCGACTACGTGTCGCCGGATTCGACCGCGTCCTCACTGTCGTCGACCCGATCATCAAGCGCGTCGCCGCTCCCCTCGCGGCTGCGGCCTACATCGACAAGAGCCCCCCGCTCCCGACCCCGGCGGAAGTGGCATTGGCGCCCCGTCGCGACCGCGGCGCGGGTAGACCGACAAAGCGCGAGCGGCGCGACCTGGAAGAGTTTCTCGGTCGACGATAGCTGTTTGTACCCCGATCGCCCCGCTTGGGGGGCAAATAACACCAATAACATTCGTCACTCCCTCCCCAAACCCTCGATGTTCGGTTTATAGTTTGCTTCATGCGTAATGGGGGACGTCTTACACTTCGGCGACTAGTCGCGTCAGTTGCTGCGGTGATTGTCGTCGCGACGGGGCTCACGGGATTGAGCGCGAGCGTCGCCCCTACTCCAGCGAGCACTGCGGCCGATCTTTCACAGTTCCAGCCCGGCAACATCATCTCCGACTCGCTCTTCTTCGACTCGAACGCAATGACGGTCTCCGAGATTCAGGCGTTTCTCAACTCAAAAGTCTCGAACTGCGCTTCGGGGTACACGTGCCTCAAGGACTACCGAGAGACCACCTACACGGTTCAGGGCAACCCGATGTGTCACACGTACCAGGGCGCTGCCAACGAATCGGCCGCGACCATCATCTGGAAGGTCGCGCAAGCGTGCGGAATCAGCCCGAAGGCGATCCTCGTCATCCTGCAAAAGGAACAGAGCCTCGTCACGACCACGGCACCATCACGTGGTCGTTATGAATCCGCGATGGGGGCCGGATGTCCGGACACCGCTGCGTGTGATACGCAGTACTACGGCTTCTACAACCAGGTGCGTTACGGCTCTTACCTACTCAAGCGGTATACGCAGCCGCCAGGAACAGGACCTGGAACTGCGTGGGACTCGCGCTACGACCTGGTGAAACCCGTCGGAACGTACACGAACGTGCTGTATAACCCGAACGGAAACTGCGGCCAGAAGACGGTCTGGATGGCCAACCAGGCGACCCACTCCCTGTACCTCTATACGCCGTACACGCCCAATGCTGCGGCGCTCGCGGCCGGGTACGGAACGGGCGACTCCTGCTCTTCTTACGGAAACCGCAATTTCTTCCAGTTCTACACCGACTGGTTCGGCAACACGCAGGGCGCGGTGCCCGCATCGTCTGCCAACCCGATCGTCGCTGGTACCCCCAACACGGGATCCACGCTCACCGTGTCGTCGGGCACCTGGAACGGTTCACCCACCCCGGCGATCAGCTACTCCTGGTACTCCTGCCCCGCTGCCGTGACGGCGGTCGTGGCGACGGTACCCGCCAATTGCGCCGTCATCCCCTCCGCCACGAGTTCGACGTACGTTATCGCGCCCAGCGACGCGGGCAAGTACATCACCGCAGCAGTCACCGCAAAGAACAACGCGGGCTCCGCGAGCCGTTGGGCGGTGTCCACCGCCGCTATTACCGGAGCGGCCTACAACACGGTCGCCCCCGCCATCACCGGGTCAGCGGCGATCGGATCCGAGCTGACCTCGTCAGCGGGAACATGGTCAGGCTCCCCCGCACCCACGCTCACGTATTCGTGGTACCGCTGCCTCAACGCAGTGACAACCGCCGCAACGACAGCACCGGCCGGCTGTGCCGTCATCGCTGGCGCGTCCGCAGCCACATACACGCCCACCACCGCCGACGCAGGACGCTTCCTGGCAGCGGCCGTCACCGGGACCAATACCATCGCTGCGAGCACAAAATGGACACCGACTACGGGTGTGATCGGTGTCGCACCTGTTGCGACCGGTGACCCATTCATCACGGGAACCGCTGCCGTCGGCTCGACTCTCGGTGGATCCAACGGGACCTGGACGGGGCTGCCGACGGGCATCCAGCCGCCATCCGGCCCCAACGCGGGTCGCACGTACAAC
>CAYZHZ010000080.1:0-12643 GCA_964477625.1 uncultured Salinibacterium sp.
GTCGCGAGCGTCGACATCTCGCGGATGCCCGTGACCGCCATTTCAAGCGTGCGGGGAATCGGGGTCGCCGTCATCGCGAGGATATCGACGTTGGTCTTCAGTTTCTTGAGCGCGTCTTTGTGCTCCACGCCGAACCGCTGCTCCTCGTCGATGATCACGAGGCCCAGATCCTTGAACGCGATGGAGTCGCCCAGGAGACGATGGGTGCCGATGACGACATCGACCGTGCCGTCGGCGAGACCCGCAATCGTCTCCTTCGACTCCTTGTCGGTCTGGAAACGACTGAGCGCGCGCAGGTGCACGGGAAAGCCTGCGAAGCGCTCCGCAAAGGTCTCCATGTGCTGCTTGACGAGCAGAGTGGTCGGCACGATCATGGCGACCTGCTTGCCATCTTGCACCGCCTTGAAGGCGGCGCGCACGGCAACCTCGGTCTTGCCGTAGCCCACATCGCCCGACAGTAGGCGGTCCATGGGAATCGGCCGTTCCATGTCGGCCTTGACTTCCTCGATCGTCGTCAGCTGGTCGGGAGTCTCCGCGAACGCGAACGCTTCCTCGAGCTCGCGTTGCCACGGGGTGTCGGGGGCGAACGCGTGACCCTTCGAGGCCATACGCGCGGAGTAGAGCTTCACGAGCTCGACCGCGATGTCGCGGACGGCCTTGCGCGCCTTGCCCTTCGCCGCTGCCCAATCGCTTCCGCCCATTTTGCTGAGCGCGGGCGCTTCACCCCCCACGTAGCGCGTGAGCAGGTCGAGTTGATCGGTCGGCACGAACAACTTGTCGCCCGGGTACCCGCGCTTGTTGGGGGCGTACTCGATGACGAGAAACTCGCGTTGAGTCTTGATGGCGTTGCGCCCACCCGTCGAGACTTCCCGCTGCACGAGCTCCACAAACTTGCCGATGCCGTGCGTGTTGTGCACGACAAAGTCACCGGCCTTGAGCTGGAGGGGGTCCACGACATTGCGGCGACGGCTCGCGAGCTTCTTCACCTGTCGCGAATCGAAGCCCGCAGAACGGCCGAAGAACTCGGCCTCGCTCAACAGTGCGAACTTCACCTCCGGCGACTCGAAGCCCTGCTCGACGGTGGACTTGAGCAGGTAGGCGACCCCGGCCTCAGCATCCACCGGGTATTCCTCGACCTCACGACCCGAGAGGCCGTGTTCGGCGAGCACCTGGTCGGCGCGGTCGACGAGGCCGGCGCCCTCGGCCACGACGGCGACGGTCCATCCGTCGCGCAGCCGCTCAGCCACGTGCGTCAACGCACCGTCGGGCTGTCCCGCGAAGCTCGGGACCGGCGAGGCATCGATGCGCACATACTCGTCGGCGTTCTCCTCGCCCGAATCGAAGCTCGAGAGCGTCCACCAGGGGCGGGATCCTGCCGAGTCCCGCAGCGACGCGAGGGTGACGAAGTCGCCCGCATCCAGGTCGATGGGTGCCTCGGCACCCGCCGTCGCAGCGTTCCACGCGGCCGCGAGGAACTCCCGGTTGGTCTCGGCGAGACTCACGGCGCGGGTCGAGACGCGCTCGGGCGAGATCACCGCGACGGCAGCGTTCTCGGGGAGGTAGTGCGTGAGCGGCACGAGGCGATCGACGAGAACGGGGGCAAGCGACTCCATCCCATCGACGGGGATGCCCTCGGCAACTTTCGTGAGGATGCCCGCGAGACTGGGGAACTCGTGCAGCATCTCCCGCGCGCGTTGGCGAACCGATTCACTGAGGAGGAGTTCTCGGCTCGGCGACAGCACTGCTGAGCCGATCTCGGTCGGCAGCGAGCGCTGATCGGCCACCGAGAACTCGCGCACCTGTTCGAGCTCATCACCGAAGAACTCCAGGCGAACGGGGTGTTCGTCTGTCGGGGCGAAGACATCGAGGATGCCGCCACGAACCGCGAACTCCCCTCGACGCGTGACCATGTCGACACGGGAGTACGCGAGGTCGACGAGAGACCGGCTCACATCGACAAGGTCGTAGCCCCGTGCACCCGCCACGAGCCGGATGGGCTCGATCGAGGTGAGGTTGTCGGCGAGCGGCTGCAGCGCGGCGCGCACGGAGGCGACCATGACGAACGGCGTGGAGCCGTCCCACTCACGCAGGGCACGCAGCGCGGCGATACGCTTGCCGACCGTCTCGGCGCTGGGGCTCAGTCTCTCGTGGGGAAGGGTCTCCCACGCCGGGAACTCGACGATGGTGGCCGTCGGAAGAAAGCCGGGGAGCGCGCGGCGGAGGGATTCGGACTCGCGGCCCGTCGCAACGATGGCGAGCAGCATCCGCGGGCCGTCAGGACGCGTGAGAAGACCGGCCAGAAGCGGTGCACGCAGTCCGTCGACGAGGGAAAAGTCCGCGCTACGGTTGGCTTGCGAGAGTGCGTTCTCGAACGTTTGGGCGCGCGAAAGGGCCGCGATAATTCCTTCGAGGATCACCGAAGAAGTCTACGCGGGGGTTTCGATACGCGCTTCGCGCTACTCAACCACCGGGTGCGCTTCGCGCTACTCAACCACCGGGTGTGTGGAACTTGAGCTGTGCGGCGGTGAGTCCCTGCGAGGCGATGAGTTCGACGGCATCCGCCGCGTCCTCGAGCAGGTTCGGAAGCACGTGGCGCTCCGCCGAGGCGAAGTCCTTGAGCACGAAATCTGCGGCCGGCTGGCGACCCGGTGGACGCCCGATCCCGATGCGCACACGGGTGAAGTCGCCCGTGCCCGTTGCCGCGATGATGTCGCGCAGACCGTTGTGCCCGCCGTGTCCGCCGCCAAACTTGAGCTTGAGCGTATCGAAGGGAATGTCGAGCTCGTCGTGCAGCACGATGAGTCGCGACGGGTCGAGCTTGTAATACTTCAGCAACGACGAGACAGCGCCACCCGACAGGTTCATGTACGAGTTGGGCTTAGCGAGGATGAAGCGCGGCCCCGACACGAATGATCGCCCCTCTGCGACGGTCGCGCCCGCCTTGTGACTCTTGAACGGTGCAGACGCGCGATCCGCGAGGGTCGCGAGAGCCATCTGGCCCACGTTGTGACGATTGCCGGCGTAGCCGGGCCCGGGGTTGCCGAGCCCGACTACCAGCCAGTGGTCGTCGTCCATGGGCCGAGAGCGACGGAAGAGCGAGAGGATGAAGGCCTACTCGGCGTCTTCGACGGCCTCTTCGGTCGCTTCCTCGGCCGCTTCGCTGTCCTCAACGGCGGTCTCCGACTCGCCAAGATCGGCAGCCGTCTCGCCCGTGATACCGACGACGAGCATCTCCGGGTCGGAAACGAGCGTCGCACCGGCGGGGAGCTTCACCGCTCCTGCGAGGATGTGCGCGCCCTCCTCGAGACCCTCGATCGACACGACGACATTCTCGGGGATGTGGATCGCCTCGACCTCGACCGAGATCGTGTTCGAGTCCTGGTTGACGACGGTGCCGGGTGCCGAGTCGCCCTCGAGGTGCACGGGCACGTCGACGGTTACCTTCTCGCCCTTGCGCACGACGATGAGGTCGATGTGCTCGATGATCTGGCGAACCGGGTCCTTCTGCACGTCCTTGACGAGCGCGAGCTGCGACTTGCCCTGGATGTCGAGGTCGAGCACCTGGTTGGACTTGCGCAGGATGAGCGAGACCTCGTGACCTGGCAGGGTCACGTGCTGGGGCTCGGTGCCGTGGCCGTAGATGACCGCGGGGATCTTGCCCAGGGCGCGGATCTTGCGAGCCGCGCCCTTGCCGAAGGTGTCGCGGATCTCGGTGACGAGGTGGTTGCCGTCGTTGTCGGCCATGATAATTCTCCTGTGGGCGTCAGCCCGGGTCGGTGTGCAGATACAACGCGAACGCACGGGGACTTTTCCCACCGCGTCGATAACGGAACCCTTGAACGGGTTCCCTCGCCGAAGTTCAGTGAACGATTCTACACGGATGCCCGGGGTGCGCGATCTGCACGCAGTTTCGCGCCGATGGCGGCTGCGGTGATGACTACACCCACGAGGAGGACGTTTCCCGAGACCCCGGCCGACGTAATACCCATGCCGAGGGGGTGGGCGATTCCGAACGCACCGGCCGACAAACCGGGTGCTACGAGAAAGACCAGGCCGAGGATCGTGATGACGAGGCCGAGCTCCACCGCTCCAACCGACGACCAGCGTGTGAAGTACAGGGCTCCCGCAACTAGACCCACGCCAAGCACGAGCAGGATCACTGCGAGCTCCGGTGCACCGTCGAACATGACGACCGCGGACCGGTAGATCACGCCCCCGGCACCGAGTACGAGCAGAAATCCGGGAAGTCCGATGATCGTCGCGACCGCGGCTGATACCACTCGCATGGTCTGGGCGGGCGCGGTCACGCGTGATCGCGAGGCACTGCCGATCGCGACGAGGGCCGCACCTGTCATTAGTCCCATCCCCGTGGTCACAGCGAAGTACGCGCCGTAACTCACCTCACGACTCACATCGTTCAACGCATTGAGCAGTTGGAAGGCCGGAGCAAATCCGCCCCGCAAGCCCTGGGGCGGAAACAGCACAGCGAGAAGGCCCACCGCGAGGTGTAGGGAGCCGACGACGAGCACGCCCGCTGACGACAGCACGATCGACAGCGTCGCTACCGCAAGCAGAACGACGCCCAAGGCCAGCAGCAGATGCGGAAACACGTCAGGAGCGGAGCGCCCCGTGCCGGCGAATTGGACGAGAGCGGTGCCACCTGTCCATGCGGCGAGGTAGCCCAGTGCGCTCCCGACGACGGCGATGGCAATGCTGAGAATTCGTCTGGTCATGATCTCGACCCTATCGAGCGGCGAGAATCCGATCCACGATCTCGGCGGGCTTGCCCTCGATGCCGACCGTCACGCCCTCGCCGGGCTCGAGGGGTTCGAGCGCAGCAAGTTGCGAATCGAGAAGCGAGGCGGGCATGAAATGGTTTTCCCGCTTGCCCATCCGCTCGGCGAGCAGCTCCCGCGACCCGGTCAGGTGCACGAACGTGGTCTCGGGAGCCTCGCGGCGAATCGCGTCACGGTACGACCGCTTGAGCGCGGAACACGCGACGACGAGACCCGAATGCGCTCCCTGGGCGAGCGTCTGACCGACAACCGCGAGCCACGGCCACCGATCCTCATCAGTGAGCGGCTGACCCGCGACCATCTTGTCCACGTTGGTGATGGGGTGCAGGTCATCGGCGTCGGTGAACGGGATCCCGAGGCGCTCCGCGAGCAGTTCACCCACGGTCGACTTGCCCGAACCGCTCACCCCCATGACGACGATGAGGTCGGGTGCACCGGTCGCAGCATCCATTCCTCGACCCTACTCGTCGACGGCCGAGCGCGGGCACGGCGAACCGGGTCTAGTCCCGCGCGCTCAGCCCGGCCCGAAAGCCCTCGTCCCACGCCTCCGCCGTTCCCAGCCGGAACATGTCGTCGGCGGCGGGACGAACAAGCGCCGAAGCACCCGGCTCGTCGAGGTCAGCCACAAGGTGAGCCAGACCACGGACCACTGCCACGGGCATGCCGCTGGTCTTGCCCTTCACGAGGTCAGCGGCTCCCGCGATCTCGTCTGCCACGGCCGCGACCGTCACGTCGAGCCGACGACCGCCCGAATCCGTCGTCCCCCTCAGGTCGTCGAGCACGCGGATGCCCGCAGCTCCGATCGCGACATCGGTCTGCCCCTGCCGCCACGGGCGTCCGAGCGTGTCGCTGATGACGACGCCGACGCGCGCGCCGAAGCGCTCCCGGAGGTACTCGCAGAGAGAGCGCGCGCTCGCATCCGGATTCTCGGGCAGCAGCAGCACCGTACCCTCCGGCGTGTTGCTCGAGTCGACGCCCGCCGCGGCGAGCACCATGCCGAGACGGTTCTCGACAATGCGAGTGACGCCTTTCGCATGTTCACGACTCGCCACGATTCGCACCGTCTCGGCGGTTATGGCGTCTTCGCGATCATCCGCCAGCACCTGACGCCCCTCGGCCTTGCTGACGATCTTCGAGGTCACCGCGACGATGTCCCCGTCGCGCAGCGCCTCCCCCGCCGCGATCGCGTCGGCGATCAGCCGGTCGAGCGCGTCACCCGCGACGATCTCAGGGATGCCCGCGACGGGCCATACCGTGAGCATCACTTCACCAACTTCGGTAGCACGTCGCGGCCGAAAACCTCGAGCCACTCCCGCTGGTTGCGCCCGGCGTTGTGCAGGTAGATGCGGTTGAATCCGAGATCGAGATAGCTCTGAATGTAGGCGCGGTGTACATCGGGGTCGGCGCTCACCGGCATCCGTCCCTCGAAATCCTCGGGACGCACTGTGCGCGCCACCTGCTCGAGCTCGAAAGGCGAGCGCACATCGCCGCGGGGAAAACGCATACCGCCGTTGGGCCACTCGGCAAGCGCAGCCGCCATCGCCGCCTCATCCGTCTCGGCCCAACTCAGGTGCAGACGCATGACCTTGGTCATCGCGTCCGCGCGCCTACCGACCTCGCGCGCACCCTCAGCGAACTTGTGGATGAGGCCAGCAACCTTCTCGATGGGGGCAGCCTCGGTGATGAGGCCGTCCACCGTGCGCCCGGCTCGTTTCGCCGCGACGGGTCCCGCCGTCGCGACGAGGATCTCCGGTGCCTCTGCCGGCATCGTCCACAACCGAGTGGACTCGAGGCGGAAGAACTGACCCTCGTGTCGCACATCCCGCTGGCTCAGTCCCGACGCGAACAGCTTCTTAATGATCTCGACCGCCTCGAACATGCGGTTGATGCGCTCCGGTGCCTCCGGCCAGTACTGCCCGACGATGTGCTCGTTGATCGCCTCACCCGAGCCGATGCCGAGCCAGTGGCGCCCCGGGTACATGGCGGCGAGAGTCGCACTCGCTTGAGCGGTGACGGCGGGGTGAGCGCGAAAGGTCGGCGCGGTCACGCCCGTGCCGAGGTCGCCGCCCGTGACCTGCCCGAGGGCAGAGAGGACGTTCCAGACGTAACCCGCCTGCCCCTGCTGCGGGATCCACGGCTGAAAGTGGTCGTCGGCCATCGTTCCAGTGAACCCGTTCGCCTCGGCGTGCTTGGCGAGTTCGAGCGCCTCGGTGGGATGGAACCGCTCGAGCATCGCGGCAAAACCGATGTGCGGTGCGGATGATGCGGGCATAGGTACATTCTGGCGCGGCTAGGGCCCGCACACAGAAAGGGACCCGGACGGCTCCGCCCCGTCCGGGTCCCTGATCTGTGGGGGTCTCGATACGCCGCTGCGCGGCTACTCGACCACCGGAATACGCCGCTGCGCGGCTAGCCGACCACCGGAGTACACCGCTGCGCGGCTACTCGACCACCGGAATACGCCGCTGCGCGGCTACTCGACCACCGGAATACGCCGCTGCGCGGCTACTCGACCACCGGTGCTACTGCGGGATCAGCGCGAAGGTGACCGCGCCGTTCTCCCCGACCTGGGCGTCCAGGGTCTTGTCGTCGAGCAGCGCCGTGGTGGCCGGCTCGAGAAAGACCTTGGCGCCGGCATCCTCGACGAGCGCGTCGCCCGGCTGAGGTTCGGCGACCACCGCGATCTGGAACTGACGGTCGTTGCCGGGCATCTGCCCGATACGCAGACCACCATCGGTCACGGTCCGGTCTTGGTCGACGATCGACTTGACTACCGTGCTGGCTGTTTCAGTGAGGGTGAGCATGAGCTTCCTTTCCTTGTGCAGCTTCGCCAGCCACGTTTCCAAAGGAGGCGACCGGGATCAAGCCGCAGCGCGCATACGGAGGGAACTCACACCTTGAAAGGGTCTCGACTTCGGGTCTCGACGTCGCTCGACCGCCGGTAGGGCTACTTGCGGGAACTGCGCATCGCGGGGATGACGGTGAGCGCATCATCCGCGACGAACACCGCATACTCGGGGGTGTCGACGCCGATGATCGCGACACGACCCTCGGAGTCGGAGTGCACTCCCCAGCCGTACCGCTTAGCCAGGTCGCTCGAGCGTAGGCAGGCCTGACCCTTCGAGAAGAATCGCTCGCGCGCTGCGGGCCGGTCGGCCTCGGAGATGTCGTTGCGGTCCACCCACACCGTGAAGAGCACGTCGTCAGAGGTCAGCTCGTAGGGACGCTCGGCGATGAGCCGATAGGTTCGTTCGGCGACCGAGGGGGTCGCGCGCTGGGGAGGCACGACGGCCTCGGCTGCTGCGCTATCGGGCGCGATCGTGATGAACGTGTCGAAGTAGTTCGTGGTGTGCTCGACCATGGGAGGAGGCTACTCGCTGCGTCCGACGGCGAGACGGAAAGCGTTCCTCAGCACGAATCCCTCGCCCACACGGAAACGCTCGGCGGCCGCGACAACGGTGTCGGTGAGGGCGGCCTGGGTTTCGGCATCCTCACCCAGCAACACCCCGCGAACAAGCGTCGCCTCATCGCGCACCTCCCAGGGCAGAACGATGACGCGGGATACCGTGAGCACGAGCCCCGCGTCCGCGAACAGTTGCTCGAGACCACCCTCACGGCGCAGGTCGCCGTCGGGCGTGACTTCGTCACCCCAGTACGCCGCGACCGCGTGTTCGATGACGTCCAGGTCGTTGCGCGCGCTCTCGGCCCAGTTCGCGACCGCGATGAATCCGCCGGGACGAGTCACCCTGCGAGCCTCCGCGAGCGCGGCGAGAGAATCGTCGGCGAACTGCAGGGCGTTGATCGCGGTCACGACGTCGAATGTCGCATCGGGCCAGGGCAGTGCGTCGAAGTCGCCGAGGTGAGCGTCGGGACCGGCGAGGGCAGTCATGCCGGGTGCCGGGTCTACCCCCTCGGCGGTGGCGCCCAAGCCCACGAGGGTGCGCAGAAACTCGCCACTGCCACACCCGACGTCGAGCACGCGGCTACCCCCACGGATGCCCGTGTCCCTGACGATCGCCTCATGAACCGGCCCGGGGAAGGCACCCCACAGTTGCGACCAGTCGGCGGCGACTTCGCTCCAGCCGTCTGCGCCGTCCACGGATCGCCTCAGCGCCGTTCGGTGAGATGCACGATCACCGGGTCGCCGACGTCCTTGCCGATCGCCTTGCGGATCTTGGCGCTCACCGGAAGGAAGTGGCCCCCGAGTCCGGTGGGCATGAAGGCGGTTGCGAAGGCGTAGCCGTCTATCGTGCCGGAGACTTTGACGGCCTTGCCGGTGCCGAAGAATTCGACGGATGATTCGAGCACAAGTCCGTACCAGCCGACGCCGATCTCGTCCATCGATCGGATCGGTGCGGTGAAGGTGTAGTCGAGTGGCTGAGCGTCGGGCATGTGAACAGTGTACACATGCCCGACGGACGACTAGGTCAGAGCGCGGAGCCGCGGCGCGAGATCCTTCTCGAACAGATCGAGGAAGCGACGCTGGTCAGAACCCGGGGCGTGGAAGACGAGGTGGTTGAGCCCGGCATCCGTGTACTGCTTGATCTTTTCCACGACCTCATCCGGGTCGGACCCCACGATCCAGCGACTCGCGATCTGCTCGATCGGGAGCGCGTCGGCCGCCTTCTCCATCTCGATGGGGTCGGTGATGTCGTGCTTCTGCTCCTTGCTGAGCGCAAGCGGAGCCCAGAAACGCGTGTTCTCGAGCGCCGTGGCCGCATCGGTGTCGTAGGAGAGCTTGATCTCGATCATGCGGTCGATGCTCTCGAAGCTACGCTCGGCCTTCTCCGCGCCCTCCTTGACGGCGGGGATGAGCTCGTCGTTGTAGAGGGACATCCCCTTACCGCTCGTGCAGATGAATCCGTCGCCGGCCCGACCTGCGTAGCGAGCCACCATCGGTCCGCCCGCGGCGATGTAGACCGGAATGGGCCTGTCGGGACGGTCGTAGATGCTCGCGTCGTGGGTGGAATAGAACTCGCCGTCGAAGTTGACGCGGTCCTCGGTCCAGAGGGCGCGCATGAGGTCGACCGACTCGCGCAGTCGCGCGAAGCGCTCCTTGAACTCGGGCCACGGCTGCTCGCCCGGGCCTGCCCACCCGGTGGCCGCCTCGTTGAGGGCTTCACCGGTGCCGACACCGATCATGATGCGGTCGGGATACAGGCAGCCCATCGTCGCGAACGCTTGCGCGATCACGGCGGGGTTGTAGCGGAAAGTCGGGGTCATGACGCTCGTGCCGATGGTGATCGTCTTCGTGCGCTCACCGACCGCGGCCATCCAGGTGAGGGAGAAGGGGGCGTGACCACCTTCATGCCGCCAGGGCTGGAAGTGGTCGCTCACCGCGACGCTCTCCATGCCGTGCGCTTCTGCCGCGACGGCGATCTCCACGAGTTCGCGCGGGTCGAACTGCTCTGCTGAGGCCTTGTATCCGAGTTTGAGGGTCACCGTGCCATTGTGCACTGTTCGACAGGATGCATGCGCGCGACAACCCCGACCAGCGACCCGGAGGGCCTACTTCTCGTGCGACTGCAGGAAGTTCGCGACCGCGACGGGCACGTATGGCGAGACGTCTCCCCCGAGCGACGCGACCTGACGTACGAGAGAACTCGAGACGTGGGCGTGCGCGGGATCCGGGAGCAGGAACACCGTCTCGACACCCGCAAGATCCCGGTTGACGATAGCCATCGGCGTTTCGTAGGCCACGTCGACCTGAGAGCGGATGCCCTTCACGAGCACACTCGCGCCGACGTCGGTGCAGTAGTCGACGAGGAGTCCGACGCTCCAACTCGTCACCACGATGTTGCCGCCGATGCCCGCATCACGAATGGCCTGCTCGATGAGCGAGACGCGCTGGGCGATCGGGAGGAGTGCCGTCTTGCCGGGGTTGTGGACGACGAGCACATGCACCTCATCGAAGATGCCAGCAGCCCGCTCGATCACATCGAGATGACCCAGGGTGACCGGGTCGAACGACCCAGGAACGACTGCGATCCTGTTCATGGTTTCACCCTATCGGGCACACATTACGGGCCTGTTACCGCGCGACCCTGTGTGTCGAACCCACGGCGAACATGCAGGAAAGCACGACGGGAAGGCGCGCGCGAGATAGCGTGGCGAACGTGAACGGCATACCGGCGAGCGACCTGCTCGCGCGCGACCATTTCGCGGCCGACTGCGATCGATGCGCGGGTCTGTGCTGCGTGGCGCTCGCGTTCACCCGCTCGTCGGACTTCGCGTTCGACAAGCATGCCGGCCAGGAGTGTGTGCACCTCGGCGAGAATGGCGGCACCGACGACTTTCGATGCTCGATACATCCGCACCTGCGAGAGCGCGGCATGCGCGGATGCACCGTGTTCGACTGTCTCGGCGCAGGGCCGCGACTCACCGCTCGCGCAGGTAATTGGCGCACCCACTCCGACTCCGGCGCAGCGATGTTCGCGGCGTTCCCCGTGCTGAGGCAACTCCACGAGCTCGAGTGGTACCTCGTGGAGGCCGAGCGGCGGGTCGAATCGGCGACTCTCCGGCATGAGTGCCTCACCGCCCTGAACGAGACAGAAGGCTTCGTCGAGCGAGTTCTCGCGACATCCGGCTCGGGACCAGCGCAGGTGGATACCCATCAGGTGGATGACCGTCGCAGCGCGATCGCCGCGCTGCTGGGTCGCGTGAGCGAGAGCATCCGCGGTGCGACACCCACGCTCGGCCCACGTCTCGTTGCCGGAGGCGATCTGATCGGCGCGAAGCTCGCGGGCCGGGATTTGAGTCGCGCGAATCTGCGGGGCGCGTACCTCATTGCGGCAGACCTCACCGGAGCGCGACTCGATCTCACCGATCTCATCGGTGCCGACCTGCGCGACACCCGCCTGCACGGCGCGGACCTCTCGCGCGCCCTATTCGTGACCCAGCCACAGATCAATGCGGCGGCGGGCGACTCCGCCACG
Organism: uncultured Salinibacterium sp.; assembly: GCA_964477625.1. GTDB lineage: Bacteria > Actinomycetota > Actinomycetes > Actinomycetales > Microbacteriaceae > Rhodoglobus. The sequence continues at coordinate 11,732 of CAYZHZ010000080.1, forward strand.
CGCATTCCGGAGCGACTCGTGCGACCCAGCCACTGGGGGTGAGAATCGCGGGGGGACGGTCAGTCAGACGCTAGTTCTTCGCGAGGAATGCCTCGGACTCGGCATCCAGTCGCCGCGCCAGCGCCTCGCGGAGCGCGGAATGCCGTTCGAGCTGCGGATCGTCGGTGAGCACGGCCGCCGCGAGCTCGCGTGCCTCCGCGATGAGCTCGGCGTCTTTCACTACCCGCACGAGGCGCAGGCTCGAGCGACCACCCGACTGCGATCCGCCGAGCACGTCGCCCTCCTGACGCAACTCGAGATCTTTCTGGGCCAGTTCAAACCCGTCGAGGGTCGACGCGACCGCCTCCACGCGCTCTCGAGCAAGGGTCAGCTCCTCGGCACCCGTCACGAACAGGCACAGACCGGGAACACCGCCGCGACCCACACGCCCGCGCAACTGATGCAACTGTGAGACACCAAAGCGGTCGGCGTCGAGCACGACCATCGTGGAGGCGTTGGGCACATCGACTCCCACCTCGATGACGGTCGTCGCGACGAGCACGTCGATCTCGCCGGCGGCGAAAGAGCGCATCACCCGATCCTTCTCGTCTGCGGGCATCCGACCGTGCAGTGCCTCGATGCGCCGGCCCGCCAACACCGGGTTGGCACGAAGCTGCGCAAGCGTCTCGACCACCGTCGCGGGGCGAGCGGATGATGCACCAGAAGCAACCTCGACGGCAGAAGCGGCGTCGGCATCGACCTCCTCGACCACGGTCGCGTCGATCGCGGGGCACACGACGAAAGCCTGCCGGCCCTGCGAAAGTTCCTCGGCCATGCGCTCCCAGACGCGGGCAACCCACCCCGGCTTGTACGCGGGCACGACGTGGCTCACAATCGGCGAGCGTCCGGCGGGGAGTTCGGCGATCGAGGAGA
>CAYZHZ010000080.1:12653-13197 GCA_964477625.1 uncultured Salinibacterium sp.
AGACGGTCATCGCCACGGTGCGAGGGATAGGAGTCGCCGTGAGCACGAGAACATGCGGGGGGCGGGTGCCCTTGAGCCGAAGCGCCTCCCGCTGGTCGACGCCGAAGCGGTGTTGCTCGTCGACGACCACGAGGCCCAGATCGAAGAAGCTCACGGTTTCGCCGAGGAGGGCGTGCGTGCCGACGACAATCATCGCAGAGCCCGACACGGCGGCGAGAAGGGCTTTCTTGCGCTCCGCGGTGCTGAGGCTACCGGTGAGAAGTGTCGGGCGTAGACGTGCTGAAAGGTCGGGCCCAAGGGTGCGCACGACCGAGCGCAAGTGTTGGTGAGCGAGAACTTCGGTGGGGGCCAACAGCGCCGACTGCCCCCCGGACTGGGCGACCGCGAGCATTGCCCGCAGCGCGACGAGCGTCTTGCCCGATCCCACCTCGCCCTGCACGAGGCGGTTCATGGGAACATCCGCGGCCAAATCCTCGCTGATCTCGTGCCCGACCGCTCGCTGGTCACCCGTGAGCTCGAAGGGTAGCGCGGCGTCAAAGCCATC
>CAYZHZ010000081.1:0-1312 GCA_964477625.1 uncultured Salinibacterium sp.
CCTTGTTGTACCAGTCCATCTGCGTCGCAGAGGGAACAGTCTCTCCCCACCGGCCATATCGCACGGGCCGCAGGGCAGGATTCTCCTTGCGGAACGCGATGAGCATTCTCGACACCTCGAGCAGATCCTGTTGCCAGTCCTCGAGCTCCCACGGCAGCCACGTCAGTTCGCTGTCCTGGCAGTAGGCATTGTTATTGCCGCGCTGGGTTCGACCGAACTCGTCGCCCGCGGTGAGCATCGGCACTCCCGCGCTCAGCAGCAGGGTGCCGAGGAGGTTGCGCATAGCTTTGAGGCGCGTGTCACGGATGCTCGCATCATCCGTCGCTCCCTCGACGCCGTGGTTGAACGAGTGGTTGTTGTCGGTGCCGTCGCGGTTGTCTTCGCCATTGCCGAGGTTGTGCTTCTCGTTGTAGGCCGTCAAGTCCGCCATCGTGAACCCATCGTGAGCGGTGACGAAATTGATGGATGCCGTCGGCCCGCGCTGCTGGGAGAACACGTGAGCCGACCCCGCCAACCGTCGCGCAAGTGACCCGATCCCGTTCGGCGCGGACCCGCTCGTGCGGGCGGCGGCGATGTCGGTGAGCCAGAAGTCCCGCACACGGTCGCGGTATCCGTCGTTCCATTCCGACCACCCTCGGTCCTGATCACCGCCGGGGAACTGGCCCACCTGCCAGCCGCCCATGCCGACATCCCACGGTTCGGCGATGATCTTGGCGTCGGCGAGCGCGGGGTCGTCACGGATGGCGAGCAGCAGGGGATGGTCGGGTTGGAACTCGTTGGCCTCGTCGCGACCGAGTGTCACCGCGAGGTCGAAACGGAACCCGTCGACCTGCACGTCATTCGACCAGTAGCGCAGCGAATCGAGCACGAGTCGCATGGCGGCCGGGGTCGCGGTGTTGAGGGAGTTGCCGCAGCCGGTCACGTCGATGTACTCGCCGTCGGGGCTTTGTCGGTAGTAGCCACGGTTGTCGAGGCCGCGCAGACTCGTGGTCGGCCCGCCAATGCCCTCCTCGGCAGTGTGGTTGTAGACGACGTCGAGTATCACTTCGATGCCCGCCTCGTGGAGCAGCTTAACCATGCCCTTGAATTCCCGCAGCACCGCGCCCGTGCCGCCGAACTGGGCGTGCCGACTGGCATAGGCGGCGTGCGGCGTGAAGAAGTTGAGCGTGTTGTATCCCCAGTAGTTGACGAGGCCCTGCTTGATGAGCCGCTGCTCGCTCACGAACTGGTGGATCGGTAGCAGCTCGACGCTCGTGACGCCGAGGTGGTGCAGGTAGGCGTAGTGCGCCAGATGGTTTCCGCTGACGGGGTG
>CAYZHZ010000081.1:1322-12945 GCA_964477625.1 uncultured Salinibacterium sp.
TCTTCGGGCACATTCGGGTTGAGCTTGGAGATTCCCTTCGCGTGCGCCTCGTAGAGCACCGTGTGGTCCATGCCAATCCCCGGCTTGCGCGAGGTGCCCCAGTCGAAGGAGTCAGGCTCTTGCACGTATCCGCGCCACTCGCCGTTGCTCGCGCGGGAGAGACCGCGCGCATACGGGTCGATCAGGTGGAGTTGCGGATCGAAGGCGTTGCCAGCGTCGCCAGGTCCGTCGGCGCGAAGGCTGTATCGCACGCCGGGCGCGAGCAACGTCGTCGTCGTGGACCAGACGTCATGTTCGTCGCGAGTCAACGGCAGGGTTTTCGTCACCCAGCTCGCATCGTTGTCGTCGAAGATGCACAGCTCCACGCTTGTCGCGCTCGCCGACCACACGCGCACCCGACCGCCCTTCGGCGTCAGGCTGACGCCGAGGTCGGCTAGGGGCTCAGGCATGCGATCTAGAGTAATGAGTGTGGCGATCTACCTTGACCATGCAGCCACGACACCCATGCCCGCCGAGGTCGTCGCGAGCTACGTCGAAGCGCTCGCGCTCGTGGGCAACCCCTCGTCGATCCACACCCAGGGCCAGGCCGCGAGACGCATTCTCGAGGACGCTCGCGATGTGGTGGCCCGCTCGGTCACTGCCGATTCGGTCGAGGTGACCTTCACGTCGGGTGGTACCGAGTCTATTAACCTCGCGATCAAGGGGATGTTTTGGAGTCGCAACCCGACGACCGAGACGGTCGTCGGCGCTGGCGTCGCGGAAACGGCCAGAAATGGCCGCTTCCCACAGCTCCAGCGCGCCCGGATCCTCTCCACGCGCGCCGAGCATCACGCGACGATCGATGCACTCGAGTGGCTTGAGCACCACGAGGGCGCCGTCATCGACTGGATACCCGTTGACTCGGTCGGGCGAATCGACCTGAATGCCCTCACCGCCGCTCTCGGTGAAGACGTCGCCCTCGTCACGACCCTGTGGGCGAACAACGAGGTCGGAACAATCCAGCCTGTCGCCGAAATCGCGGCGCTCGCCGCCGAGCACGGTGTCCCCGTGCACTGTGACGCGGTGGGGGCGTACGGATCGATAGAGATCGACTTCGCGAGCTCGGGACTCGCGGCACTGAGCCTTTCGGCCCACAAGGTAGGCGGCCCGGTCGGCGTTGGCGCGCTCGTCATCGCCCGCTCGGCGAGCGTGATTCCGCTCATCCATGGTGGCAATCAGCAGCGCGCTCGCTCGGGGACGCAAGATGCGGCAGGCGCGCACGCCTTCGCAACCGCGGTGTCGATGTTCAGATCTCCACGACCGCAACTTCGTGACCACCTCATCAAGGGAGTTCAGTCGGCCGTGCCCGACGCGGTGCTTCGCGGCAACCCGGTCGAACGGTTGCCCGGCAACGTGCACTTCACCTTCCCCGGCTGTGAGGGCGATTCGCTGCTTTTCCTGCTGGATGCCGCGGGCTTCAGCGTGTCGACCGGGTCGGCGTGTCAGGCCGGAGTTCCCGAGCCATCCCACGTTCTGCTCGCGATGGGACTCGACGAGCACACGTCTCGTGGCGCGCTGAGGATGACACTCGGCCCCGACACCACGCGGGAGCAGGTGGACGCGTTCATTGCCGCTCTCCCCGACGCCGTTGCGCGGGCACGTGGCGCCGGATTCGCCGACCGAACCCCCACCATCCGTTAGCCCGCTCGCAGGGCCCTAGGGCTGGGGCATCATCTGCGCCATGCTCCACACGCCTTCGGGAGTTTCGAGAAGCAGGTCACCTCCGCCGTGCTCGAAGAGCACCTGGCGGCACCGACCGCACGGTGTGATGATCTCCTCGCGCACGTTCACACACGTGAAAGCGACGAGTCGCCCGCCACCCGAGACATGCAGCGCACCCGCCATGGTGCACTCGGCGCACATCGTGAGGCCGTACGACATGTTCTCGACATTGACGCCCACCACGATGCGGCCATCGTCGACGAGGGCCGCGCATCCGACCTTGTACTCGGAGTAGGGCGCGTAAGCGGAGGGCATCGCCGCGAGCGCTGCCGCGCGCAGGGCTTCCCAGTCGATCGCTATCTCTGACATCTCGTGGCTCTCTCTTGCCCCGGCATGCGCGAGGGCGAGAGGGACAGCCTAGGACGGCGCGACGGCCCGCGCATCATCCAGTTCGCCCGCGTACACTCTTCTGGTGAAAGTTCTGGCGGCGATGAGTGGCGGGGTGGATTCCGCGGTCGCCGCGGCGCGCGCCGTCGAGGCTGGCCACGAGGTGGTCGGCGTGCACCTTGCCCTCAGCCGAATGCCCGGAACACTGCGCACCGGCTCGCGAGGCTGCTGCACGATCGAAGACTCGATGGATGCCCAGCGCGCCGCCAACCTCCTCGGAATCCCGTACTACGTCTGGGACTTTTCCGAGCGTTTCCGTCTCGACGTCGTCGACGATTTCATTGCCGAGTATGCGGCTGGCAGAACGCCGAACCCTTGCATGCGATGCAACGAGCGCATCAAGTTCGCGGCACTTCTCGAAAAGGCCGTCGCCCTCGGCTTCGACGCGGTCGCGACCGGCCACTACGCGAACATCGTCACCGATGCTCACGGCAACCGTGAGCTGCACCGCGCCGCCGCGTGGGCGAAAGACCAGTCGTACGTGCTCGGCGTTCTCACGAGCGAGCAGCTCGCGCACAGCATGTTCCCGCTCGGGGCGACCCCATCGAAGGCCGAGGTGCGGGCCGAGGCAGCAGCGCGAGGGCTTTCGGTCGCCGCCAAACCCGACTCGCATGACATCTGCTTCATCCCCGACGGCGACACCCGCGGATGGCTCGCCGAGAAGGTGGGTGCCGAGCAAGGGGACATCCTCGATCGCTCGGGTGCGACGATCGGGCGTCACGATGGTGCGCTCGCGTTTACCGTCGGACAGCGCAAGGGACTCAACATCGGCTTCCCCGCGGACGACGGCCAGCCGCGGTTTGTGCTTGAGATCAGGCCCAAGACCAACGAAGTCGTCGTGGGTCCGCGCGAGGCGCTGTCGATTGGTGAACTAGCGGGCTCCACCTTTAGCTGGGCTGGACTCGACCCCGTCGCGTCCGCGATCATCAGCGACTGGACCGAGTCGTTCGCATGCGAGGTGCAGATCCGCGCCCATGCCGACCCCGTGCCGGCGCACGCGCGAATCGCCGGGGCAGAGCTCGTGATCGTGCCTGAAGAGCCGATCGTGGGTGTCGCCCCGGGACAGACCGCGGTCGTCTACGTGGGCACTCGCGTGCTCGGGCAGTGCACGATCGATAGGACGGTGTCGGCGGTCCCAGTGCCACGGCTGCACAAATAGGTCGAGCTAATTCCCGGCCAAGAAGGCCGTCTGCACGTCTCCCGCACGCTTTCGACTGGTCCGCAGTTCTGCACGTATTTTCCCTCTTCTGTGGCGGCAGTCCTTGGATGAGAATCGGCAACACACCGCTGGATCGTCAGTGGCAGCCCTCCATCCCGAAGGACACCTTTTCGTGCGTACAACCCTGCCCACTCTTCCTCGTCGCGCCGTCGTGGCGACGGGAGTCGTCTCTGCCCTGCTCGTGGGGGGACTTCTCGCGGTCGCCCCAGTCGAGAGTCCTCCGACCTACGCGGCGGGCCCCACACTGACGTGCGCATCGGACCCATCCCTGCTCAACACGGGGTATGACGGGGAGGGAGGGCGGCTGCTCAGCGGAGCGGATGCACAGTGGCAGGTCGCCGACGGCGGGGACAACCCCGACCCGAGTGGCGTGACATGGGCGGATGCGACTCTTGTCAGCAATCCCTCGTCGCGGTGGACGACGTCCCCCTACAACAACGCATCATGGATCTCGTACTCGACCACGGGACTTCACGATCAGAACCGATATTTCTTCTTCCGGTACTCGTTCGTTCTCGACCCGTCGGTCAAGGCCAGCGCCTTCTCTGTCAGTCTGGATTTCTTCGCAGACAACAGCGTGCAGGACATCTGGGTGAACGGGATCTCCCAAGCACCCACTCTGTCTGACATTCCTCAGACGACGGTCGCGCCGCACGACTACCTGGGCTACTACGCCGAGAATGCCGCACGTACCACCCTCGATCGCGATTGGCGAGCGGGACAGAATGAGGTTGTCGTGCGCGTGGATACCTCCGCTCCCAACGTCGGGTTCCTCGCTCAGACCACCAGCAACGGATTCTGTGCGGACTTCGGCGACGCGCCCACGAGCTACAGAACCTCACGAGACGACGACGGGCCGTCTCACATCGTGGCCGGAACCACGCGTGCCGCCGCCCCACTGACGCTGGGTCGCGTTATTGACGTGGAGGGCGGGCCGGCGGCCGTTGACGGGAGCGGCGACGACGGGCAGGGCGTCGACGACGAAGATGCCGTTGCATCCTTCCCCCCTCTCACGACCCTCACTGATGCATACCTGCTCGAGGTGTCTGTCCGTAATGACACCGCCGATGATGCGACCCTCGCTGGCTGGATCGATTTCGACTGCGATGGGGCGTTTGAGGCCAGCGAGCTGGCGGTCGCGGCGGTTCCCATGCGGGCGACGAGCGTGAGCCTGCAGTGGAGCGATCTGCGGCCCATCGAGTGCTCAAGTTTTGCTCGATTCCGGCTGTACAGCGGACTCGACCCCGACATCCGACCGGTCGGAGAGGTTACGGGCGGCGAGGTCGAGGACTATCCCGTGACGATCGCCTCCGCGGGGCTTGTCGTGAATAAGATCGCGGATAGGTCCGTCGTCAACGAGGGTGACGAGCTGACCTACACGATCACCATTCACAATCCTGCTGAGGTCGTCGCGAGTGCGGCACGCATAAAGGATGATCTTGCCGACGTGTTGACGGACGCGATCTACCTCTCGGGAAGCGCGGACATCGGCACCTACGACTATCGTGACGGCGTGGCAACCTGGTCGGGCGACCTGCAACCTCGTCAGACGGCCACGGTGACGATCACGGTTCAGATTCGCGCGACGCCGCTGGGCGATCGCTTTCTCACGAACACTGTGGTCGACGAGTCGCGCCCTGATACTCCCACAGGCAACTGCCCGCTCGGCTCGGCAGAGTCGGCTTGTGTATGGCCCGTCGTAGCGGGTCCAGCGTTCGACTTCGGAGACGCACCCGCCAGCTATGGCACGGTGCGCGCGTCGAGCGGAGCCATCCACGCACTGCGTGGATACGACGCATCCGCCAATACCGCCTCGCTGATGATCGGCTCGCTCGTAGATGCCGAGGCTGACGCGCCCGCCTCGGATGAGGCGACCGCGGCCCCTGACGAGGACGGCGTGCACCTGGAACCGCTCGCTGCCGACGACGGCGAATACCGTGTCACCGTGAACGTCGTCAATCGTCTGAGCCAGCCCGCCACGCTGGCGGGATGGGTCGACTTCGACGGCAACGGCACATTCGATTCAGACGAACGAGCGGTGAGGGTTGTCGATCCCGGAAGCGCACAGGTCGAACTCGTCTGGGATGAGGTCACCCCAGTTGCGGGCCAGAGCGAGTCCCGCTTCCGCATCGTTCCCGGATCCGGATCCGACCCCCAGCCGACGGGACTCGTCAACGGTGGCGAAGTGGAGGACTACCGACTGGTGGTGGCTGCCGCTGTGAGCGTGCCGACAGGGGGTAGCACGCTTGCGTTCACCGGGTCCGGAGCTGGTGGAGCGCCGCTCCTCGCACTCGCCTTCCTGTTGCTGGGTGGCGTCGCTCTCGGAGGAGCCCGGCTGGCGCCCCGTCGTCGACCTCGTCACTAGAAACCAGCTCCCACCCCTCCAGTCAGCGTCGGTGATCGTTCGTAAGCTGGAGGGGTGGCCGAGACGGAAACCCCCCAGCACGCCGATCCCCAACTCGTCGCCGCCCAGGCGGAGGTCGAGGCACTGACGACTCGAATCCTCGAGTTGCGCGATGCGTACTACGAGCGCGACGAAGAGCTTGTGAGCGACGCGGACTACGACGCTCTCCTTCGTCGCCTCGAAGAGCTCGAGCGCATGTTCCCCGAACTCCAGGGTCAAGATAGTCCGACTCAGACCGTCGGCGGACGCGCTGCGGCGCTCTTCGATCCCGTGACGCACGCCGAACGCATGCTGTCTCTCGACAACGTGTTCAGCCTCGACGAGTTCGCGACGTGGGCGGCGAAGGTCGAGCGGGATTCCGGCCGCGCGGTCGACTACCTGTGCGAGCTTAAGATCGATGGCCTCGCGATCAGCCTGCGATACGAGAACGGTCGGCTGACGAGCGCGGCCACTCGCGGCGACGGCGTCGTCGGCGAAGACGTCACCGAGAACGTCAAGTACATCAAGGGCATCCCTACGCGGCTCGAGGGCTCGGGGCATCCACCCCTCGTCGAGGTGCGGGGGGAGATCTTCTTCCCGGTCGCCGCATTCAACGAGCTCAACGCCGAGCAGGCGGCTGCTGGAGAACGTGTCTTTGCGAATCCCCGCAACGCGGCTTCAGGCTCCCTGCGGCAGAAGGCAGAAGGCAAGTCGGCGGCGGGACTCGACCTCATGCACCGTCGACTGTCGAGATTGCGGATGCTCGTGCACGGCATTGGCGCGTGGGCGAACCCGCCCGTAGGGAGCCAGAGCGAGATCTATGGGCTGCTCAACAGCTGGGGGCTACCGACGAGCACTCATTTCCGGGTCGAGAAGTCGGCCGAGGGTGCAGCCAAGTTCATCGAGCACTACGGCGAACATCGTGACAGCGTCGAGCACGAGATCGATGGAGTCGTCGTCAAGGTCGATGAGCTCGCGCTGCACGAGGAGCTTGGCGCGACCTCACGGGCGCCACGATGGGCCATCGCGTATAAGTACCCGCCGGAGCAGGTCAACACGCGGCTTCTCGACATCGTCGTGAGCGTGGGACGCACCGGGCGCGCCACCCCCTTTGCCGTCATGGAACCGGCGCGGGTGTCTGGCTCGGTGGTGCGTCAGGCGACGCTGCACAATCAAGACGTCGTGAAGCTCAAAGGGGTGCTCATCGGCGACATGGTCGTGCTGCGTAAGGCTGGGGACGTCATCCCCGAGGTGCTCGGCCCCGTGGTCGAATTGCGCGATGGTTCGGAGCGAGAGTTCGTCATGCCCGCGAACTGTCCCGAGTGCGGCACCCCGCTCGCCCCGGCCAAGGAAGGCGACGTCGACCTGCGCTGTCCGAACGCGCGTAGCTGCCCCGCGCAGGTGCGCGGTCGCGTCGAGCACATCGGAAGTCGCGGATCTTTGGACATCGAAGGGCTTGGTGAGGTGAGCGCCGCGGCACTCACCCAGCCACTCGTGCCCGAGGTGCCGCCGCTCGACACCGAGGCAGGTCTCTTCTCGCTAGACCTGGCGGACCTCTTTCCCATCGCGGTGCAGGTACGGGACAAGGAGACGGGGCTTCCCACGGGCAACGTCGAAACGCCCTTCCGACGTAGGCGCACCAAGAAGGATGGCGAGTTCGATCCCGTCGCCGCGGCCGCACCCGATGCCCCCTTCTCCGGGGATGCCGAGTCGGTGCCGTCGAGTCAGGCGCTCGCTCTCGTTGCCAACCTGGAGAAGGCGAAGACCAAGGAGCTCTGGCGGATGCTCGTCGCCCTGAGCATCCGGCACGTCGGGCCGGTGGCGGCGCGGGCGCTCGCAGGGTACTTCGGATCGATGGATGCGATCCGCGCGGCGTCGCGGGAAGAACTCGCCTCCGTCGAGGGTGTAGGCGGAATCATCGCGGATGCCCTCATCGACTGGTTCGCCGTCGACTGGCATCAGCAGATTCTCGAGAGCTGGGCTGCGGCGGGAGTGCAGTTCGCAACCCCAGGTCACCCTGGGCCGGGAGCCGCCGCGGCCAACGACGGTCCGCTCGCGGGGCTCACGATCGTGGCCACCGGGTCGCTCGAGGGCTTCACGCGCGAGGGTGCCCTGGAGGCGATCATTGCGGCGGGCGGCAAGGCTGCGTCGAGCGTGAGCAAGAAGACAGACTTCGTCGCGGCCGGCCCAGGCGCGGGATCGAAGCTGGGCAAGGCTGAGGAGCTGGGCATCCGCATCATCGATGCTGAGCAGTTTGCAAAACTGCTGGCTGGAGGCCCCTCTGCCCTCGATTGAGGCTGATCCCACCTGATCTCGACGTTGCCGCCCCCAGTTCGAGGGTGAAACGCGTCATGTGGTGCGCGAGTCGGCGCTGTGAAGCCTGATTGACGTTCAACAATCGTCCATCGCGAGTACAGGAATACCCCCCATACGGGGCGTTCTATCCCCTACGATGGGGGTGCACGAACACGCATCTGGGGAGGGCGGTTTCGTACTTCGTGCGTACGAGGGGATTGCCCGAATTGCTGTTTGACGTCACAGCGCTTCTCACTACCTCAGCCGCTCTAGGTTCCGTGGCTGAGGCCTTTGTCGTAGACGAAATCACAGCAGTCGACACCTTCGCCAGCTCGACCGCCAATGTGCCCCCCACCCTTTCGCTGCATGCCATCGATGTCCCGGCCCTCCCGCCGGAGCCCTTTGTTGGCCCCGACCCGGCCGGCACCCCCGCTCACCTCGTGCAGGGAACACGGCTGTTGCAGCAGCTCGCGCTCATCCCCTCAGGCTCGATCGGCGAGTTCGTGCGGTCCAACCCCGATGTCGTGACAACGCTGCTCGCGAGTCCGCCAGCGGCGACGGACGTCTCTCTCTGGTGGGGCACGATGGGGCTCGACTCGCGCAATGCACTGCGTGAGGTGGCGCCGCAGCTCGTCGGAAACCTTGACGGTGTGCCGTACGCGATCAGGGACCTCGCCAACCGCACCGCGCTCGAGTCGACGATGGCCCAGTTGCAGTCGACTATCGACACGGCGAGCGGGCGCACCGTCGTGGACAACGCGCGTAGACAACTCTCGATGCTCCAGTCGATTGCGGATGCCCTCTCCGACGGCCCCGAATCGCACCGCACCCTCATGAGTCTCGATGTGGCGGGGCAGGGCCGCGCCGCGATCGTTCTGGGGGACCTTCGCACGGCGGACTACGTCACCTACATGGTGCCGGGGATGTTCTTCACCATCGAGGGGCAGATGGTCTACTGGTCCGACGCAGCACAGCGCATGGGCGAAGAGCAGCGTGCGTGGCTAGCCCACTACGGAGACACCACCAGCACCGTCGCAACGATCGCATGGATCGGCTACCACACGCCCAACCTCACGAACGTCGGCAGCATGGAGAACGCGCTCGAGGGTCGTGACTCGCTTGCGCAGGCAGTGCAGGGGCTGCAGGCATTGCGACTGGGCGATGAGCCGTACGTGAGCATCATTGGGCATTCCTACGGCTCGACCGCGGCGCTTATGGCGCTCACCGACTACGACTTTGAGATCGACGCGCTCGCGGTCGTCGGTTCACCGGGGAGCGCCGCACAGTCAGTCGATGAGTTGCACGTCAAGAACGGCAATGTCTACGTCGGAGAGGCGGAGTGGGACCCGGTGCCGACGAGCGCCTTCTTTGGAAGCGAACCCGGCGCGGCGGACTACGGGGCCACAGTCTTTGGGACCGCTGGCGGTCTCGACCCGATCACCGGGAAAGAGCTCCTGCGCTCATTCGGACACATCGAGTACTTCAGCCCAGACACCGAGTCGCTGCGCAATCTGGCCCTCATCACCATCGGTCACGGCGCAGATATCATCACCCCGTAGTGGCGGTACTCGCGTTCGACGATCGACCCGGCGGTGGCGCCACCACACCCTCGGTCGTCTTTTTGCACGGCGCCGGGCTCAATGGGTGGATGTGGGATGCCCAGGTGGCCGAGCTCACCGAGTTCCGCTGCATCACCATCGACCTACCGGGCCACGGCGCGAGCCGCGGTGTTCCCTGGGTTTCGCTCGACCGGTCGGCGGAGCTCGTCGCGCAGACGATTCGTGAGGTGGTGGGGGGTCCGGTCATCCTTGTCGGCCTCTCACTCGGCGCGGATGTGGGACTTCGGCTGCTCGCATCTGCACACGAACTCGTCGAGCGGGCAGTTCTCACGGGTATGGTCGTGCGTCCGGTGAGCGCCGTGATGCGTTGGTTGCAGAATCTGTTCGCGCCCATGGTCGCCCTTCGCTCGCTCCACCGGCTGACGGGCAAGTCGGGAGGGATGTCGGGGGATCGTCTGCAGCAGTGGGTGGACCAGGTTTCGCCGCTGCGAGTTGCTGACTACCGCCTTATCGTGGGCGAGATCTTCGCGGGCGTCTCGCTTGACGGTCTCGAGCGTGTCTCCGTGCCCACGCTGGCCCTGGCAGGCGCGAAGGAACCCCGCGTCGCCCGCGACTCGGTCGAGCTCATCGCGGCTCGTATGCCGGGTGCGACGGCGCGGGTCGTTCCGGGCGTCGGGCACACCTGGAATGTCGAGCACCCCGATCTCTTCGCGGTCACGGTGCGGGAGTGGGCCGCTCGCGACGGCGAATAGACTTACCCGGTGTCTGAGATAACCCCCGACGTGGTCGCTCACCTCGCCTCCCTCTCCCGGATCGCCCTCACCCCCGACGAGATCGACAAGCTCACCGGTGAACTCGGTGCGATCGTCGATTCGGTCGCGAAGGTCAGCGAGGTCGCCACTCCCGACGTCGTGGCGACGAGCCACCCCATTCGTCTTGTGAACGTCTTCCGCGACGACGTTCCCGGACAAACTCTGACGACCGAGCAAGCCCTCTCGGGCGCGCCCGAGCATGACGGCTCGCGGTTCAAGGTCAGCGCGATCCTGGGGGAGGAACAGTGAGCGAGTTGATCCAGCTCTCTGCCGCCGAGCTCTCGGCGAAGCTCGTCGCGCGCGAGGTGTCCTCGGTGGAGGTCACCCAGGCGCACCTCGATCGCATTGCCGCGGTTGACGGGGACGTCCACGCCTTCCTTCATGTCAACGCGGATGCTGTGGCCGCGGCGGCCCGTGTCGACGAGCGCCGGGCCTCCGGCGACTCCCTCGGAGAGCTCGCGGGCGTTCCCATCGCCATCAAAGACGTGCTGTGCACGCTCGGCATGCCCTCGACCGCGGGATCGAAAATCCTCGAGGGCTGGATCCCGCCCTACGACGCGACCCCCGTGGCGCTCTTGCGCGAAGCCGGGCTGATCCCGCTGGGCAAGACCAACATGGACGAGTTCGCGATGGGCTCGTCGACCGAGCACTCGGCATACGGTCCTACCAAGAACCCGTGGGACCTCGAGCGCATCCCGGGCGGATCGGGTGGTGGCTCCGCCGCCGCGGTCGCCGCCTTCGAGGCTCCGCTCGCACTCGGTTCCGACACGGGCGGCTCGATCCGTCAGCCCGCCGCCGTCACCGGCTCGGTGGGCGTCAAGCCGACCTACGGTGGGGTGTCCCGCTACGGCGCGATCGCGCTCGCGTCCTCACTCGACCAGGTGGGCCCGGTGTCGCGCACGGTGTTGGACTCGGCTCTGTTGCACGATGTCATCGGCAAGCATGATCCGCGTGACTCGACTTCGCTCAGGGATGCCTGGCCGTCGTTCGCCGCTGCGGCCCGAGAGGGCGCTAGGGCCGAGTCGCTCAAGGGCCTGCGCGTGGGCGTCGTGAAGCAGCTCGACAGCCCCGGGTTTCAGCCCGGTGTCTCGGCGCGCTTCCACGAGACGCTCGAACTGCTGACTTCCCAGGGTGCGGAGATCGTGGAGGTGAGCGCCCCGCACTTCGAGTACGCGGTCGCCGCGTACTACGTCATCCTGCCCGCCGA
>CAYZHZ010000082.1:0-12931 GCA_964477625.1 uncultured Salinibacterium sp.
ATCATCATCATGCTCGGCGGCCCCTTCATGAATCTCGTCATCGCCGTCGTGCTCTACGCCGTTCTCCTCTGCGGCTTCGGGGTCGCGCAGGCCTCGACGACGGTGGGAAGCGTCTCGGAGTGCGTCTTGCCCGCGACGAGCGAACGCCAAGAGTGCGCACCCGGTGATCCGCAGGCACCCGGTCTCGCGGCGGGCCTTCAGCCCGGCGATCGCCTAGTGAGCATGGATGGGGAGCCGATCGAGTCGTGGGAGCAGGCCACGAACATCATCCGAGCAGCTGCGGGGGAGACGCTCACGATTGTTGTCGAGCGCGACGGCACCGAGCAGACCCTCACCGCAGAGCCTCTTCTCACGGAGCGCTACGTCGTCGAGAACAACCAGATCGTCGAGGATGCCGCTGGCGACCCCGTGACCCAAAACGTCGGCTTCCTCGGCATCGGCCCGGCGAGTGTGACTGTGCAGCAGCCCGTAACTGCCGTGCTTCCGGCCGTCGGAGATAACATCTCGCGTGTTGTGCACATCATCCTCAACCTTCCGCAGCGCCTCATCGACACCGTCAATGCGGCGTTCGGGCCCGAGGAGCGCGACCCGAACGGACCTATCAGTGTCGTGGGGGTGGGCCGGTTGGCTGGCGAGATTACGAGTCTCAACAGCATCCCGATTCTTGACCGCGGCTCGGCGCTCGTGGGGCTCGTGGCGTCGCTCAATGTCGCCCTCTTCGTCTTCAATCTCATTCCGCTGATGCCGCTCGACGGTGGGCACGTCGCAGGGGCGCTCTTTGAGGGCATCCGTCGGTTCTTCGCGAAGCTTTTCCGCCGACCGGATCCGGGTCCCGTGGATACGGCGAAGATCATCCCGCTCACCCTCGTGGTCGTCGTGCTGCTCGGAGCGATGAGCCTCCTCCTCGTGTACGCCGACATCGTCAAGCCCATCAGCATCCTCTGATCGCCCCGCTCTAAACTGGGATCGTGCCAGCCATCAACCTGGGAATGCCCAAGGTCCCCGAAGTCCTCGCCCCGCGCCGTAAGACCCGTCAGATTCACGTCGGCAAGGTCGGCGTCGGCAGCGATTTCCCCGTGAGCGTGCAGTCGATGACCACTACGCAAACCACGAATATCAACGCGACCCTGCAACAGATCGCGGAGCTCACCGCGAGCGGCTGTGACATCGTGCGCGTCGCCGTTCCTCACCAGGACGACGCTGACGCGCTGAAGATCATCGCGATGAAGAGTCAGATTCCTGTCATCGCGGATATCCACTTCCAGCCCCGCTATGTATTTGCGGCGATCGATGCCGGCGTCGGTGCCGTGCGGGTCAATCCCGGCAACATCAAGAAGTTTGACGACCAGGTCGGCGCAATCGCCAAAGCGGCCAAAGATGCAGGCGTCTCGATCCGTATTGGGGTCAACGCGGGATCGCTCGAGCCGAGTCTGTTGCAGAAGTACGGCAAGGCCACCCCCGAGGCTCTCGTCGAGAGCGCTGTGTGGGAGGCGAGTCTCTTCGAGGAGCACGACTTCCATGACTTCAAGATCTCGGTCAAGCACAACGACCCCGTGGTGATGGTGAAGGCCTACCGTATGCTCGCAGAGCGCGGCGATTGGCCCCTGCATCTCGGTGTCACCGAAGCAGGACCAGAGTTCCAGGGCACTATCAAGTCCGCTACTGCCTTCGGAATCCTCCTGTCCGAAGGTATCGGCGACACCATCCGCGTTTCCCTGTCTGCACCCCCTGCCCAGGAGGTCAAGGTTGGCCTGCAGATACTGCAGTCCCTCAACCTGCGTGAGCGCAAACTCGAGATCGTGTCCTGCCCGAGTTGCGGTCGAGCGCAGGTCGACGTCTACACGCTCGCCAACGACGTCACGGCGGGTCTCGAGGGGATGACGGTGCCCCTGCGTGTCGCCGTCATGGGGTGTGTCGTGAACGGACCGGGTGAAGCACGCGAGGCCGATCTCGGCGTCGCGAGTGGAAACGGGCGCGGCCAAATCTTCGTGAAGGGCGAGGTCATCAAGACGGTTCCCGAGGCAGACATCGTCGCGACCCTCATCGAAGAGGCCAACCGACTTGCTGCCGAGATGCCTCCGGGGGAGATTGGAACGCCGCAGGTCGTCACCACTCAGTAGGAGGCATCGCGCTCGTCGCGCATCACAGTGAGAGGAGAAACAAACTCATCGCTCGAAGTGATGTATTGGCTGGCCTCCAGCTTCTAGAATATTTCTCAGGCGACGTCGGTGTCGCTCGTTCACGGCCCCAACCCAATGCCGCGAGCAGCAGGACAACTTGTGGGGAGTTGGCATGTCGCAATCCGAGCGATCTCAGTGCTGCTTCATCCTGCCCTCTGCAGACAGTGCGTCTGCCCCTGGTTTCCGCCCGGGTAACCACGTCTGCGTTGCATCACGGATCAGCAACGCCGGCATTCCAGGCGGACAAGGGACCCGTGAGCGCGGCAGGCCCCCCCTGCCTGCGCTCACGGGTCTTCCTCACATACTGACCTAGCCCTGTCGCCGCCGCCGGTAGCATAGGGCGGGTGTCCACTCGCCTCTCGCAGCTCTTCGTTCGCACTCTCCGCGAGGACCCGGTCGATGCTGAAGTAGCCAGCCATCGTCTTCTCGTTCGCGCCGGGTATATCCGTCGTCAGGCGCCCGGAATTTTCGCCTGGCTGCCGCTGGGCCTGCGTGTTCGACGCAAGATCGAGAACATCATTCGCGAGGAGCTCGAGGCGTTTGGAGCACAGGAAGTTCATTTCCCCGCTCTGCTCCCGCGCGAGCCCTATGAGGTGACAGGACGCTGGACCGAGTATGGGGACGGAATTTTCCGCCTCAAGGATCGCAAGGACGCGGACTACCTGCTCGCCCCCACGCACGAGGAGGTCTTCACGCTGCTCGTAAAGGACCTGTACTCGAGCTACAAAGATCTTCCTTTGTCGATCTACCAGATCCAGGACAAATACCGCGACGAGGCTCGGCCTCGTGCAGGCCTTCTCCGCGGTCGAGAGTTCTCCATGAAAGACAGCTACTCGTTCGACTACACGGATGCAGGACTCGACCTCTCCTACCAGCAGCACCGCGATGCCTACGAGCGCATCTTCCAGCGACTCGGTCTCGAATACGTGATCGTGAAGGCGGATGCCGGAGCGATGGGCGGCTCGAAGAGCGAGGAATTCCTGCACCCCACCCCCATAGGCGAAGACACCTTCGTACGCTCCGCGGGTGGATATGCGGCCAACGTGGAGGCGTTCCGCAGCCTTCCCCCCGACGCGCTTGCGACCGACGGACTGCCTACGGCCGAGGTTCACGACACCCCCGACACTCCCACGATTGCGACGCTGGTCGCGGTCGCCAACGCCGAGCATCCTCACCCCAGCCGTGCCTGGACGGCGGCGGACACCCTGAAGAACGTCGTGCTCGCACTCACGCACCTTGACGGGTCACGCGAGCTAGTCATCGTGGGTCTACCAGGTGACCGCGAGGTGGACATGAAACGCGCGGAGGTGGCCTTTGCGCCCGCGGAGGTCGAGGCCGCGACAGACGCGGACTTCGCGGCTAACAGAGGGCTCGTGAAGGGGTACATCGGACCGTGGTCGGCCGCGGGGCCTGTTCTCGGGGAGACATCGGCGACGGGCATCCGTTTCCTCACCGACCCGCTCGTGGTCGACGGAACCCAGTGGATCACGGGTGCCAATGAGCCGGGGCGTCACGTATTCGGTCTTGTCGCAGGTCGTGATTTCGTGTCGGACGGCGTCGTGGAGGTCGGCGAGGTGCACGAGGGCGACCCCGCACCGGACGGCTCCGGACCCGTCGAGCTCGCCCGCGGTATGGAGATTGGACACGTCTTCCAGCTGGGTCGCAAATACGCCGAGGCCCTGGGTCTCAAGGTGCTCGACGAGAACGGCAAGCTCGTGACCGTGACGATGGGCTCCTACGGCATCGGCGTGACGCGCATCATGGCCGTCATCGCCGAGAGCAACAACGATGAGCGAGGCCTCATCTGGCCCGCAAACGTCGCGCCCTTCGACGTTCACGTCATCGCTGCTGGCCGAGAAGACGTGGTCTTCGAGGTGGCGGAGTCGCTCGTTGAGAGCCTCGAAGCCTCGGGTCTCGACGTGCTCTTCGACGACCGCCCCAAGGTTTCGCCGGGAGTCAAGTTTGGCGATGCCGAGTTGCTCGGCGTTCCGGTCATCGTCATTGTCGGACGGGATGCCGCCGCGGGCACCGTCGAGCTGTGGGATCGTCGCACGGGAGAGCGGACGCCCGTCGCGGCGGCTGAGCTTGCCACGACCCTGAAAGCGAGCCGATGACCGACAAGCTCTCAGCTGCCGAACTCACTCGCGCCAAGAAAGTCCTCGACACCATTGGCGAGGCCTTCGGCGCCAAGGTCGTCGGCCAGGCGAGCCTGCGCAGGAGCCTCCTCGTCGGACTCATCACGGGCGGACATGTCTTGCTCGAAAGCGTGCCCGGGCTCGCCAAGACGACCGCCGCGCAGGCGATCGCCGAGGCGGTGAGCGGTTCCTTCAAGCGCATCCAATGCACTCCCGACCTGTTGCCGAGTGACATCATCGGAACCCAGATCTTCGACTACACGCGTCAGAGCTTCGAGACCCAACTCGGTCCCGTGCACGCCAACTTCGTGTTGCTCGATGAGATCAACCGTTCCAGCGCGAAGACGCAGAGTGCGATGCTCGAGGCGATGCAGGAGCGTCAGACGTCGATCGGGGGCACGGTATATCCGCTGCCGAAACCTTTCCTCGTTCTCGCGACCCAGAATCCCATCGAGCAGGAGGGCACCTACCATCTGCCCGAGGCCCAACTCGACCGGTTCTTGCTCAAGGAGGTGCTCGACTATCCCGCCTTTGCGGAGGAGATAGAGATCCTCGCGCGGGTCGACTCGGGCATCTACGACGCCGACGCGGACGAGACCCCGTCGGTCGCGCTCGACGACGTGCTGTTCCTGCAGGATGCCGTGGGGCAGGTCTTCATCGACGAGTCGATCACGAACTACATCGTCTCTGCCGTGTACGTCACGAGGAATGCGTCGACCTATATCAGCCAGGACCTCGCCGATTGCATCGAGTACGGCGCGAGTCCGCGCGCGAGTATCGCCTTCAGCCGGGCGGCACGGGCGGTGGCTCTGCTCGCCGGGCGCGACCATGTGATACCCGAGGACGTCAAGGAACTGCGTCACGTGGTACTGCGGCATCGCATCATCCTCAACTTCGAAGCGATCGCCGACAACGTGAAGCCAGAGACGATAATCGACGCGATCTTCGATTCGGTGAAGGCACCGTAACTTCGTGGAGAGTCTGCTCCGGAGGGTCAAGACTCGGCTCTCTATCCACGCCCATCGCGCCGTGCGAGGGCTGGTCGAGGGCGAATACCGATCGGTGTTCCACGGGCGCAGCATGGACTTCGACGATCTGCGCCCCTACGTCGCCGGCGACGAGGTGAAAGACATCGACTGGAAGGCGACGGCCCGCCACGGGTCGCCCCTGACGAAGCGGTATATCGCGTCGCGCAAGCACACCATTCTGCTCGTCGTGGATACCGGTCGCGATATGGCGGCGCGGGCCGCGAGCGGCGAAACCAAGCGGGACCTCGCTGTGCTGGCCGCGGGGACGATCGGCTACCTGGCGATCCGACACGGCGACCTCGTCGCGCTCGTTGCGGGGACGGATGACCGCACCGACTTCGTGGTTCCAGAGCTCACCGAGTCCCACCTCGAGCGCATCCTGCAACGCATCCACACGACAACTCGTCTCGACGGGGGAGCAAGCAGTCTGCGCGCACAACTCGAGTACGTTGCGCGCGCATTTCGGCGCCGAATGATTGTCGCGGTCATCGCCGACGATCGTGCTCTCACCGAGCCGGAGCACAGGCTGCTGCGTCGCCTCGCCGTGCAGCATGAGCTGTTGTGGGTGTCAATCGGGGACGCCGACCTCATGCGCGAGGAGTGGGCGGGTGAGCCGATGTTCGATGTCGCCGACGCGAGTGCCTTACCCCGATTCGTGCGTGAGAACGCGGCCCTGCGAGCGGCATTCAAGTCGAGCGTCACGGCGACGGCCGAACGGTCAGAGCAACTCTTCGAGAGCCTGTCCATCTCGAGCCGGCGCGTAACCTCTGCGAGTGAGGTTATCCCGGGAATTTTCCGGCTGCTGGAGGCACACAAGCATGCCCGGCGTTGACGAGTTCTTTCCCCCGGTGCAGTACCTCCCGTGGTGGGGGCTCATCGGTTTCGGCATGCTCGTGGTCGTTGTGGCGTGGTACGTCTACGTGTTCTGGTCGACGCGCAACCGGGCACCGGTTGCGGTGCCGGAATCGCAGTTCGCCGCCCGCCCCTCCCCGGAGGCCGTGCGTGCCCGATACGTCTCGCTCATCGAGGAGGCTCGCATCGCGCACGACAAGGGCGAAGCGGATGATCGACAGACACATCATCAGCTGAGCCTGTTGCTGCGCTCCTTTGTCGCCGAACGCGAGGGTGTGCGCACCCTGCCGATGACGCTCGCAGACCTGCGCGAAACACCCCTCACTCCGCTCACGAAAGCCGTCGAGCAGCTCTACCCCGGCGCGTTCAGCGCGAGTCACCGGGGAAGCGTCGACCAGGCCATCGCCGAAGCCCGCCGGGTGGTGACGACGTGGAACTGATCTTCCCCTGGGCATGGGTGCCGTGGGCCCTTGCGACGGCTGTGGTCATCGGGCTCGTGGTGTGGCGGCTGCGCCGCGACCGCAGCGGGGAGGGCGGCATCCCCGTGGCGCACAGCGAGCGGCTGACCGCGCTGCCTGCGTATCGTCGGGCGCTCGCCACCTATCGTGTGCTCGTGGCGGGTGCGGTGGCGGGCATCATCCTGTTGCTCGCAGCGGGTACCGCTTTGACACTGCGGCCGGCCACCGTGAGTCTCGTCAACCCCGAACTGCACAACCGTGACATCGTGTTGTGTCTCGACGTGTCTGGCTCGATGATCGAGTACGACGCCGCGGTGCTCGACGTGTTTCGCGATCTCACGAGCGAGTTCACGGGCGAGCGCGTGAGCCTCGTGATCTTCAACGCCTCTGCCGTGACGTACTTTCCGCTCACGAGCGACTACTCCTACATTTCGCGGCAGATCGACCGTCTCGACGAGCAATTCGACACCGAGGAGGGGCATTACGAGAGCGGCACGCTCATCGGCAACGGGTCCTCCCTCGTGGGCGACGGCCTCGCGTCG
This sequence comes from uncultured Salinibacterium sp., assembly GCA_964477625.1. Lineage (GTDB taxonomy): Bacteria > Actinomycetota > Actinomycetes > Actinomycetales > Microbacteriaceae > Rhodoglobus. Next base: position 7,196 of record CAYZHZ010000082.1, read on the forward strand.
TGCGTCACGAGGTTTGATCGCACCGAGACGGATCGCTCGAGGTCGATCATTCTCGTGACCGACAACTTTGTTGCGGGCGAGCAGATCTTCACGCTCGCCCAGGCCGCCGAGCTCGCGGCCGAGCGTGGAGTTCGCGTGTACGGCATCAACCCGGGGGACGCGACTTCGAAGGACTACCTGGATGCCCTGGCTATCGAATACGAGCAGGCCATCGTGACCTCGGGTGGTGCCTACTACGCGTTGGATGATCCGGCGGTCGTTCCCTCGGTCGTGGACAGCATCGAGGTGGAGCAGGCGGCGGTCATCCCGGGCGCCCCTCAGGTCGTGCGCGTGGAGCACCCCCAGATGGCCGTCATCGTCGGTTTCGTTGGATTCACCCTGCTCGTGCTGTTCGCGTGGAGGTTGCGACGATGACCGTCTTCGACCCCGTGCTACCCGGCTGGCTGCTCGTGCTCCTGGGTGTGATGCTCGGCGGTTTGTGTGTATGGCGCATCATCGCGATGCGTCGAGACCATCGCGCCGCGTGGATGTGGGTCGCACGCCTCGGCATGCTCGCCCTTCTCCTCGTGATCGCGACGCGCCCGACGATCGTCGGTGACGGCCAGGGGCCGAGCGCGTCGGGAGGCCTCGAGGTGTACTTCGTCGTCGACACGACGAGCAGCATGGCCGCCGAGGACTGGGAAGCGGGCGACGATGGTGAACCGCTCACGCGGCTTGACGGAGTCAAGAACGACATCGACCGCATCGCCGACCTCCTCGCGGGAGCCGAGTTCTCCCTCGTGACCTTTGACGTCGTGGCGGTGCAGCGGGTGCCGCTCACGTCGGACGACTCGGCCCTGCGATCAGCGGTGTCGGTCATGCGCCAGGAGGTGACGCGGTACTCGCGTGGCAGCAGCATCGACGAGCCCATCGACCTGCTCGCGGGCCTACTGACGGCAGCCGCGGCCGACGAACCGGACCAGCGCCGGGTCGTCTTCTATTTTGGCGATGGTGAGCAGACCGCCGACATCGGGCCGCGTTCGTTTACGTCTCTTGCCGATCTGATCGATGGTGGCGCGGTGCTCGGCTACGGCACGGCCGAGGGCGGGCGGATGCTCGAATTCAACGGCATCGACGCGCCACAGTGGGGTCAGCCGACCCCTACGCCCGATCCCTTCGCCGAACCCGAGATCCCCGTATACATCCAGGACTACTCGACGGGCGCAGACGGCATCTCGGTGATCGACGAGACCGCACTGGGCATCATCGCGCAGGACCTCGGCGTCGACTACCTGTACCGCACGCCCGACACGACGGTGGATGCGGCGACCGACGGAATCGATGTGGGCGAACTCGTCACCGACGAGGGTGAACCCGACACGGCCGTCGAGTTGTATTGGATTTTCGCGATCCCACTCGGGGTGCTCGCACTGCTCGAGATCCTGGCTATGGGTGGCGCCGTCGTCGAGGCTTTTGGCGTCAGGAGGCGCACCCCGTGAGACCCGCGAATCCCCTCCGCCGTCGCCGGTGGCTCATGCTGGGCATCTCTCTGCCTGTCGTCATCGTCGTCCTCGTGTTCGCGTTCAAGTTGCTGAGCCTCGCGCCGACGGCGCAGCGGGCGATCGATGCCTACGAGTACGGCGACTACCTGCAGAGCCAGGAGCAGTCGTCATCCCTCCTCGGCTGGAACATCGTCGAGACCTGGCTGCCGTACTTCAACCGCGGCGACGCCTACGCAACCGACGGCTACCTGGGGGCGGCGATCGAGGACTTCGAGGTCGCCCTCGAGCTCGCGCCCATGGATCGCAAGTGCGACGTGCGGCTCAATCTCGCGCTCGCGTGGGAACGCTTCGGCGACTACTACGTGCAGTACGGGTTCTTCCAGGGCGCGGTGCTTCTCTACGAGGCATCCGAGGCGGTGCTGGATGATGCAGGCCCCGAGTGCGATCCGCCCGAGAACCAGGAGCAACTGGGTCAGTCGCAGGATCGCGTCGAGCAGAAGAAGTCTGATGCGGAGGACCAGCGGGATGCCCAGTCGACGCCGCAGGAGACGGACGAGGGCGGTCAGAGCGAGCAGGATCAGCGCCTCGACGAACTCCAGCAGCAGCAGGAGCGAGCGGCCCAGGAGAAGGCGGATGACGAATCCGAGCAGCGTTCCGGCGAGAACGGCGGCTCGTTCACCGACAGACCCTGGTGATCGGTGCGCTTACTCTTCGAGACCTAAGTCGTCGGCAAACTCAGTACGGATGCGCTCACGAATGGCGACCATCTCCGGGTATCCCCAAAAGAAGCCGAGCTTCTGCGCTACGACCGACTCGCTCGAATCGGGCTCCGGCTCGAGCACGAAGGTCATGAACGTCTCGGCGATGTCTTCCACGACGTTAGTGGCCGCGTAGTCGCTCACGAAGTCATCCTCGTGTTCGAGATAGAAGTCGTAGGCGATATCGCCGTCGACGTTGTCGGGAGCAGGTGCGGCGTCTCCGTACATCGCCCAGAACTCTTCGTTGAAGGCCTGGAGCATCGACTCCTCGTGCACGCAACCCTCACTGAGCTCGAGCGTCGAGCAGTCGGTCGCGGGTGAGACCTCCTCGAGGCCGAGCGTGAGGATGTGCGCGTACTCGTGGATGAGGGTCGCGATGAGTTGATTCTCGTCCTCGCTCGTCGCGAGGTTCGCAGCAAGCACCCAATAGTTGGGGTCGTCGTCCTGGTACACGTAGGCGAGAGTGTCGCTGTCGGGGGCGTCTCCGGTGCGGAACTGCACCATCACCTCGCCGGCGAAGTCGATCGTGGTTACGCGCGTGAAGGTCTCCCAGACGTTCGCGGCGAGCCCATTCGTCGCCGGATCCAGCGTTCCTTCGTCGGTCACGTCGTAAATGTTGACCGTTCCGAAATCGTCATCCTCCTCGGTTGTGGGCCGGGACGACATCGTCTGCTCGTCCGTTCCGAAAGCGAATTCGAGGGCGGCACAACCACCCAAACCGAGGACTGCGACGAGCGCGACAGCGATCGCCCCGAGGGTGCGGGATGTGGGCATTCGACCAGAGTAGTAAACTGACCGTTTCCCAGACAGTTGAATAGCGGAGGCCCTCAGTGGACATCGACCTGAGCGTGTTGCGCCTCATGGAGCGCGAGCGCGAGATCCCGTTCGAGGAACTCGTTCAGATCATCGAACAGGCGATCCTCACCGCCTACCTGAAGCACACTGGCGACGACCACGGCTCTGCCCGCGTCGAGCTAGACCGCAAGACCGGCAAGGTGACGATCTTCGTACCCGAACTCGACGACGAGGGCGCCGTCATCGGGGAGGCGGAAGAAGCCCCCGACGACTTCGGACGCATTGCGGCCTTTGCGGCAAAGCAGGTCATCAACCAGCGGTTGCGGGATATCGGTGACGACAAAGTTCTCGGCGAGTTCAAGGGGCGCGAGGGCGATATCGTCGCCGGCGTGATCCAGCAGGGGCCGAACCCGCGCATGATCCACGTCGATCTCGGCACGATCGAGGCGATCTTGCCCCCAGAGGAACAGGTTCCGGGGGAGGAGTACACGCACGGTTCGCGCATCCGCGTGTACGTCACGGCCGTGAGCAAGGGACTCAAGGGCCCTCAGATCACGGTGAGCCGCACCCATCCGTCGCTCGTTCGCAAGCTCTTCGCACTCGAGGTGCCCGAGATCGCGAGCGGGGTCGTTGAGATCACTTCTGTCGCTCGCGAGGCCGGCCACCGCACGAAGATGGCGGTGCGCGCTAACGAGCCCGGAGTCAACGCGAAAGGCGCGTGCATCGGCGAACTCGGCCAACGCGTGCGCGCGGTAACGGCGGAGCTCAACAACGAGAAGATCGACATCGTCGACTACTCGGAGAACCTCGCGACGTTCGTCGCTAACGCGCTTTCGCCCGCCAAAGTGTCGAGTTCTTACGTTATCGATGAGGCGACGAAGGCCGTTCGTGCGCTGGTTCCCGACTACCAACTCTCGCTTGCGATCGGCAAAGAGGGCCAGAATGCCCGCCTCGCGGCGAAGCTCACGGGGGCTCGCATCGACATCCAGCCTGACAGCATCCTGGAGGGCTAGCGTCGGGGGTAGTATGGAACCTGTAAGAACGTGCCTCGGCTGCCGTTCGCGTGACTCCCGCTCCGCACTGCTGCGGGTCGTCGCCCGCGACGGCGACGTGCTCCCGGATCCGTCGGGGAGCCTGCCAGGTCGGGGCGGCTGGGTTCATCCCCGCCGCGAGTGCGTCGACAAAGCCATCACACGCAAGGCCTTCGGGCGGGCGTTGAGGGTGTCGCCGCTCGACACACGCCTTCTTGCAACTGTCGGTCTCCATCCGGGAGACCCGAACGAACAGGCTGATTGACCTATGGACAACTAATGAGCGGCTCGAAATGAGACCCGTCCGTAACTAATGCCTGCCCCTGATCTGGGCGGGCCCAGACAGGAGAATTGTGGCTAACCCACGAGTGCACGAAGTCGCCGCCGATCTAGGCGTCGAGAGCAAGGTCGTGCTCGAGAAACTCAAGGCGATGGGCGAGTTCGTCAAAGGACCGTCCTCGTCGATCGCGCCGCCAGTGGCGCGCCGCGTCAAGGAGGCGCTCGTCGCCGAGGGCGTCAAGCCCGCCGCGGCTCCAGCGCCGAAGGCCGCGCCGAAGGCGGCTCCGAAACCCACCAATCCGACTCCGGCACCGGCACCGGCACCTGTAGCCGAATCGGTGGATGCCCCAGCCCCGGCACCTCTTACCGTCGCCGAGCGCCAGGCGCGCGCTGAGGCTGCTGCGGCGGCCCCTGCAGCGTCGAGTGAGGACGCCCCGGCGGCGGGCATCCCGCGCCCGGCTACCCCACGCCCCGGCAACAATCCCTTTACAGGGTCAACGAGTGCACCGCGTCCCGGTATCCCGCGCCCGGGTAACAACCCCTTCGCGTCCAACCAGGGCATGGGTCGTCCGACTCCTGGTTCGATTCCGCGCCCCGGTGCCCCGCGCCCCGGCGGACCCGGCCAAGGCCCGCGTCCAGGCGGCTTCGGACAGCGCCCCGGTCAGCCCAACTTCCAGCAGCGTCCCGGCGGCCCGCGTCCCGCGGGTGCGGGTGGCGGCTTCCGTCCGGGCGGTGCGCCCGGTGGCGGTGGAAACAACTTCGGTCCGAACCGTCCACCGGCTGGCGGCGGTGGACGTGGTCGCGGCCCCGGCGGTGGTACCGCTGGCGCCTTCGGTCGGGGCGGTGGCAAGAGCAAGGCGCGCAAGTCGAAGCGTACGAAGCGCGCCGAGTTCGAGCTGAGGGAGGCTCCCTCCCTTGGCGGCGTCGCGGTTCCCCGTGGTGACGGCAAGACGGTCATCCGTTTGCGCCGCGGTGCGTCGATTGCCGACCTCGCGGACAAGCTGGAGACGATCACGGGCTTCACCGTTCAGCCCGGAAGCCTCGTGACTGCCCTCTTCCACCTCGGACAGATGGCGACGGCCACCGAGTCGCTCGACGAGGGCACCTTCCAGGTGCTCGCTGAGGAACTCGGCTACAAGATCGAGATGGTCTCGCCCGAAGACGAGGATCGCGAGCTCCTCGCGGGCTTCGACCTCGACCTTGACCAAGAACTCGAAGACGAGAACGACGAAGACCTCGAGATTCGTCCGCCCGTTGTCACCGTCATGGGTCACGTCGATCACGGTAAGACCAAGCTGCTCGACGCCATCCGCAAGGCGAACGTCGTCGCGGGCGAAGCCGGCGGCATCACCCAGCACATCGGTGCCTACCAGGTGTGGACCGAGCACGATG
>CAYZHZ010000083.1:0-12676 GCA_964477625.1 uncultured Salinibacterium sp.
CGATCGAGTAGGGCGTCGAAGTCGGCGAGCGTGCCGAACAGCGGGTCGACGTCGCAGTAGTCGGACACGTCGTAGCCCGCGTCGTTCTGCGGCGAACGGAAGAACGGGGAAAGCCAGATCGCGTCGATGCCGAGTTGTGCGAGCGCGGGAAGCCGCGAGGCGATACCGGGGAGGTCGCCGACCCCGTCGCCCGTCGAATCGGCGAAGGAGCGGGGGTAGATCTGATAGATGACGGCCGTGCGCCACCACTCGGAGCCGGGGGTGATGAGCGCCGTGTCGGGTGCGGCGGCGGGTGTCGTTGTGCTCTCGGGAGGCATCCCCCCAGGGTACGGGATTTTCGTCGACCTGGAAGCGCTTGCACCGGCCCCCTCGTCGTCTCGCCGGTCGGCGGAAGGTCTGCGGAATGCTAGTCTCTTACGGTGCCAAAGCGACCCGAGGTCGCTGCGTGCGCCCCCTTAGCTCATTGGTAGAGCACTTCCTTGGTAAGGAAGAGGTAGTGGGTCCGATTCCCACAGGGGGCTCGGACATCCGGCTCCACCCGGGTGTTCGTGGCTGAGTAGCTCAGTTGGTTAGAGCGCACGACTCATAATCGTGAGGTCGCGGGATCGTGCCCCGCCTCAGCTACCAACGACAAGAGCCCTCGCCATGCGGGGGCTTCTGTCGTTGCGGGGCGCTAGGCCGCGACTACTCGCGGGGCGAGGTCGTCGACCCGGCGCGACAGTTCGCTGAACGCGGCCTCGAACGCGGCGGGCTTGCCGACCCGAACGGGGTCGGGGATCGACCAGTGCACAGCGTCACTGTCGCCAAGGGCCTCGTGGGCGTTGTCGCAGACCGTCACGATGAAGTCACCCGATTCGCGAACCTCATCCAGCAGCTGCGGTCGACGGCCATGCACCGTGAGGCCGTGCGTGTGCGCGGTCGCGAGTGCGCTGGGATGGATCTCATCGGCCGGGTGGGTACCGCCCGATGCGGCGGGCACAGAGCTTGCGCGATTCCACAGCGCGACAGCCAGTTGGGAACGGGCAGAGTTCGCGGTACACACGAAGAGCATCCGTCTGGCCGTTACTGTTCGGCCCACACCGAGCCCCGTCAATCCGTCTGCACGTAGTCGAACGTAGCTGCGCCGCCGATCCGCCTCCGACCGATCCCGTGCAATAAGTCCGGCGGTTTCCAGCACATTGAGGTGATGCGCAAGCAGGTTCGAGGACAGACCGACTCGAGACTGCAATTCGCTCGGTGACCAGTCGCCGAGCGTGAGCAGATCGACCATTTCCAGCCGCACGGGCTCGGCCAGCGCAGCATGACGCGCTGCTCGCTTGTCGATCGTTAACTCCATGTTCATTGACTCAATCTTGACTGAGATATCGAAAGAGGTCAAGATGGCAGACGACATGACAGACACCACGATCCGCCCGGTCCTCTGGCGACGACTAGTCGCAGAGTCCCTCGGCACAGGCCTGCTCGTAGCAATCGTCGTCGGGTCTGGGATCATGGCATCCCGGCTCTCCCCGGGCGACGTCGGACTCCAGCTGCTCGAGAACAGTCTCGCGACCGGTCTCGGGCTAGCGGTGCTCATCCTGGTTCTGGCTCCGGTGTCGGGAGCTCACTTCAACCCGGTCGTCTCGATCATTGATTTCGTCGGCCGCGGTCCACGCCCGCTCGACGTGGTCGCCTACGTGCTCGCACAGCTGGTCGGCGGTATCGGCGGGGCGATTCTCGCCAACGCCATGTTCGACGTGCCGACCACGATCGCCTCGACCGATCGGATCAGTGGGGCAACCCTGCTCGGCGAAGTCGTCGCGACGGCCGGCTTGGTCCTGGTGATCTTCGGGCTGGCTCGATCGGGCCGGCGCGGCTGGATTCCCGCGGCGGTCGGTGCGTACATCGGCGCGGCGTACTGGTTCACGAGCTCGACATCGTTCGCGAACCCCGCAGTCACCGTGGGCCGGATCTTTTCCGACACGTTCGCGGGAATTGCCCCCGCATCCGCGCTCGGGTTCCTCGCGGCCCAACTCGTGGGAGGTGCCGTCGGCCTCGTCATCACCACAGTGCTATTTCCCCGAATCCCGAACCGCCACGAGAACGGAAAACCATGACCGACAAGCCAGTCGTCCTCTTTGTCTGCATCCACAACGCCGGCCGCTCGCAGATGGCCGCTGGCTACGCTCGCGCGCTCTCTCACGGCGCCGTCGACGTGCTCTCCGGTGGCTCCGAGCCCGGAGACCAGATCAACCCGATCGCGATCCAGGCGATGGCCGAAGAGGGCATCGACATCTCCGCCGCCGTACCGCAACTGATGACCACCGAGCAGGTTCGGGAGTCGGACGTCGTGATAACGATGGGATGCGGCGACGCGTGCCCGATCTTCCCCGGCAAGCGCTACGAGGACTGGGAGCTCACCGACCCCAAGGGCAAGCACATCGACGAGGTGCGTGTGATTCGCGATGACATCCGCGGCCGCGTCGAGCGCCTGCTTGCCGAGATCATTCCTCCAAAAGTGTGACGCTAGGCGTCAGGTTTCCACCCGTCGAGGGTGCGAGGGAACTCGCGCACCATGTACGTGTAGAAACTTCGCATCCTTCTGAGACGCCGGGCAGCGTCAGAATCGTCCGGAACCAGGCGCAGGCCGCGGTCCGCGATGTCGACGAAGGAGTTGAGGGCCGGGAGTTTGCTGAGGAAGGCCGCCTCGAACGCGTTATCGGCGAGGGTGAAGCTCTCGCGCCGGTCACCCGCATGACGTCGGCGCTCGAGTAGACCGTAGCGCTCGAGGGTTCCGAGCGCGACACTCACGGAGCTCTTCGCGACCCCCAGCTCGGCGACGAGCGTCGGGGCGTCTGCCGATCCGTTCGGCTCGAGCATGAGGAATGCCAGCACGCGTGCCGCCGTGCTGCTCATTCCGAGCCGCTCATAGTGTTCTGCCACCTCGGCGCGCAATTCGTCGTGCGAGTTCACCCCCGTAGTGTATCGTTCGAATTGTTCGGAACAATCCGAACAGTCCGAGAGATCGAGGAACAGTGAAGATCGCCATCACAGGAACCAGCTCCGGCATCGGCCTGAGGTCGGCGGTGCTGTTCGCGGAGCGCGGCCATCAGGTCGTGGGTCTGGTGAGAGACGTACAACGCGGCGCACGTGCACTCGATGGCGTGGATGCGGCGGCGCGCGACCGCATATCGCTGCGGGAACTCGACCTCGCATCTCACTCAAGCATCCGTGGCGCCGCCGACCACCTGCTGAGCGAGGGACCGCTCGATGCGCTCGTGAACAATGCCGCCACCTTCGATCTGTCCGTTCGAGATGCCCGTACGACGGTTGACGGTCACGAGCTCTTCTGGGCGACGAATCACCTGGGTCCCACCGAGCTGACCGCGCGGCTCTCGCCCGCGCTCGCATCTGCAGGGTCGCCGTCCATCGTGTTCGTCGCGAGCAAAGGCCTGGTGACCCTGCCGCGGATTCGTATTCGATTCGATGCGCTCGATGGATCAGGGTGGTTCACGCCGACGCGTGCGTACTATCACGCCAAGCTCGCTCAAGTCATGACGGCGATGTCGCTCGCCGAGCGCGCCCCGCGATCGTGGCGAATCTCCTGCGTGCGGGTTCCGGCCGTGCGCCTCGACGCTGACCGGCTTTCGCATCAGCCGCCCATCCTGCGAGCACTGTATGCGCCCAAGAACCGGCTCGCGGCGAGCCCGGACTCCATCGCCGAGGCCTACCTGAGTCAGATCGAAGGTGCGCCCCGAAACCCGTCTGACGTCTATGTCGACGAGCACGGCAGCTCGGTTAGCCCGCCGCGATTCGCTCGCGACGACCTTGCCCGCAGAAAGCTGTGGGAGTGCACTCAGGAGCAGACCGACAATCCTGTCTGGACGTGGTGACTCGACGTCGATGAATGCCGCTGGCCGGTAGGCTAGACGGCGGTGTGCCGGGAAGCCTGGTCGGCGAACGTTCCACGACCCCGGAGGCTTTTCCGTGAACCGAATCATGTCCTGGATCCGTGCCGAGACCACGGGCGGCATCCTCTTGCTCATCGCGGCGGCCGCCGCTCTGATCTGGGCGAACTCGCCGTGGCAACAGGTGTACTTCGACCTGCGTGAGCTGCAGGTTGGGCCCGCATCCATTCACCTCGACCTGAGTCTCGCGACCTGGGCGGCCGACGGCCTGCTCGCGATCTTCTTCTTCGTCGTCGGAGTCGAACTCAAGCACGAACTCGTCGTCGGCAGCCTGCGTAGCCCGCGCGAGGCCGCGGTTCCCGTCTTCGCGGCGGTCGGCGGGATGCTCGTTCCGGCGATCATCTACTCCGTCACGGTTGTCGTACTCGGCGACTCCGACGCCCTGCACGGCTGGGCGATCCCCGCGGCGACCGACATTGCGTTCGCGCTCGCCGTGCTCGCCGTCTTCGGGCGGGGCCTTCCGCTGGCTCTGCGTACCTTCTTGCTCACGCTCGCGGTCGTGGATGATCTGCTCGCGATCATCGTCATCGCCGTGTTCTACACGGCGAGCATCGCGGTGGGGTGGCTGGCAGTATCCGTTGTCGCTGTCGCGCTTTTCGCGGTACTCACCCGCCTGCGTCGCCTGCACTGGTGGATGCTCGTGCCGGTCGCCCTCGTTGCATGGTGGGCCATGCACGAGTCGGGCGTGCACGCGACCATCGCGGCCGTACTCCTGGGTGCCGTGGTGCCGGCACGACTCGTGCACGGGGAGACGGAATCGCGCACGCACCGCCTGGAACGCCTCATCCGCCCCGTCTCGACCGCGATCGCGCTGCCCGTGTTCGCCTTCTTCGCGGCCGGGGTTGCCGTCGCTGGGGGAGCGGAGCTTTTCGCCCAGCCCGTCGTGGCCGCGATCGTGCTCGCGCTCGTCGTCGGAAAGCTCGTGGGCGTGCTCGGAACCACCGCCCTCGTCACGAGGGTGAGCCGCCTGCGTCTACCCGACTCGATCGGCATGCGCGACCTGCTGCCCGTGGGCCTCCTGACGGGGATCGGGTTCACGGTGTCGCTTCTCATCGCCGAGCTGTCGTTCCCGGACGCGACCCACACCGATTCCGCCCGACTGGCAATCCTCATCGGCTCGCTCGTGAGCGCGGTGCTCGGTGCCGTTCTTTTGCGCTGGGACGTGCGGCGGGCGCGGCGGCGCGACATGAACGACGACGGTGTGCCGGATGCTGCGGGGCCGCTCATCGGCGACCCGGTGCGCCCGCTCGACTGAACGCCGAGGCACGTGGGTCTCGCCGCCGCGAACTGACGCACATCGACCCACCCGACCTGGCCAGCGTCGATATGCGTCAGCTCGAGGCCATGCCGCGGGCGGTGTAGACTTGGGAGTCTACGCGCGTAGAGTCAAGGGAGCCGCAACGGAGGATTCGCATGAACCGGCGGATCTTCCTGCTGGCACTCGGCACTTTCGCCACGGGAACGAACACGTTCGTGATCGTGGGCATCCTGCCCGACATCGCGCGTGAGCTGAATGCACCCATCTCACTTGTGGGCCTGAGCGCGGGGGCGACCGCGATCGCCTACGCGATCAGTGCACCGTTGCTGCCAGCCTTTCTGTCGAAGTACTCGCATCGCACCATCCTCATCATCTCGATGGTGGCGTTCATCGCGATACTCGCGGCGACGACTCTCGTGCGCGACCCGTACTCATTTCTCGCGATGCGCGCACTCGTGGGGCTCGCGGCCGCGGGCTTCACCCCGCAAGCTTCCGCGGTTGCCTTCTCGCTCGCCGCGCCCGAGCAGCGCGGACGTGCGATCTCGGCGGTGCTCCTGGGGCTCGTGCTGGCATCGGCCGTGAGCGCACCCATCGGAACGCTCATCGGCGACCTGTGGGGATACCGCGCTTCGCTGTGGTTCGTCGCGCTGCTGGGGCTTGTCGCGCTCGTCGGCCTCGCGTGGGTGCCCAAACAGGAGGCGCGCGCCACGACGAGTACGGTGCGACAGCGGCTGCGCCCCCTGAGCAATCCCGAGGTGCTCGCGATCGCCGGCACGACCGCGTTGCTCAGCGCCGGCAACTCGACCGTCTACGTCTTCTTCGCGCCACTGCTCACGGCGACCGCGGGACTCGACTCGCGCGAGTTCGCCGTGACGCTCGCCGTCTATGGGGCATCGGGTCTCATCGCGATCGCCGTCGTGGGGCGGCTCGTCGATCGGGTGGGGGGTTTCATCGTGACGCTCGCCGCGGTGGTCGGCATGATCGTGACGAGCCTCGTGCTGCCTCTCGCGCCCGAGGTGTTTGCGGTCGCTGTCGTCGTGCTCGTGTGGGGTGTGTTCGGCTCCCTGTATGGCGCCGCGCAGCAGTACGAGTTGGGATTACTGCAGACGGATGATCCGGCCCCCGTCTTCGCCATCAACACGTCGTCCCTGTTCGTGGGTACCGCAGTCGGAACCGTGCTCGGTTCGCTCGTGCTGCAGTGGGGCACGCCGGCCCTGCTGCCCGTGGTGGCGTGCGTTCCGCTCGCCCTCGCGATGGTCGCCACGCTCGTGCAGATCGCGCGTCGGCGCCGGGGTCGCACGGGCCCGCTCTAGCGAGCAACGGTGGTGATGTCTACGCTGTCCACATGACCAAGTACCTCATCTCCTTTCCCGCTGAAGCCATGGTTCTCACAGACGAACAATTGGTTCAGGCAGGAATAGACGTGCGCGAAGTGATGCGGCAGGCGAAAGCCGCCGGCGTGTGGGTTTTCGGCGGTGGCATCCTCGAGGAGGTCGAGCCCGTGCGCGTCTCTGCCGACGGGGTCGTCACCCCCGGGCCCTACGACCCGACACACCGAATCAATGGCGGCTTCACCGTGCTCGAGCTGCCCGATCGCGAGGCCGCGCTGGAATGGGCCGCGAAATTTGCCTGGGGCTGCAAGTGCGACCAGGAGTTGCGCGAGTTCGGGTACGACCCGGAGAGCTAGGCCAGCGGTCGCGTACCCAGGCGCTCGTACGCCTCGCCCGCGACCACGAGATCTTGCCAGCCGACCCCGCACGTCTTGATAACGCGGGGTCGGGTGGGGTCGAAGCCGGTTACTGCGGTGGCGACGTCGCCGAATTCAACCAGGGCGGCCTCGTCGAGGTGGCCCTCGGCGATTGCCTGGATGACATCGCCCGCCTCCGTCGTCGCGACCTCGCGCGACTCGACGATGACATGGCTGCGGCCGAGAAGTTCGCCCGGGAGTTCGCGTCGGTGTGGCTCGTGCGATCCGACGGCGACCACGGTGGCGCCCGCCGGGATGTCCGCATCGGCGAGGACCGGGCTCGAGGCACTCGTCGCGCACACGATGAGATCGGAGTGCGCCGCGCTCTCGGGGTCTGAGGCGACGGCATCCACCCCGCTCGCCCGCAGCAGTGCAACGCTCGCCTCGAGACGGGCGGGTGAGCGCCCCACGACCGCGACGCGCTCGATGTCGCGGATCGACCGCATCGCGGCGACGTGCCGCACCGCTTGCGGGCCGGCGCCGAAGAGCCCCAGGGTGCGGGCATCCGGTGCCGCCACCAGGTCGACGAGGGCTGCGGACACCGCCGGCGTACGGATCGCGGTGAGCTCCGCACCGTCGAGGTAGGCGAGCGGGGTGAGCGTCGCGGCATCCATGAGCAGGTAGACGCCCTGGATGCGGGGGAGTCCGTGCTCGGGGTTGCCGGGCGCGACCGAGATGACCTTGCATCCGACGAAGCGGTCGAGCTCACTCGGCATGAGCAGGAGCTGCCCCGCGGCGAGGTCGACGGCGGTGCGTGGCGTCGACGACGTGCCGACGCGGCCGAGAGCGGATTGCAGGGCGGCGATCGCGACCGGGAAGGGGAGCAGGGCATCCAGCTCGACTGCCCCCATGATGCGATCGGCGAGTCGCAAGGGGGTCGGCGGGGCGGTCATTCGGCCACGGTAGCAAACGGGTATTGCGCTCGCTCGCACGTGCCGGTACTTTCGTCTTAACGAACGAACGTTAAGCGAGGATGCTGTGAGTAAGTCGGTCTGGATCGTCGGTGCGGGCTACATGGGCCGTAGCGCACTCGCCATCCTTGCCGAGCATGCGCCCGAGTGGATTTTCACCGTCGTTGACCGGGATCAGGCGTCACTCGATGACGCGCGCTCACTAGATCCATCGCGAATTCGCTCGCTCGCGCTCGACATCACGCGCGACGACCTCCCGCTCGACGACGCGGACGTCGTCCTGAACCTCGCGGGTCCCTTCTTCATGGTGTCGACTCGCGTCGCGGAAGCGGCGCTCGCGGCGCGAGTTCCCTACATCGACATTGCCGATGACGTCGAAGCGACGAAGTCGATTCTTGCCCTCGATGACGCTGCTCGCCAGGCGGGCACGAGTCTCGTGACGGGTGCCGGTCTCTCTCCCGGAGTCTCCAACTGGCTCGCCGCGGAGCTCATCGCCGCGCACCCAGACACCGACGAGATCCGCGTCGCGTGGGCGACGCACGAACCCGACCCCGGGGGGTTGGCACCGTTGCGACACATGTTGCACATGGCAGTCGTGCCCGCGATCAACATTGAGAACGGCGAGCCGCACGAGAGCGTCGGGTTCCGCCCAGAGACGGCGCGTAGCTATCGATTCCCGGATCCGCTCGGGGAGGTTGAGGCATACGACACCGCTCACCCCGAGCCCATCACGCTTGCGCGCGCGTTTGCGCATCTCCGCACGATCGCGTGTCAGGGCACCCTGCAGCCCGCGTGGGCCAACTCGGCGTTCTCTACCCTCGGGCGAATCGGCTTCGGCTACGACGAGCCCGTGTCGGTCAACGGACACGAGATCGAGCCGGCGGAGTTTCTCTGGAACATGATGTGGGCGCGTCACCGCGCTCGACAGTCGCCCCAGGCCCACGCTCTCACGGCCGTGCACGTCGTCGCCCTTGCCAACGGCGTCGAGCTCGGCGCTCGTTCGGTCATCGACCACGACGTCATGGCTGTCGGTACCGGGCTCGGGGCCGCGGCGGCCGTGCTCGCGAGTCTCGACACCGTGATTGAGCCCGGAGCACACGGTCCAGAGATCATTGATCACGAGGCCGCACTCACCTACTTCACCACGCTCGCTGCGCGCCGAAGAGCATTCACGGAAGGAGTCATCTCGCGATGACCAACACTCTGTTCGACATCTCGACCCTCACCCCGATCGTTGGGGGAGAACCGTACTCGAAGGGCACGAATACCGATGTCTTCGAGCCTGCGACGGGAGCGGTCATCGGTGCGATCCGCGACGTGGGCGTCGAGGGCGTCGACGCCGCGGTGAAGTCGGCCCGCGCCGCTCTCCCGGCGTGGCGGGGTCTGACCCCGAAAGACCGTGCGGTCGCGCTCCTTCGGCTTGCCGATCTGGTGGATGCACACGCTGAGGTTCTCGGCGAACTCGAGTCACGCGACGTAGGCAAGCCGCTTGCCGACGCGATTGCCGAGATGCATTCGGCCGCCGACAAGTATCGCTTCTTCGCGGGCGCGGCGAGGTCTCTCACGGTTCCCGCGACTGGGGAGTACAAGCCCGGCATCACGAGTATCGTGCGCCGCGAACCTGTCGGCGTCGTGGCCGCTCTCGCGCCGTGGAACTATCCGATGGGCCTCACGAGTTGGAAAATCGGACCGGCACTCGCGACGGGAAACACCGTCGTGCTTAAGCCACCGACCGAAGCGTCGCTCACATCGCTTTACCTCGCTCGGCTCGCGGCCGAGGTGCTGCCCGCTGGCGTGCTCAACGTCATCACGGGCGGCGGAGCGTCGGTCGGGGGACCGCTCGCAGATCATGCGGATGTCGCTCTCGTCTCCCTTACCGGGGGAACCAGCACGGGGCGCACGATCATGCGCAACGCCGCTTCGACCATCAAGCGTGTGCATCTGGAGCTCGGTGGCAAGGCTCCGGTGCTCGTGTTCGACGACGCCGACCTCGACAAGCTCACCGCCACGATGGCCGGTGCCGTCTACCGCAACTCGGGCCAGGATTGCACCGCCGCAACACGGATCTACGCGCACGAGTCGATTCGCGACGAGGTGATCGATCGGCTGCGGTCGCTCGCCGATTCCCTCACGGTGGGCAACGGGTTCGTCGACCCGAGCGTGCGCATGGGACCCGTCGTTTCCCGTCGGCAGCAGGAGATCGTCGCAGGGTTCGTCGAGCGTGCCGTTGCGGGTGGTGCTGAGGTAGTCGCGGGTGGTGTCGTGCCCGACATCGAGGGTTCCTACTTCGCTCCCACGGTCGTGGTCGGAGCGAAACAGGGCGACGAAATCGTGCAGGAAGAGATCTTCGGTCCCGTCGTCGTCGTCGGCTCGTTCAGCACCGACGACGAAGCGGTCGCGAAGGCCAACGACATCGCCTACGGGCTAGCCGCATCCGTGTGGACCCGCGATGTGACTCGTGCCATCGGGGTTTCCGCCCGGGTCGAGGCGGGCACCGTATGGGTCAACGATCACGGCCCGACCGCGGCCGAGATGCCCTTCGGTGGGTACAAGCAGTCCGGTATCGGCCGTGACCTCTCGATCAAGTCGCTCGAAGACCACACGGAACTCAAGCACGTCGCCATCAGTCACGGGCTCACCCTGTAGCCGAGAGAGACAAGGAGCACTGCAATGACGCAGCACACTCTCGACTTCGCCCCCGACGTCGACGCCGCATCGCGCTCACTCGCGACGACCCTACTCACCCAATGGAACGTTCTGCCGACGGGCGCGAGCGCGCGCATTTCCCGGCTCTCGGGCGGGGCGAGCAACGTCAACCTGCGCGTCCAGACCGAGAGTGCGGACTGGGCGCTGAGGTTGTGCGACCCACTTGCCGAGCGGTGGGGCGTCGATCGCGCGGCAGCGATCCAAGCACAGTCGGATGCTGCGGTACTCGGTCTCGCGCCCACAATCGTTGCGCAGAACCTCCCCGACGGCCACTTCCTCTCGCAGTTCATCGAGGGCGTCACAGTCACCTCTGAGTATGTGCGTGAGGCTGACCTGCTCGCCCCCATCGGCCACACGCTGCGCACACTCAACGAAGGCACAACGGCGGGTCGCGTGTTCTCCCCGTTTGATGATCTGGGTACGTTCGTCGAATTCGGCGACGGCGACGGCGTCGGATTTGCTCAGCAGATCACGGAGGAACTCGCGGCTGTCAAGCGCATCCAATCCCTGTTCGAGACTCGCGATGCGCCCCGCGGATTCTGCCACAGCGACCTGGTGCCGCAGAACTTCATTCAGACGGGCGACGGTCTCGTGCTCGTCGACTTCGACTACGCAGGCACCGGGTGGATCGCGTTCGAGCTCGCCTCGTTTTGCTGCCAGGCGCAACTGGACGCCGACGAAACGCACGCGCTGCTCGTGGCCTACGACCCGAGTTATGACGCGGGGCAGGCGGCACGCGTCGAACTCATGCGGGCGATCGCCGGAATTCGCGAAGCCGCGTGGGCGCACATGGCCGAGCCGATCCTGTCGGGTTCGACCGCGCCCCTCGATGGGTGGACCTACCAGGGCTACGCCGCCAACAATCTCGCTCAGGCGCGAGGCGTACTCGCCGACGGTCGGCTCGAGGAGTACCTGAAGGCAGCTCGCGAGGTGCGAGAGGGCGCAAGATTCTGATGCCCGCCGTACTCGACGACCAGCCCTCGGTCATCGCCGAGGGCACGATCCCCGATGCACTGCGATACTGGGCCGCCCGCACTCCGGATTCTCGCGCGCTCACGGAGTCCGACACGACCCTCAGCTATCGCGAGTTGGCGGATGCCGTCGACCGCGCGCGAACTGCGCTCTCCGAGCGGGGGATCTCACGCGGTGACCGTGTCGTGCTCATCGGCGAGAACACGTGGCGGTGGGTCGTCGCCTACCTCGCCGTGCTCGCCCATGGTGCCATCATCGTTCCCGCCAACACCCGGCTCTCACAACAGCAGTTCGCTGATCAGATCGATTTTGTGGATGCCGCACTCGTGCTGGTCGACGAACGCTACGCCGCGCTAGCCGAGGGTGTGACTCGTCGGGTCGAGCACCTAGATCGACCCGGGTCATTCCTCGATGACCCTGTCGAGCCCACCGACCCCACACCCATCGGGCTCACCGAGTCAGCTCTCATCAGCTTCACCTCGGGCACGACCGGCACTCCGAAAGGCGCACTGCTCTCGCACGAGGCGCTCGCCGAAGGATCTCGCGTCTTCGCGCGGGTTCTCGGCACCTCGTCCGACGACAGCACCGTTGTGCTCGTGCCGCTGTTCCACAACACGGGGTTTGTGGATCAACTCGGCCACATGATCCTCGTCGGCGGCGAGACCGTGCTGCTGCGATCGTTCCGCACGCAGGACGCGGTAGACGAACTCGCGCTGCGGCAGGTCACCTACGTTACGGCGGTGCCCAGCATTATCCGCCTGGTCATGACTCACGAGCACGCTGATCGCGCACTCGGTCGGGTGCGCACCGTGCTCTATGGCGGGTCTCCCATGCCGGAGGCATGGTCGGACGAGCTCGCCGAACGATGGCCCCGGCTGCGGCTGTTCCACGGGTACGGGCTCACCGAGTTCACGTCGGCCGTTTCATTCTTGACCCCAGATCGCGCGGGCAACCGCGAGTCCGTGGGCGCCGCAGCGCCCGGGGTCGAGGTTCGTGTGGTCGATCCCGATGGCAACGACGTCGAACCGGGGGCGACCGGCGAGATCATTGCCCGAGGCCCTACCCGCATGTCGGAGTATTGGGGCTCGCCGGATCTCACCGCGCGCAAGATCGTCGACGGTTGGCTGTGGACGGG
>CAYZHZ010000084.1:0-12588 GCA_964477625.1 uncultured Salinibacterium sp.
ATGTGGAGGCGCCCGTGAAATCAGTGGCTGTATTCCTGTCCGGTGTCGCCATTGCTGTAGCTGGCGCCTTCACGCGCTCCTGCGATTCAGGCCTTGCAGCGCAGATGGCGGCGGCGTGGTGCGGCGACCCCGCGCTTCTCGGAGTCACCGATCACGCACATTGCGCCGGATGCGGGCTGATGGCGCTCGGCGGGATCGTCGCGCTAGTTGCTCCGATCATGATGATTGCGCGCGAACATGTCGCAGCAGTCCGCTTGCCGGCGAACGTCCAATGATCGGGCACGCGCTTCCTGATCGATCCACGGCGCGCAGATGGGACTACCTCCCCGAGTTCGCGCAGGAGCAGCTGCCGCGCTACACGAGCTACCCACCCGCCAACCGCTTCAGCGGCAATGTTGGGCCAGCCGCGGCGGCGGGCGCCCTTGCCGCCCTCCCTGCCCGCGCTGATCTCTCGCTCTATCTTCACATCCCGTACTGCCAGAAGCTGTGCTGGTACTGTGGCTGCCATACCAGCGTTCCCACTCTGGCCGATCCGGTGGACAGCTATGTGGATGCGCTAGAGCTTGAGATTGCGCAGGTTGCCGCCCTGACGCCGTCCGACGCCCGCGTAACGCGTGTCCATTTCGGCGGCGGCTCGCCTGACATACTGACGCCGGCACAGATCGACCGTCTGTTTGCGGCGCTGCGCCGCGCCTTCTCGTTCGCCCGCTATCCCGAAATCGCCGCCGAGTCCGATCCGCGCGGGCTTTCCCGCGACGTGATCGACGCCTTTGCGCGCAACGGCCTGACCCGCGCCAGTCTTGGCGTGCAGGTGCTGGATCACGCGGTTCAGGAGCGCATCAATCGCATACAGCCGCCCACCGCAATTGAGGCCTCTATCCGCGCCCTGAGGGCTGCTGGCGTTGAAGGCATCAACATCGACATGATGTACGGCCTGCCCGGGCAGACGCTCGGCCACGTCGTGGAAACGGCCACATTCGCCGGAATGCAGGATGTCGATCGCGTGGCGGTCTTCGGATACGCGCACGTACCCTGGATGAAGAAACACCAGAAAGGCATCAACACAGACGAGTTGCCTGCGGGCGAATCGCGCTTTCGCCAGGCCGAAGCCGCCGCACGCACGCTTGAGCAGGCCGGATACCTCCCCGTGGGGTTTGACCACTTCGCTGCGCCGGGCGATTCGCTGGCCGCCGCCGCACGCCAGGGCCAGCTGCACCGGAACTTCCAAGGTTATACTGAAGATGCATGCACCGCCCTGATCGGTCTGGGCGCCTCGTCCATCTCGTCCCTTCCCGGCCTGATCTACCAGAACGTCGCCGACTCGGCGCGATATCGCGAAGCGCTGGCCGAGCGCCGCTCGCCTGTCACGCGCGGCGCCGTACTCAGCGAGCGGGATCTTCGCGTGGCGAAAACAATCGAGAGGCTGCTATGCGATTTCGAAGTCGACCTGCTCGACGATAGTCTCATCGCCTCGCCTGCGCATCTGCAACGCGCAATCGCTGCGGGAATCGCCGAGCGTTCTGGACGAAGGCTGAGCATCACCGCACGCGGACGACCTTATGTACGCAATGTCGCAGCCTGCCTCGATCCCGATCTTGCGCCACAGGCAGGTCGCCACAGTCTCGCGGTCTGAACGTTGCGGCAATCGGAGTTCAACCGCATCCGTGCTGCGAATGCGTGTCAGTACGGCCTGACTGTTTTCGCGCGCGGCAGCACAACGCCAACAAGTTTCGCCAGCCAACTTGTCTTTGCGCCTGTTTGACTCCAGTCAAATTCTGTAACGTCGGTTCTTGTTAGCTTGCTAGTAGAGCTTGGCGCAGGCGGTGCTGCGCAGGATCCGGAGCAAGCTTAGAAATGGGCGCATTGGCTGTGACACAGGTTTCTCCCGAACGGGCCAAGGCCCAGCTCGAGACGTTCTTCACGGCAGCTATCCTGACGCGGCGCTTCCGCGCCCGGTTTGCCGAGCGCGTCAAGTCGACAAGCCAGACGGAAGCGCGCTGGAATGCGCTTTATCATCTCTCCAACGCGCCTCAGGGCCTGATCCAATCGGATCTTGCCGAACGGATGGGCGTGCAGGGCCCTACGCTTGTGCGCCTGCTTGATGCCCTCGAAGCGCAGGACCTCGTTCGCCGCACCGAGGCGCCAGGAGATCGGCGGGCCAAGCTTGTGCTGATCCAGCCCGCAGGCGAGCGCATCATTGCTGAAGTCGACCAGATCGCCGCCAAGATGCGCGACGAAGTGCTCGGCGCGATTTCAGACCAGGACCTCGCAACGACGCTGCGGGTTCTCGGGGTCGCGGTGGCGGCGCTTGAGCCCGAACACGTGCACGCAACGCGTGTACGCAAGCCGCCAGTTGCGAACTTCCGCGTCATCGACCGCTAGCCCTCTATCATTTCAGCTGCGGCGTCTGGTCGCGACGATCCTCGTCGTCGCGAATTTGGCCGGTGAATCGGTCGTTTTCCGCCGCCAGACACACTTCGTCACACACGCCGACACACCTCGACAAAAGCCAGCAAGATAGGAAGCACATCGTTCTCCTCGCCAACACGGACAGGAGGCATTCATGTGCATTGCAGGCGGAGCTATCACGGGATTTGCGCCAGAGTCGGCTCGCAAGGAGCGGACGCCCTCGCGCGCTGCCCTGCGCCAGATCGAGGCGCACGAGCATCTCTACTATGAAGGCGACGAGCGCGACTGCCTCTATGTCGTAGAGTCAGGCTGGGTGAAGCTCTATCGCACGCTGATCGACGGCCAGCGCCAGATCGTCGGCTTTGCCAATACTGGGTCGATCCTCGGACTGGAATCCGATGTCGAACATTCCAATGGCTGCGAAGCGATCACGCCGGTAGTCGTCCGCAGCATCCCGATGGCGCGGGTCAGCGAAATCTGCCTGAGCGACGGCAAGCTTGCCGACCAGCTTTTGCGTCAGGTCGGCCGCCAGCTCGGCGCCGCGCAGGCCCAGCTCGCCGCTGTCGGCACCCAGTCAGCCGAGCAGAAGCTCGCAAACTTCCTGCTGACGATCTGTGATCTCTGCGACAGCGCGCATGATGGCCAGTTCGACATGCCGATGCGCCGCGGCGACATGGCCGAGTTTCTTGGCCTGCGTCTTGAAACCGTCTCGCGCAAGATGTCGGAATTCCAGCGCCGCGGCTGGATCCGCATGGGCTCACTCTATCATTGCTCCATCCTGCGCCGCGACATCCTTGAGGACCTAGCAGAGGGCGGCTCGGCGGATGACGGGCCGATGCTGCGCGCCGGCTAGCCAGCAGCGCTGTCACAGTGAAACCGGCAGTGAGCGCGCGATCCCCCGGGATCGCGCGTCATGTTTTCGGAATCACTCGGTGATCGAGGCAATGTAGGCGATCAGCGAATCAGCTGATCGCACGTCAAAATCGAACAGGGGCATCTCGTCATGCCCGACCCGCATCGCCTCGATGAAGCGGTAGGCCAGATTGTCCGCATCGTTGACGGACAGCACTTCACGCAGAGGCGGTGCGGCGGCGTTCGGGCTCGCCGACGTTTTGTCGATTGCGTGGCACTGGACGCATTCGCGCTCGGCGATCTGGCGGCCGGCCGCAACCTGTTCTGGATCGGAATCGAGCGGCGCGCCTGCCCAGCCCCGCGCCTCTGCTTCGCCGCTGGCAGGAGCTTCGCTTGTCTGACAAGCTGACAGGAGAGACGCTGCCGCAATCAACGCGATGAGCGGGCCAGTGGCATGCCTCACCGTGGCATCGGACATTCTGCTACTCCGCATTTTGCGCACATCCTAGTGCGCACATCGCGCTGCAACTTGCGAAAGGTCAACCGGCGCGCGCAGGCTCTTAGTGGAAGTCTCGCGATTTGGGCAGGATGCGCACATCGCGCGGATGACGGAACAAACCGTCAAGCCCTTTCGGTCCGCGCGGATGCTGGGGATGTTTCACCTCGTCGGCGCGTGTGAGCTGCATCTCCGGCACATGATCTTCCGACAGGCGGGCCAATTCTCCTGAACGGTTGAATATGCGGGCGCCCATCAGGTGGGTGACGCCTTCCTTGCTCTTTTGCACCCTGCCCTCGATCAGCAGCAGCTTCGCGCCCATCACTTCGGCGCGGAAGCGCTCGAACACACGCGCCCAAAGCAGGGCATTGGTGACGCCGGTCTCGTCTTCCAGCGTGATGAAGATTGCCTTCCCATTGCCCGGGCGCTGACGGACCAGCACAACGCCCGCCGTGCGCGCCCACCGCCCATCAGCAAGCTCATTTGTCTGTGCGCATGACAGCACCCGCTCGGCGGCAAATACCGGACGGAGGATCTGCATCGGATGCGCCTTCAGCGACAGGCGAACCGTCTGGTAATCCGCCGCCACATGCTCGCGCAGCGGCATGTCGGGAAGGTTGCTGGGCGGCTCCTCGCCCAGTTCGCGCGCTTCAGCGGCCGCGAACAGCGGCAGAAGACCATCATCAGGAAGCCGGCGTACATCCCAGAGCGCCTCGCGCCTGTCCTGCTTCAGCGAGCGAAAGGCGTCGGCGTCCGCCAGCTTCCGCAGCATCGGCGTCGACACGCGCCCGCGCTCACGCATCTCCTGTATGCTGCCATATCCCCCTCCGCGCCGGGCGACGAGATTGTCCGCGTCATCCACGCGCATGCCGTCGACCTGCCGGAAGCCAAGGCGCAGGGCGAGCGAGCCATCCTCCCGCCGCTCAAGCGTGTTGTCGTAGCAGCTGAAGTTCACGTCGACAGGGCGGACCTCCACCCCGCCTTTTTCCTGCGCGTCGCGCACCAGCTGCGCCGGCGCATAGAACCCCATCGGCTGCGAATTCAGCAGCGCGCATGTGAACGCCGCAGGATGATGACGCTTCAGCCACGACGACACATAGACCAGCTGCGCAAACGCCGCCGCATGGCTTTCGGGGAATCCGTAGCTGCCGAAGCCCTTGATCTGGTCGAAGCATCGCTGCGCGAAGTCGCGTTCGTAGCCGCGTGCGACCATGCCCTCGACCATGCGGGACTCGAACCTGTGCATGGTGCCGACATTGCGGAAGGTCGCCATCGCGCGGCGCAAGCCGTTGGCTTCTTCTGATGTGAACTCCGCCGCGACCATCGCAAGCTTCATCGCCTGTTCCTGGAACAGGGGGACGCCGAACGTCTCCTTCAAAAGCGACTTCAGTTCGTCCGGCGGACCAAATTCAGGCGATGGGGCTGGAAATTCTACTGCCTCCTCGCCATTTCGCCGGCGCAAGTAAGGGTGCACCATATTGCCCTGGATCGGGCCAGGGCGGACGATCGCAACTTCGATGACGAGATCGTAGAACTTGCGCGGGCGAAGGCGCGGTAGCATCGATATCTGGGCGCGGCTTTCAACCTGGAAGACGCCAATTGAATCGCCCTTGCACAGCATGTCGTAGACAACCGGATCTTCCGGCGGAACATCCTGCAGGCCGAGCTTCAGTCCTTCATGGTGGTGCAAAAGATCGAACGCCTTGCGGATGCTGGTCAGCATGCCGAGCGCGAGGATATCGACTTTCATCAGCTTGAGCGCATCGATATCGTCCTTGTCCCATTCGATGAAGGTGCGATCGTCCATTGCCGCATGACCGATGGGGACAAGTTCATCCAGCCGACCGCGAGCCAGAACGCATCCGCCGACATGCTGTGACAGGTGGCGCGGAAAGCCGAGCAGCCGGTTGGCGAAGCGCAATGCGCGATGCAGCACCGGATTGTCGGGATCGAGCCCGGCCTGACGCAATTGCTGCGCCGCCGGCGCACCGCCCCAGCTGCCCCACACCAGTCCCGAAAGTTGCGCCGTCACATCATCGGTGAGACCGAACACCTTGCCCACCTCGCGCATGGCGCTGCGCGGACGATAGTGGATCACAGTTGCTGCAATGCCGGCGCGATGGCGGCCATAGCGGTTGTAGATGTACTGGATCACCTCCTCGCGCCGTTCGTGCTCGAAATCGACATCGATGTCCGGCGGTTCGCGACGTTCGTCGGACATGAAGCGTGCGAAGAGAAGATCGAATGTGCTGGGATCAACCGAGGTGATGCCCAGCGCATAGCACACCGCCGAGTTGGCAGCCGACCCGCGCCCTTGACAGAGAATGCCCCTGTCCTTCGCAAAGCGCACAGTATCGTAGATTGTCAGGAAATAGCGCGCGAGCCTGTGCCGCTTGATAAACTCCAGCTCGAACGCGATCAGCTTGTCCACGCGCTCCGGGACGCCATCGGGATAACGCATCTCTGCATGCACGCTGGTGAGGTGCGCGAGATAGTCATCCTCGTTCCAACCCGGCGGCACCGGCTCGTCAGGATATTCATAGGACAGTTGTCCGAGATCAAAATCGATGCGGGACAGCAGGTGCTGTGTTTCTATCACCGCCTCGGGCACAGCACGGAACAGCCGCGCCATTTCTTCGGATCGCTTCAGATGGCGCTCAGCATTCGCCTCCAGTAGGCAGCCCGCAGCTTCCAGCCTTACCCCTTCACGGATGCAGGTCATCACGTCCTGCAGGTCGCGATGACCGGCATCGTGATAGAGCGCGTCATTAGTCGCCAGCAGCGGCACGCCCGCTTCGTCGGCAATCGCCTTCAACCGCGCCAGCCTGCGCGTATCATCGCCGCGCCGGTGCATGCTGGCGCCAAGCCACACTGCCCCCGGTCTCGCATACGTCAGACGCCGCAGCACAGGCGCAAGCTCGCGCGCGCCGCGTTCCGGCATGACAATCAGCAGCAGGCCATCCGCATGCGCAAGGAGATCCCCAAGCACCAGCCGGCACTCACCCTTGATGGCGCGCGTGGCGCCCGGCGGCGGACGCATGTTCCCGACCGTCAGCAAACGGCACAACCTCCCCCACCCCGCACGGTCTTCGGGATAGGCGATGATATCCGGCGTTCCATCCGTGAAAGCGAGCCGCGCGCCCGTGGCAAGATGGAACGTTTCCGCACGCAGCTTCAATTCTTCCTGGAAAGCGGCGAACGCCTTTTCGTCGGGATGTTCGACCCACCCTATCTCGCCCGGCGAGCCGCCTTCACGCACCCGCGTCGGCGCCGGCAGGCCATCCTCGCGGATACGCTCAAGCGCAGCCCACGCCCGCACGACACCGGCAACCGTGTTGCGATCCGCAATGCCGATGCCCGTGTGCCCAAGCTGCAGGGCGCGCAGAACCATGTCCTGTCCGGTCGATGCTCCGCGCAGGAAGGAGAAGTTGGTGGCGGCGACCATCTCTGCAT
Organism: uncultured Salinibacterium sp.; assembly: GCA_964477625.1. Taxonomy (GTDB): domain Bacteria; phylum Actinomycetota; class Actinomycetes; order Actinomycetales; family Microbacteriaceae; genus Rhodoglobus. Next base: position 7,211 of record CAYZHZ010000084.1, read on the forward strand.
AGGCGGGCGCGCTCATCCGAATGCTCCGTGCAGGAACCAGCGTGGCGGCTTCTCGCCTCCATACTCGCCAACCCGGAACAGCCAGAAACGGCGCCCTTCCGTATCTTCCACGCGATAATAATCGCGCGCTTCTCCGGACTGCTCGCGCCACCATTCCGGCGCGATGCGTTCAGGACCCTCGTGACCGGCAATGCGATGCTCCACGCGCCGCCAGCGAAACGCACGCGGCGGGCCATCAGGAACTTCGGCAAGCGCGATCGTCACCGGCTGTGGCGGATCGAACACCAGCGGGGGGCGCAGCGGCGGTTCGCCTGCCGCCGGCTGCATCCAGTTCAAGACCGCTGCTGCTGCCTGCACCGGCACAATGCGCGCCGCGCGATCGGGATCGTGCGTATCTTCCGGCAGGAAGCGCAGCACCCGATCCTGTCCGAAGCGCGCCGACAGCCTGTCCGCCAGGTTGGCGACCTCGTCCGCTTCCAGCGCGCGCCCATCCAACCCAGGCTGCAGCATGGCGAGCGGTTCCGCTTCGAGCACGCTGAGGCGCACAAGATCAAACCCAAAGCCCGGATCGATGGGATCGGCCAGCGCGTCCAGCCGCTCACGGAACAGGCGCAGCAGCGCCGAAACATCGCGCATGCCCCGCCCTGTCTCGACAGCGATGCGGCGCACGGCGCCATCGGCGCGATGAAAGCCCGCCTCGATCACGCGCATGCCTTCGCGCCGCTCCAGCAGCATCTGGCATATCTCGCCGGCAAGCTCCGCCAGCGCGCCTTCGATATCCTCCATCCGCCCGATTGGTTCGTGAAAGCGGCGCTCCACCCACAGCATGGGCACAGTGCGGCGCGGGACCAGCGGCGATGGCGCGTGACCCTGAAGACGGGCCAGCCGCGCCGTCATCTGCTCGCCAAAGCGCGCCGCGAACAGCGCACTTGGCCGGTCGGCAAGCGCGCCGATCGTCTTCAGTCCCGCGCGCGAGATCGCCAGCTGGTCCTTCACCTCGAGCCCCAGCGCAGCGAGGGGCAAGCCGCGTACGGCCGCCGCCTCCTCCCCGGGCGGCACGATGGCGATGCGGCCATGGCGGGCGAGCGCGCGGGCCGTATCGGGCGCGCCGGCAACCACCGTGCGCACATTGAGACCGGCCCTTCGCAAGCGCCGCGAGAATTTCGCACGCAACTCCGCCTCGCCGCCGAACAGATGCCCGCATCCGGTGATGTCGAGCGTGAGCCCATCCGGCTGATCGATGGCAATAATGGGCGTCACGCGATCGCAATCCTCCGCCACAGCGTCAAGCAGGCTTGCGTCCGCCTGCCGGTCCATTTCCTCGACCCACAGCTGGGGAATGCGCGCACGCGCATCGGCCAGCGTGAGGCCCGGCGCGAGTCCAGCCCGCCGCGCCTTGCGGCTCACGGCGGCGAGGCGGCTTGCGCCCTTCACCTTCTCGACCAGCACGAGGGGCAAGGGTTCCTCGGGCTTATCCAGCCCGTCGGTGGAACTCGCCCTCAGGATGCGGTCCGCCGGCAGGTACGGGAACCACGCCGCCAGATAGCGCCGCTGCTCCCTCGCCTGCGATATTGCTGAAGCTGCGGACATCACGCTTCCATTCCACGATCCAGTTGCGGCCCATGGCGCCTGCCCGGTCGCGCATCAGTTCGACCTCGAACACGGGATGACCCGGCGCCGACGCCTCCAGCGGTGCAGAAGCCGCCGCCCTCACACGCCATCGCGTCGCCGCCGCGCTTGGCAGCGGCGCTCCTCCCGCGCGCAGCATGAACACCGGCACGCCCGAGCGCGCCGCCGCGAGCATCAGACGGCGCGAGGCGACCAGATCGAGCGCCTTGGGATTGCCCCACGGCTCGATGATCACGGCGCCCAGGGGCGGACAGCGCGCAGCTTCCTCGCCAGCACGCAGCACGCCCGGACCATCGCGCGCCTTCACGAGGATCAGCCGCTCGGGCGACAGGCCCAGCTCGGCAAGGCCGGGCGCGTAGATCTCGCCGAGCTCCAGCCCGACAAAATCCTGGCGCACCCACACGATGGGCGCGGCAGGCGAAGCGCGCAGCGCAAGCCCGACAGCGAACGCCGCCGCTGACGCCTCATCGAGAATACTCCCGGCAAACAGCTCGTGCATCGCGCCACGCACGAGGCCGCCGCCAAGCGCCGCATCGAGTCCCGGCGCCCCAGTGGCAAACCGCATTGCGGCGGACGCGGAAGACCCCCGCTCCAGCCGCGCCACCTCCCGCCTCAGAAATTCCAGCTCCGCGCTCGCCACGCCCAGCATCCTGTGGATATGTTCACTATTTGTTCCATTAGGACTCGGCCACGAGAAAGAGTCAATCGGACCCCTATTTGGGTAGTGTCTCAGTTTGAATTTGCCCTCAGGTTTTGGGCGAAGGCGGCGGGCCTTCAGAAAACGGGAAGCCCCTGATCCCAAAGCTCGCGCTCAAAGTCAGTGCATGCTCGCTTCATTTGGTCGATTGCGGCTCGCTCTCCCACCAGAACCGGGTCTGAAACCTGAACCTCCCAATCCTTCCTGACGTTGTACTGGAATTCCTTACAAGCCGCTTTGAGCTGCCAGAGGCGTGCTTCTGTAACAGCGATGGCTGGTTTCTTTCCGGGCGGATCAGCAGGTGAGCAGGCAGCCGTCGCAAGGCTCGCGACAATCCAAAGCCGGGTCCAGTCGGATAGGGTCATTGCCTTACCGCGGCCACATGAAGATCGCGAGCACAGCAACAACCACGCCGCCGACAATCAGCCCGCCGATGATCAGCTGGCGCTTTTCCTTCGCGGACATGGTCCCGGAGGAGCGCCTGACGGCGGCTGATTTTCGCCTGTCCTTGCGGTTGGCCATGATGTGCCCCCGATAGCGACCGGCCCACGCAAGGCGGACCCGGATCCAACATCGAAACCCTAGGCCGTACCCGCCTGTCTGAACAGGCCACGGCGGAGCGCGCGTGCCCTACGTCCGGTAACCGAAGGGGAAACTGGCGGTGAGAGTGGGATTCGAACCCACGTTACGGTTTCCCGTAAACACGCTTTCCAAGCGTGCGCCATCGACCACTCGGCCACCTCACCAGCGCAGGGGGGCCTTTTACATGGGCCTGCCTGAAGCGCAAGTTACCGGCCCCACCGGGCAAGGGTTTTGACCTTCGGCCTAGACGGCGTCAGATAATGATTGCAATTGCGCCCTCAAGGATACGGTCATGTCTTCCCTTGGAAAGAAAACGACGATGCCGAAACCGGGCGAGGCCCTGCCCGGCCGCGTCACGCCCATGCCGGTCAGCAACCGCCATTTCGTGAACGGCCGGCCACTGAAGGGACCGTTCGGCGACGGGCTGGAAACCGCCGTCTTCGGCCTTGGCTGTTTCTGGGGCGCAGAGCGGAAGTTCTGGCAGCAGGACGGCGTGTGGACCACGGCGGTCGGCTATCAGGGCGGGATCACGCCCAACCCCACCTACCAGGAAGTCTGTTCGGGCGACACGGGCCACACCGAAGTCGTACTCGTCGTGTTTGATCCGAAGATCACCAGCTATGAAACGCTGCTGAAGGTGTTCTGGGAGAACCACGATCCCACCCAGGGCATGCGCCAGGGTGGCGATGTCGGCACGCAATACCGCTCGGCAATCTACACCTATTCCGATAGCCAGGCCGAAAAGGCGCAAGCTTCACGCGCAGCGTATCAATCGGCGTTGAGACAGGCCGGCATCGGCCAGATCACCACGGAGATCCGCCCGGCCCCGCCCTTTTTCTACGGCGAGGAATATCACCAGCAGTACCTCGCCAAGAACCCGGACGGATATTGCGGCCTCGGCGGCACCGGCGTCTCGTGTCCGACCGGCATTGGCGTCAGCGCCTGATCAACCCGTGATGGAAGCTGGCTGACGCTGCCCCGCCCGGCTGCTAAGCGCTGGGCAGGGAGGACGCGCCGCATGGCTGCAACCGTCGACAATCTGGCCTCACACTACAGCTATCGCATCATCCGCGGTTTTGCCGACGCGAACGGCGTGGAGGTTCCTTTCGATGCGGTCGGCGTCATTCGCCACATCGATATCAGCGATGACTGGACGCAGATCATAATCGACTGGGAGCAGGACGGGAAAACGGTGAAGCTTGTCTTCGCAATGAACGCGACAGACGGCCCGCGCAACAACCACATGCGCACCTATTTCGAGAAGGGCGAACTCTCGCTTCCGCCGCGCCCAGCCAAGCCGAAGCCTGAAACCGCACCTGCCCCGGCCCCGGCTGCGGAGCCATCGGGAGATACCAGCTCCAGCGAACGCACCGTCGCTTGCAGCTGTCCCTCCGCCTTCCATCGAACCGTCTGGCCAGCCGCGCATCCCAGCGTGCACGCCTGCCTCCACTGTGGCGCGGTCAGCGCCACCGAACAGATCGGCGATGATGGACGCTTCACCGGCAACGCCTGGACGGCATGGCGCCCATTGCCGACGCCCGATGCCGTGCTCGAATGGCTCGGCCATTTCCCGCGTGTGACGGTCGATCATGCCGGCGCCCCATGGCGCTGGCCGATGTCGGCAACGCTCGTGCGTTATCCCACGCTGGTCTACCCTGCCGGCACGCGCGTGAAGGATTTCGATTCACTCGCCGCGCTGGAGCAGCGCCTTGGCGGGCAGCAGGCCGACATGTCGCGCGCCCACCGTCTTGGCCGGGAGCTGATGAACGTCCCTGCCCCGCCGCCCGGCGTGTCCGACGCATTCGCCAGCTTCCTCTTCACGCAGCAGACTGGCGCGCTGCGCGAGGATGCTGACCTCGACACCCTCCGCCGCCACGCCAACCTCTACAATCCCGCCTGCGAACTCGCAGCGGACCTGTTGCTGCGCCGCCCCGACGCCTATGGCCTGATGATGGGCTGGCTGGTCTCGCCAGAAGACGACACGTTCGGCGCCGGCATCGCCATGCTGCGCGATTCTCGCAGAATCTTCTCCGGTCCCGAAGATCCGCGCCTCGCACCGGAAATCCTGCGTATCATGGACGGCTTGCCGCTCGGACAGCACAAGGACGTGCCTGGCCGCGTCGAAAGCTGCGCGCGCTTCGAGGCATTCCTTGTCGCCATCGCGGACCTTGGCGCAAACAGCCCGGCCATGCTGGACGGCCTTTCAGCGCTCGCTCGCAAGATCGGCGGGAAGGATGCCTACGTCGTCAACGCCATCCGCATCGTGATGAACGAACTGAACGGCGTCGACAACAGGCCGCCGGACTATCGCTAGCCGCGCATCCCCATCAGGCGCTTCGAGATGATCTCGTCCGCCTCCCGCATGATGCGGTCGATCAGCTCCTTCACCGTCGGGATATCGTGGATCAGGCCCGCGACCATGCCGCAGCTCCACGCGCCGGCTTCCATGTCGCCTTCGACCATCACCTTC
>CAYZHZ010000085.1:0-12241 GCA_964477625.1 uncultured Salinibacterium sp.
CGTCGCCCTGCCCGCCTACCGCGGCGACCTCGTGAACGGCTACGACTTCACGCCTGAGTCGCGTACCGCCGACCCGAGCCGGCTAGTCGAGGGTTACCACACGGCAGCCTCGACCCTCAACCTCGTTCGGGCCTTTACGCAGGGTGGTTTCGCGGACCTGCGACAGGTGCACTCCTGGAATAAGGGATTCGCGTCGAATCCCGCGAATCACCGTTACGAGAAGCTCGCCGGCGAGATCGACCGCGCGATCAAGTTCATGGAGGCGGCAGGCGCCGACTTCGACGAGCTCAAACGTGTCGAGTTCTATTCGAGCCACGAGGGCCTGCTCATGGACTACGAGCGCCCCATGACACGCATCGATTCGCGTACCGGTACGCCGTACAACACGAGTGCTCACTTCCTCTGGGTGGGCGAGCGCACTCGCGATCTCGACGGCGCACATATCGACTACTTCTCTCGCGTGCGCAACCCCATCGGCGTCAAACTCGGACCCACCACGACGGCCGAGACGATGAAGCAACTCATCGACAAGCTTGACCCGAACCGGGAGCCCGGTCGCTTGACCTTCATCACTCGCATGGGTGCGAGCAAGGTACGTGATGCGCTGCCACCTCTACTCGAGGCGATCAAGTCGATGGATGCGATGCCGCTTTGGGTCACGGATCCCATGCACGGTAACGGTCTTACTACCCCCACCGGGTACAAGACCCGCAGGTTTGATGACGTCGTCGACGAGGTCAAGGGCTTCTTCGAAGCGCACCGCGCGGCGGGAACCTACCCGGGCGGCATCCACATCGAACTCACCGGCGATGACGTGACCGAGTGCCTGGGTGGGTCCGAGCAGATCGACGAGGCGACTCTCGCGACGCGCTACGAGTCGTTGTGCGACCCGCGCCTCAACCACATGCAGTCGCTGGAACTCGCCTTCCTGGTGGCTGAGGAGCTGACGGCCTTCTAGTCGGCTAGTCGGCGGTCCGCCGACTAGCCGGATATGGTGACCGTAGACCCTCTCTTAGCCATCTCCCCGCCACCCGGCGTCTGACCCGTAACGACGGCAGGGGGGAAACTCCAGAAGATCTCCTGGATGTTGGTGTCGACCTCAACGACGAATCCGAGACCCTCGAGCTCCGCCTTCGCTGCCGCGATGTTATCGCCGATCACGTCGGGGACCTGAACGAGGTCGGGCCCGCGGGAAATGATCAGGTCGACGGAGTCTCCCTCGCGGAAGACTCGTGCGACACCGTCTGCGTTTGGCTCGGGATCGATGCCTGCTACCGAGCCCGCGGGAAAGTCACTGAACTCTTCTTTTCCAGGCGTCGCCGTGAGCTTGACGCCTGCCAGGATCTGGGTTGCCTCCTGCACCGACTTCCCACCGACGTCGGGCAGGGGGCCGGCCGAGATGATGAGTGTGATCGGTTGGAGTTCGCCGTATTGTCCGCCAGCCAAGAGGGACTCGCCACTCGCGCCCAGTGCATCGACCACGAGGCCCTTGGCAATTGTCGCGTCGAACTGGTAGAGAACGGGGTCCACCAAGGTGAACGGTGCCGCTTCGATGGCCGAGCGCGCGTCATCCTCAGTCATGCCCGCGAATGCGGGGAGGTCGATCATGCGCGGTCCTGTGGAGACGAGGATTGTTACCTCGGCGCCGGGATTGACCTGGGAGCCGATCGGCGGGTCCGAATCCGCCACAAGCCCTGCAGCAACGACGGGGTCATCCGTCTCACCGGTGGTGGGGTTGACCGTGAGCCCGAGGTCGTTGAGGCGTTCGGTCGCTTGTTCGACGGACATGCCGGCGAGGTCCTCGGGAATCGTCACCTTCGAGCCTGGTCCTGCGCCGAAATACCACCCGGTGACGGCTGCTGCGATGACAAGTGCAGCGATCGCGCCAATGATCCACCAGCGACGTCTCTTGCGTGTGGCCTCACTCGCGGCGAGTGCAGCGACGTTGTCCCTGACGGCCGGTGTCGAGGCGCCGCGGGATCGAGCACCGATGATCTGGGTCTCCGCCGTGTTCTCCGGTCGCGGCGAGACGCCAGCGCTTGGCATCACCATCGTGCGCTGAGTCGGGAGTGAAGTCGATTGCGGCACCGATGTCATGAGGTCGCTGTGTACCTCGAAAAGCCGGTCGAGCATGGCCCGGGCGTCTTTGGGGCGTTCATCGGGTTCGCGCGCTGTAGACCACAACACGAGTTCGTCGAGCTGCTCCGGGATGCGCGGATTCTTCGAGCTCGGGCGCGGCACCGAATCGTTCGCGTGTTGATAGGCGATCTGCATCGGTTGTTCGCCCTTGAACGGCTGCTCACCGACGAGCATCTCGTACATCATGATGCCCACGGCGTAGATGTCGCTGCGGGTGTCCGCAATTCCGCGCGTGACGAGTTCGGGGGAGAGGTAGGCGACGGTGCCGAGCAGAGCTGCACCGGTAGCTGTGTTCGCACTCGCGGCCCGAGCCAGTCCGAAGTCGCCGATCTTGATGCGACCGTCGTCCGCGAGGAGGACATTCTCGGGTTTGAGATCGCGGTGCACTATGCCGGCCTTGTGTGCTGCGGCCAGCCCACCGAGTACGGCCTCAAGGATGTCGAGCGTCTGCTCGGTGGTGAGTACGGCATGCTCTTGGAGCAGGTCTCGCAAAGTGATCCCGGGCAGATACTCCATGACCAGGTACGCCATGTCGCTGTCTTGTCCTTGATCGAACACGTTCACAACGTTGGGGTGAGCAAGCCTGGCGGCCGAGCGGGCCTCTTGGATGAACCGCTCCTTGAACTGGCTGTCGTCGGCGAGATGCCCGTGCATGATCTTGATCGCTACGCGGCGCTCGAGACGTAGGTCGGTTGCGAGATAGACGGTCGCCATGCCCCCGCGAGCGATTCGAGATCGAACCTGGTATCTGCCGTCGAGAAGACGACCGATCATCGGGTCCGTGCTGTTGACGCTCACCGTTCGAGTCTAAAGTTCGACCCTTGGAGAGGCCCGGTAGACAGGCCGAGTCGGATCAGCCGAGTTCGGCAAACCACTGACGTGCCGAAGACTCCCATTTTGCGTACGCGTCGGGGTAGGCGGAGATCTGCACCTTCTGTGCCGCGACCGTCAGCGGCATGCTCTCCCAGCCGGAGATGTCCAAGAGTCCGCGCGTGTACCCGCTGTTTGGGTTGCTGGGGCCGCCGTAGAAGAGCATCGCCGCGTGCCGGGGCGTGGTGAGCTGTTCGACCGACCCCCACCCGGAGCTTGGGCGCTGCTGAAAGAGACCAACCGAGTCTCGGTCGCCCCAGTCGAGGTTACGGAGGCTGGACTCCTGCATCGCCGTCGCGAGGGCGATGATGATGCCGTAGTCCGGCACTCCCAGTTCGCGACCCACTTGCACAATCACGGCGGCGTTGGCGCGCATCTCATCGTTGAGCGAAGAACCGCTCGAGGCGGGTGCGATCGTCGCCGCCCCGGGGGTAGCGAGAACGTCACCCGGGAAGATCACGGATTCCCATGTGAGGCCGTTCGCGTCGTGGAGCGCCTGTGTGGAGATTCCCAGACGAGCCGCGATTCCCGACAGCGAGTCACCCGACACGACCGTGTAGGTTCCCGTGGCGACGGGCTGCGGCTCGGGCGGGGCAGGTGCCTCGACGACAGGCTCAGTGCTGACGTCAACGACAGGCTCAATGATGGGTTCCTCCACGACCTGGGGAGGGGCCGCGGGTAGTTCGTCGTCAGCTCCCGGTGCGAGAACACCGGGAATGGCGAGGGTCTGACCGGGATAGATGATGCTTGACCACCCCAGCCCGTTTGCGGTGAGCACGGAGAGCGTGGACACCCCGAAGCGTTCGGCGATGGCGCTGATGGTGTCACCCGTCACGATCGTGTACCGATCGGATGTCACCGGTGTCGCATCTGCGATCGGCGTGGGGATGGTTCCGTCGTTCGTGAGTTTGAGCTCCTGCCCGGGAAAGATAAGCGATGACCATCCCAGTCCGTTGAGTGCGAGGACCGACGCAGTAGAGAGTCCATATCGTCCGGCGATCTCGCTGATGGTGTCCCCTGCTGAGACGCGATAGGTCGTGGGGGCGGGCGTTGCCGATGTGTGTGCCGCCGCGGTGGACTTGATCGCCATATTGGCTGCGGCGACCGCGTTGCGAAGCGACTTGCCCAGCTCAGCGGCCGTGCCCTTGGGCTTGGGAGACTTCGCCTCTGCGGGCTCGACCGATCCTGTGAGGTTGAGCGTCATTGCCGCCATTGACCCGACGAGCACGATGGGCACGGTTGTGAAGACGCGTTTGACGACTCGGGAGCGATCTGAGACGCGCGCCACATCAGGGCGCTGAGTCGGAACGAGCCCGTCGAAGACGAATCGAGCGCTATCGCTGTGATGTCCGAGTGTGTCTGTCATGGCTTCCGTCCTGCTCCCGGCCCCGAGGAGGTGCTCGCCGCAGTGGTCCGCGACGCGGTTACCAAATTGTCACAGATATAACAAGCTGTCAATTAGCGTGACTAGTGTGATTTGAATTTACATGTTCGAAACATTTGACCTCAGCGCCGCCTCCCGGTTCAGAGCGGTCGTTCGTGTCACGCTTGTACCGTGAGTACTCCTGCCGATGTCGAATGGCTGACGATCCCTGACCTCACCGAGATGCTTGGGCTCAAGGTCAGTCAGGTCCGCCGGCTTATCGAAGACCGCTCACTGCTGGCGAGTCGAATCGATGGCGTGTGGAAAGTGCCAGCGACCTTTATCGTCGACGGCGAGCCCATGCACGAGCTTCGCGGCACTCTCGTCGTACTCGCCGATAGCGGGTTCAGCGATGACGAAGCCATGAGCTGGCTGCTGAACGAAGAAGAGAGCCTCGGAACCAGCCCGATAGCGGCCCTCCACTCGGGGCGGAAAGCAGAGGTTCGCCGAGTTGCACAGGCGCTCGGCTTCTAGAAGTTCCTTTTCGTCACGGTGCCGGCGAGCTGAAGTAACTCTTCGCGCGCCGACGCAGCGATGGGCGCCTCCACTAACGCTCGCCGCGCGAGCCCCACGTTGTGTTCGATGATTCGCTCTACTTCGTCGACCGCGCCACAGTCGCGCAGGGCAGTTCGTAACATGGCGACCTGTTCCTGATCGAGATCGGGGTCTCCGATGAGCTCGTCGAGAAGGTTGCGCATATGGCCGGGAAGCCTCGTTCGTGCGAGCGCGACAAGCACGGTTCGCTTGCCTTCCCGAAGGTCATCTCCCGCGGGCTTGCCCGTGATTTCTGGATCGCCGAAGACTCCGAGCAGATCATCGCGCAGCTGGTAGGCGACCCCGAGAGGCAGGCCGAACGACCGTAGGGCGTCAAGCTGCGGCAGCGTCCCGCCCCCGAGCGCCGCACCAATCGCCAGTGGTGCTTCGATGCTGTACTTTGCCGATTTGTACACGATCACGCGGTGTGCCCTCGCCAGCGCATCTGCGTCGGGGTAGGAGCGCCACGCGTTCTCCTCAAGAATGTCGAGATATTGACCGGCGGTTACTTCCGTGCGCATGCGCGTGAACTCGGCACGCCCCGCGCGTCCAGCTGCAGCGGACGCCAGTTGATTCGTTCCACGATCGAACAGCTCGTCGCTCCACCCCAGGAGGAGGTCGCCGAGGAGGAGCGCAGCAGAGCCGCCGTATGTCGCGGGCGTCCCTGACCACTCGTTGCGCTGGTGCAACTCGGCGAACTGCCTATGTGCCGCGGGCACTCCGCGGCGAGTATCCGAATTGTCCATGATGTCGTCGTGAACGAGGGCCGCAGCATGGAAGACCTCGAGGGAGCACGCGGCGAGGACGATACCCGCCAGGTCGCCCGACGTGGTCTCGTCCGGCAGGGGATCGAATCCGTGGGGAAGCCCCGCCGTCGCTTGCCATCCCCAGTACAAGAAGAGGGCACGAAACCTCTTGCCGCCGGCCAAGAACGCGCGCGATTGCCGCGTGAGTTGTTCGAGTTCCGGCGCGATCGCGCCGAGAGCGGATCCTTGCTCGTCGAGGAACGAATCGAGTCCCTGCTGCACAAGGTCAACTAACCGGGTACTCTCAGCCACCCGCCTAGCCTAGCTACCGCGCAGGGGCGTACTATGGACTCTTAGCGTCGATCCCACCCGGGAAGGAGTCAGGATGCCACTTTCCGAGCAAGAGCAGCGCCTCCTGGAAGAGATGGAGCGCAGTCTCTATCAAAACGACGCTGACTTCGTTGCGACGGTGAGTTCGCGTCGAGGTAAGCCGAACTACACCTTCCTCGCTGTGGGCGTTCTCATTGCCGTTCTCGGCATCGCGGCGCTCGTCGGGGGAGTGATCATCCGCCAGCCCCTCGTCGGCGTGCTGGGTTTCGCGATCATGTTCGTCGGTGTACTCCTCGCCGTTGCGCCGCCTCGTCGCCCAGGCTCAGCCCAGGCTCCACGTTCAGGGTCGAAGTCGCACGGCAAGCGCGGCACATCGGGCGGTTTCATGGACTCGCTGAACGACCGATGGGACAAGCGACAGGACGGGCGCGACTAGCGCTTCACCCTTTCTTAGAGGCCAACCTTAGGGTTGGTCTCTTTTTTTGTGCCGATTTGGCACTTTAGCCTCCATTTCCCTCCACCGAACGATCCCAGCGTTTATAGGGCCATAGCGGCGCTTGCCGACATTTCGGGCGCGAAGTTCTCGTTCTTGTGGTGGAAAGTGGAGTAAAGTGGAGCACACCTGAATCCGGGCCGGAGATCGAGGGGAGGGCCAGCCGTGTTCCTCGGTACGTACGCCCCCAAACTCGACGACAAAGGACGCATCATCCTTCCTGCCAAGTTCTGGGACGAGCTCGCCTCTGGAGTCGTCGTCACGCGTGGCCAGGAGCGCTGCCTCTACGTCTTCAGTCAGCGTGAGTTCGAATCGCTGCACGAGAAGATCCGGCAGGCGCCTGTCACGAGCAAGCAGGCTCGGGACTTCCTGCGACTCTTCCTCTCCGGTGCCAACCAGGAGACGCCCGACAAGCAGCACCGCGTGACCATCCCGCTCGCCCTGCGGGAGTACGCAGGCCTCGACCGCGAGCTCACGGTGATCGGCGCGGGCAACCGTGCGGAGATTTGGGACACCGAGGCCTGGAACTCGTACTACGAGAGCGCCGAGGCCGACTTCGTGAACACGACCGAGGAGGTGATTCCCGGGCTCTTCTGATGCCCAGACGCTGACTCCCAGCCGGCAGGCCCTGACTTTCTTCCCCGATGTCAGGTCGTACCGGATGGGGATCAGCGTCGGGGACAGCCCGAACATCGATATGGCAGATAACGACATCCACGTTCCGGTGCTGCTCGAGCGCTCGATCGAGCTGCTCGCCCCAGCCATCGGGTCCGCCTCCTCAGTCGTGGTCGACGCGACACTCGGCATGGGCGGACACACGGAGCAACTGCTGCGCCGCTTCCCAGAACTCACCGTTGTCGGCATCGACCGTGACAGGGATGCCCTGGCCATCGCGGGCCGTCGGCTAGCCGCGTTCTCCGCGCGCGTGCACCTCGTCCACGCGGTCTACGACGAGGTCGCCTCGGTTCTCAGCGACCGCGGCATCTCAGAGGTCAATGGGGTCCTCTTCGATCTCGGGGTGTCGTCACTCCAACTCGATGAGGTCGATCGCGGGTTCTCGTATTCGAAGGACGCCCCGCTCGACATGCGCATGGACGCGACGATGGAGCGTACCGCCGCGATGATCGTCGCCACGTACAGCGAGAATGAGCTCCGGCGCATCTTTTACGACTACGGAGACGAGAAGCTCGCGCCCCGATACGCGAGCCGCATTGTTCAGCGGCGGGACGATGCGCCCATCGAGACCTCAGCACAGCTCGTCGACATCATCACGTCGGCGACGCCCGCGGCAGCCCAGCGCTCTGGGCACCCCGCGAAGCGCGTGTTCCAGGCGCTTCGCATTGAGGTCAACCAGGAACTTGACGTGCTTGAGCGCGCCATCCCCGCTGCGCTCGATGCGCTGGCAGTGTCGGGTCGTATCGTCGTTCTCTCCTATCAATCGCTGGAAGATCGGATCGTTAAGCGCGCGCTTCAGGGCCGCACGAGTTCGACGGCCCCGCGCGGACTTCCCGTGGAGTTGCCCGAGCATCGGCCCGAGTTCAGGCTGCTCGTGCGCGGTGCCGAGGTCGCGAGTGACGAGGAACGCGCGCGCAACCCGCGCGCGACCCCCGTGCGCCTTCGCGCGGCAGAGCGGGTAAGGGCCGTCGCATGAGTTCCAACCTTGCCTACGCCCGACCCAACACCATCCCGGTGCGGGAAGAGCCTCGTCCACACATCACCGCGGTATCGCCGCGTCAGCGTCGCAAGTCACGTCCCCGGGTCGTCTATGCCATTGCGACAGTAGCGAGTCTCTTCGTTATCTTCACGGCACAGCTGCTGCTCAGCATCGTGGTCAGTGACGGTGCCTATCAGATTGCGAGCCTGCAAGGTCAGCAGAAAGAACTTCTCCGCACGCAGGAGAATCTGACCGAGAAGCTCGACCTGCTCGGATCGACCCAAAACCTCGCCGCGAATGCGGCACACCTGGGAATGATCCCGGGAACCAGCCCACTGTTCCTTAACCTCGAAACCGGGGCGATCGCAGCCGCCCCTGGATCCGTCGACAGGCCGGGATGTGGGGGAGCATGCAATCTCGTGGCGAACGATCTCCTCACGGGGGTGCCGTCGGTGACGCCGGACCCAGCGAACGCGGGAAGTGCCACCGGCACGAAAGCGGCGACAACCGCGACGACGGCGGGTGGATCATCCACCAGCCCTACGCCGACTGTGCAGTCCCTCCCCGCCCCGGTGACCCACTGATGGGGCTTTCGGCATGAGGACGCGACGGTCTCGCTTGCGTATCTCGCTCGCCGTACTCGCGATCTTCGCGGTTGTGTCGGTGTTCGTGGTGCGACTCGTCGACATTCAGGTGGTGCAGGCGGATGAACTGAACGCCCAGTCGCTGTCGAAGCGCGCTCAGGAGCTTGTGACGTACGGCGTACGGGGCGAAATCGTCGACACGAACGGCGCTGCGCTCGCGAGCAGCGTAGAGCGCTACGACATCAACGCGTCTCCGCGCAGCGCGCTCACCGGCCCAGAAGTGAATGGGGCGGTTCTGGAAGACCTCGCCAAGATCGCCGAACTCACGGGTCAGGACGCCACCGTCATGACGGCGAGCTTCATGGCCGACCCCGAGTCCGATTTTCTGTACCTCGCGAAGGGCGTGACGCTGGAGGTTTTCCAGGCGGTCAAGGAACTCGACATTCCGTGGGTCTACTACGATCTACGACCCTCTCGCACCTATCCGAACGGGGCCATCGCGGGGAACCTCGTGGGTTTCATAGGAACCGACGGCCCGCAGGCCGGGCTGGAGATCGGCCAGGACGAATGCCTCGCGAGCGAGAACGGTTCCGCGACGTACGAAAAGGGCGAGGACGGAACGCGCCTTCCTGGCAGCCTCGTGACGACGAAAGAACCGAAGAACGGCGGTACCCTGCGGCTCACCATCGACCGCGATCTGCAGTTCTACGTGCAGCAGCGCATGGCGCAGGCATACTCGGATCTGGGAGCCGAGTGGGCTACAGCCGTCGTAATCCGGGTCAGCGACGGTCACCTGATGGCGGTCGCGGACTACCCGTCTGTGGACCCAAACAACGTCGATGGCGTGCCGAACACGGCCCTCGGTTCGCGCGCGTTTAGCTGGGCTTATGAGCCAGGCTCGACGATGAAGGCGGTCACGGCAGCATCCCTCCTCGACGCAGGAGTCGTCACGCCCACGTCCCAGGTCACTGCCCCGGGACGCCTGTATCTCTCGGACGGTGGCTTCATTAAGGACTCGTTCGCGCACGACGATCTGCGGTACACGCTCACGGGTGCGCTCGTTTTTTCGTCCAACACAGCGGTGTCACTCTTCTCTGACTCACTCAGCGCTCAGAAGCGTTTCGACTACATGGAGGCCTTCGGCCTCAACCGCGAGACCGAGGTCGAATTCTTCGGTGAGTCCGAGGGCCTCGTGCACCCCGCGAGCCAGTGGGACGAGCGCACCAACTACGCGGTGCAGTTCGGCCAGGGCATGACGGTGACGTCGGTGCAGATGGCGAGCATCTATCAGACCCTCGGCAACGGTGGCGTGCGGATGCCCGTGACTCTCGTGGAAGGGTGCGAGTGGCCGGACGGCACCGTGACGCAACTCCCCTCGACGGAGGGCACGCGCGTTGTTTCGGAATCCGCGGCCGACCAGACGGTGGAGATGTTGGAAAAGGTCGTCACCGATGGCTGGGCGAGCGCCGACCTCACGATTCCTGGGTACCGTGTTGCCGCTAAGAGCGGTACCGCCGAGGTCGCAGATGACTCGGGCGGATACGGCGACGCGGCAGTCATTTCGTTCGCGGGGATGGCGCCGGCCGAGGACCCTCAGTACGCGGTTGTCGTCACGGCGGGCATCCCGACTAGTGTGTATTCCTCCGGAGCAATCGCGACGACGTTCCACGATGTCATGGCGCAGACGCTGACGACCTTCCGAGTGACGCCGTCAACTGAACCCGCCCCGGACATCCCACTCACGTGGTGATGCGCGACGAGCAGTAGGAGATCGAGTGAGCGCCGGAGAATCTTCGATCCTCCGTCCCGAGCATCCGTCCGCACGTCCCCTAGCCACACTCGTCGATGAATTCGGTCTCGAGTCCATCGGCTCACTCGACGGGGTGGAAGTCAGCGGCATCACGCTCAACACGGGCAACCTGTTGCCCGGCGATCTCTACGTCGGTGTTGCCGGTGCTCACCGTCACGGTGCCGTCTTTGCGGACAAGGCGCGGGAGGGGGGTGCCGTCGCACTCCTCACCGATCAGGAGGGGGCGAGAATCGCCGCCGAGTCCGGACTTCCCATCGTTGTCGTCGAGTCTCCCCGTGAAGCGCTGGGGGCGATCTCCGCGTGGGTGTACAGAACGACGGATGCGTCCCCACTGCTATTCGGCATCACGGGAACCAACGGCAAGACGAGTGTGTCCTACCTCCTTCACGGAATTCTCGGCCAGCTCGGGCTGGTGGCGGGACTCAGCACCACGGCGGAGCGGAAGATCGGCGATCTCACCGTCACGTCTAGTCTCACGACGCCTGAGGCGACCGAGATTCACGGGCTTCTTGCTCGGATGCGGGAGAGTAACGTTCGCGCCGTGACACTCGAGGTGAGCGCTCAAGCGCTCACGAGAAACCGGGTCGATGGTCTCGTGTTCGATGTCGTCTCGTTCCTCAATCTCAGTCACGACCATCTCGACGACTACACCGACATGGAGTCGTATTTCGCCGCGAAACTGCCGCTGTTCGAGCCGGACCGTGCCCGCCGGGGCGTCGTCTCACTCGAGACGCCGTGGGGCGAGCGTGTCGTGGAGTCATCCCGCATTCCGGTCACCACGATCTCGACGACCGCTGGGCACGCGGCCTGGACCGTCACCGTGCTCGATGAACGTGTCGAGTACACAGAATTCGAGCTCACCGGCCCCGGCGGTCGATCGCTCACGACGCGTGTACCCGTCATTGGACGCCATATGGCCTCCAATGCGGGTCTCGCGATCGTCATGCTCGTCGAGGCGGGGTTCGAGCTCGAAGCAATCGGGCATGCGCTCGAGGCCGAGGGCGGCATCAGGGCCTACCTGCCCGGTCGCATCGAACGGGTCTCTGGCGACGTGGGACCCGCCGTATTCGTCGACTATGGTCACAGCCCGGACGCATTCCTCACCACCATGGATGCAATCCGAAGGTTCACGACAGGTCGTCTCATCATGGTTTTCGGTGCCGACGGCGACCGCGACAACTCCAAACGCCTCGACATGGGCCGCATCGGCTCGGAAGGATCGGACGTGCTCTTCATCACGGATTACAACCCGCGGTTCGAGGATCCGGTCGCGATTCGCGCGACTCTCCTTGCTGGTGCGGCGTCCGCCGAGCACCCCGCAGAGGTCCATGAGATCGCCTCGCAGGCTCAGGCGATTCGGGCCGCTGTCGCGACCGCTCAGGTGGGAGACAGCGTGCTCTGGGCGGGACCGGGCCACGAGGATTACATCGACGTGCAGGGCGAGAAGATCCAATTCTCGGCTCGCGACGAAGCGCGGCGCGCGCTGCGCGAGGCAGGTTGGGCATGATCCCGCTCACACTCGACGAGGTTGCCTCGATCGTGGCCGGGCGACTGGTGGGGGCATCCGACCCGTCGGTGCTTGTGCATGGCGTGGTTCATACCGATTCGCGCAAGGTGGGGCCGGGCGCTATCTTCTTCGCACTCCCGGGCGAGGAAAC
>CAYZHZ010000086.1:0-5784 GCA_964477625.1 uncultured Salinibacterium sp.
TCGTGCTGATGGCCTCCGGCGGCCGCGCCTTCACGCTCGGCGCCGACAAGCTGCCCGGCGGCCGGGGGCATGGCGAGCCGATCCGCCTCAATCTTGAAGTGCCGGAATCCGAAACCATTGTGTCCATGCTGATCCCGCAGGACAAGGCGCGCCGCATCGTGGCCTCGTCCAAGGGCTATGGCTTCATCGTGCCGGACGCAGAGCTGATCTCGTCGACCCGCAAGGGCAAGATCATCCTCAATGTCGGACCGAAGGAGCGGGCCGCCATCTGCGCCAAGGTGGAAGGCGACCTCGTCGCGTCCATCGGCAAGAACCGCAAGCTGGTGATCTTCAAGACCGAAGAGATGCCAGAGATGGCGCGCGGCAAGGGTGTGAAGATCCAGTCCTTCGGCGACGGCGGGCTGCTCGATCTGAAGACGTTCAACAAGGCCGACGGTCTCACCTGGATCGATACTGCAGGACGCCAGCAGTCCGCCGACGACTGGAAGAACTGGATCGGCAAGCGCGCCCAGGCCGGCCGCCTGGCCCCGCGCGGCTTCAACAAGAACGGGAAATTCGTCGGCTGACGCTAAGGCGCCCGTTGCTGCTGCATCGCACCCACGCCTAGCCTTCGCAAAAGCGCGGGGAGGCCGGCATCGCAACGGATCGTCTGAGACTGGGTACGAAGCTGGCCTACGGCTTCGGCTCAGCCGCCTTCGGCATCAAGGACGCCGGCCTGCAGATCTTCCTGCTGCTGTTCTACACGCAGATTGTCGGCCTTCCGGCGCCCATGGTGGGCCTCGCGCTCACCATCGCGCTGGTGCTGGATGCGATTTCCGATCCGATTGTCGGCTACTGGTCCGACAATTTCCGCTCGAAGTGGGGCAGGCGGCATCCCTTCATGTATGCCTCGGCCATTCCCGTCGCCGTGTGCTTCTTCCTGCTGTGGGTTCCGCCGCGCGACTGGGACCACAACGCGCTGTTCTGGTACCTGCTGGTGCTCGCCGTGCTCATCCGCACCGCGATCACCTTCTTCGAAACGCCCAGCGCAGCCCTCGGCCCCGAATTGACGCGCGACTATGACGAACGCTCGACGCTGCAGTCCTGGCGCAGCTTCTTCGGATGGACCGGCGGCAATGCGATGACGGTCGCGATGTTCCTGTTCATCTTCCCCGCCTTCGTGACCCCGCAGATATCCAACGGACAGTTCAACGCCGACGCCTACGCGGTCTACGCCTGGATCGCGGCTGGCGTGATGTTCGCGGCGATCATCACCTCCTCGCTCGGCACGCACGCTCACATTCCGCGCCTGTTGGCTCCGCCGCAGCGGAAACTGTCGCTTGCAGGCGTGTTCCGCGAGATCTTCGAAACGCTCGCCAACAAGTCGATGGCGGCAATCTTCCTCACCGCCATCATCGCTGCAACCACGCTGGGCCTCGGCCAGTCCCTGTCGCTCTACATGACCACCTACTTCTGGGCGCTTCGGCCCGAACAGATCGGCATTCTCACGCTGGTGATCTTCGTCTCAGTCGCCATAGGCGCCTCGCTCGCGCCGATCCTCACGCGCCGCTTCGGCAAGAAGCGCGGCATCATCATTGTGGGCGTCCTCGGCATCTGCACCTTCCCGATCGGAATGCTGCTGCGGCTCAACGGCGTGGTTGCGCCAGGAACCGACGCGGCCTTCCTCGTCGTCCTTGTGCAGGGGCAGGTGGATGTGATCCTGGTCGTCTGCCAGCAGGCGCTGCTGATCTCGATGATATCGGATCTCGTCGAGCAGGCCGAAGTGAAAACCGGCCGCCGCTCCGAAGGCGTGTTCTTCGCCGCGAACACCTTCATCCTCAAGGTCACGACCGGTGTCGGCGTCATGGCCGCCACGCTGGTTCTCACGCTGGCGCAGTTCCCCTCGGGCGTTGCGCCCGACCAGGTGCCCGACAGTGCGCTCGTGGCGCTGGGCTGGTGGTATCTGCCGGCAGTCCTGCTGCTGCGCCTCGCGATGATCGCCGCGATCCTGCCCTATGCGGTCGACCGCAAGACGCACGAAGAGAACCTGCGCAAGCTCGGCGGCGGCTAGTCGCGGCGCAGCTTCATGAAGACGCGCGTGGACAGGTCAAGGAACGCCGCCTGACCTTCTTCCAGCGCCGTCATCCAGGGCAGGTAGTTGGTGCGCGCCACGTCCGCAAACCCCATCTTGCGATAGAATGGAGCGTTCCACGGCGGGTCGCGGAAGGTCGCAAGATAGACATCGCGCGCGCCCTTGGCCTTTGCCAGTTCGATGAATGCCCTCACCAGCGCGGCCCCCACGCCGCGCCGCTGGAAGGAGGGATCAACGTCCAGCTCGTGCAGGTACATGTCCTCGCCCTGCCACTCGCCGATCACGAAGCCCGCAACGCGTCCGTCGACTTCACAGGCGAGCGAAAGCCCTGACTCGATGGCCGCCATATGGTCGGTAAGTGAGACTACCGCCATCGCGTCGATATCGATCAGGCCCGAGTCGCGAAACAGCTCCGCCGCAGCCCGCTCGACCTCCTGCAACCGGAAGATATCGGCCGCCAGCGACGGGCGGATCATGGTCACGCCATGCTCCCCTGCAGCGCCGTGAAGAACCGGATCCCCATCGGCCCTTCGCGCAATGCGTTCGCCGAGTCCACCATGTGCACCAGCCGGTAACGCAGCGCCCGGAATTCCAGATCCTCATCCGCCAGCTTGCGCAGCGTCGCTGCCACGGCGCGGTTCATGGCATACGTCGCCGGCCGCTCGCCCTCGGTCTCTTCGTAGACATAGTCGGAGTTGATCGAGAGGCTCCACGCGCGCCCCGAAATCTCTCCGGCCGCGGTGAGGTATTCACGGGCAAGGCCATCCAGCCCCGCGCCGGCTGCGATGCGCTTGTCCAGCTGCTCCGCAAGCGCCTCGGCCACGCACGCCGCCACCGTCATGCCTTGCCCGTAAGTGGGATTGACGCTGCTCAGCGCATCGCCAATCGGCAGCAGCCGCTCCGGCCACTTGGCTCCCGCTTCCCATATCTTGCGCCGGGTCGCTGTCGGCTTGCGGAACGTCTTCAGGTCGCTCGCAGGTTCGGCATCCCGTACGCGCTCATAGATCGCCGGATCGAACTGCTCGGCATAAGCGATCATCTCCGCCACCGTGCGCGGTGGTGAATTCTTTCCTCGCGCGCCAACAGAGAGAATCCACTGATCCCCCTCGATGGGCAGCAGGAAACCAAACCGCGTGCCCGGGGGTCCCGGCAGCAGGAAGAACCCCGTCGCTTCCCCGCGCCATTTCTCCGGCTGGCGAAAGCGTACGGTGGAATAGGCGACATTGATCCGCACTTCTTCGGTGTCGAACACCGCATGACCATCGGCTACAAGCTGGCCGATCAGCGGCGCCGTCATCCCCGACGCATCCACGACGAGGTCAGCCTCCAGCGTTGCGCCATCCTCAAGCTCCACGCCCGTGCAGCGCCCCTCGCGCACCACGAACCGTTTCACCGGCGTCTCGCTGCGGATGCTGACGCCGGGCAGGGTGGCCACGCGCGCCCGCACCACAGCCTCATACGCCGGGCGCGACAGCGAGGTGACATCAAACCCCGCATCGCATTCATCCATCCAGCCGCCGAAATCGAACACCTTCACATCGCGCCCTACGCGCATGCGCCGTGCGCCCGCCGCATAGAAGCCGTCCGTCACGCCCGGCAGCAGCTTCTCCAGCGCCTGCTCGCCGGCTTTCAGCAGCTGATGCAGGTGCGCCCCTTGGCCCGCGCCCATGCGCACCGCCGCGCCATCGGGCAGCGTATCGCGGTCCAGCACGATCACCTCGCCGAACCGCCCGGCCAGCGCCGCCGCCGCCGAAAGCCCGGCAATCCCACCGCCCGTCACGATCGCCCGCTTGCCGACCTGTGCGCTCATGAGCCTTCGTCCTTCCGTTGCGCGCGCACCGTAATGCGCCGCCAGCGCCCGTCAAATGCGCCCCGGCGGGGAATCATTGCGGCACTGGATTCGTGGCCCCGATACGATACCTTGCCCCGGGGCCGGGAATCGGCCGGACGCATATGAGGGGCCGACCACCGTGGACAACATGACGCTCTACATCATCCTGGGCGTTGTCGCCCTGATCGTGATCTCGATCATCGTGATCTACAACGGCCTCGTCGCCAAGCGGCAGACCGTCAACGAGGCGTTCTCCGGCATCGACGTCCAGCTCAAGCTCCGCCGCGAGCTGATCCCCAACCTGGTCGAGACCGTGAAGGGCTACGCCGCGCACGAGAAGACGACGCTCGACGCGGTGGTCGCCGCGCGCGCTGCCGCCGCCAACGCACAGGGCCCGGCCGCCATCGGGGCGGCTGAAGGCGTCCTCTCCGGCGCGTTGGGCAAGCTGTTCGCCCTCGCAGAGGCTTATCCTGACCTGAAAGCCAGCGCCAACTTCATCCAGCTGCAGACGGAGCTGTCCTCCATCGAGGACAAAGTTGCCGCCTCGCGCCGTTTCTACAACTCGGCCGTGAACGACTACAACACGGCCATCGAGCAGTTTCCTGCTTCGCTGATCGCCGGCGCCACCGGCTTCACCGGCCGCGAAATGTTCGATGTGGGCGTGACCGAGCGTGCGGAGCTCAACGTGGCGCCGCAGGTGAAGTTCTAGGGCATGGCCGTCGTCGTCAGGGACTTCCGCCCCGGCGACGAAGCCGCTTTCCGCGATATCAATCTCGAATGGATCGAGCGCTACTTCGCGGTCGAGCAGAAGGACCGCGACGTCCTCGACGATCCGCACACATACATCCTCGATCCCGGCGGCGCGATCCTTATTGCGGAGGAGGAGGGCGCCGCCATTGGCGTTGTGTCGCTGGTGCGGATGGATGACGGCTCGGTCGAACTTGCCAAAATGGGCGTCAGGCCATCGGCGCAAGGGAAGGGCGCCGGCCGGATGCTCGTTGACGCCGCCATCGCGAAGGCCCGCGCCATGGGCATGTCGCGTGTCTACATTGAAACGAATTCCGTGCTCGGGCCCGCGCTGAAGCTCTACCACGCAGCTGGTTTCCAGCCGCTGCGCGAGCGCCAGCCATCGCCCTACGCACGCGCCGACGTGCAGTTGGAACTGTTCCTCTAGCGCGGCGTCGTGTTCGGAACTGTGGCAACGCCCTGCGCGTTTCCTCCATGTAACCTTGGAGGTACAGTCATGACCGAGAAGCCTCGCATATTGCCGGTGGATCCGATGGAAGTCTCCCGCACGCCCGTCGAAGGCGTCGACATTCCCGAACAGCCCAGCGCCGAACAGCTCCGCAAGGCCGACCCGCTCGCCACCCGCGACGGCGACAAGCTCGAGGAAGCCGCTGAAGCGGCACAGCGCGGCCGCACCGCGTAGTCCATACTGGCTCCTTCACCCGCAGGAGCTATGATCGAGACGCCATCAGCGTGAGATGGCGTCTCGAGACGTTTGTCATGCAGTTCATTGACATCATGGTGACCTGTCCAAATCGCGACTGCGCGCTGACCATTGCGCGCGATCTGGTATCGGAACGTCTCGCCGCCTGCGCCAACATTGGCGGCGACATCACGAGCGTCTATCGCTGGCAAGGCGCGATCGAGGAAGCAACCGAAGTTACCCTGCTGCTAAAGACCCGCGCCGGCTTGTTCGACCAGGTCTCCGCACGCGTCCGCGCGCTGCATCCCTACGACACGCCATGCATCGTCGCGACAGAGATCGTGGCAATCGACCCGGACTACGCCGCGTGGCTGGAAGCAGAAACGGGCTAGCCTAGATCTCGTCTTCGCTGAGCGGGCGCCACTGCGCGCCGTCGAAGACTTCCAGCGGCCT
>CAYZHZ010000086.1:5794-12169 GCA_964477625.1 uncultured Salinibacterium sp.
CTTCTCCGAGCCCTTCACCCAGTAGCCGAGATACACGTAGGGCAGACCCAGTTCCGAAGCGAGCCGGATATGGTCCAGCACCATGTATGAGCCCATCGACCTGTCGGACAGCTCAGGCCGGAAGAACGAGTAGACCATCGACAGCCCGTCGCGCAGCACGTCGGTCAACGCCGCGCCCTGCAGTGCGCCGTCGTCCTCGGCCCCCGGGACAACGCGGTTGCGGTATTCGAAAACCACAGTGCGCACCGGGCTCGCATCCACCATGCCGGCATAGTCGCGGATTTCCATGTCCGTCATGCCGCCGCCCGGATGGCGATCGTCCAGGTAGCGCTTCAGCAGCCTGAACTGCTCCCGCGTCGCCCGCGCTGTCGAGGGCGAGCGCTCCAGCATGGCGTTGCGTGAGAGGACCCGCCGCCACCGGCGTGTCATCTTGAACGCCGCCACGTCGATCCGCACCGACCGGCACGCCCCGCATGACTTGCAGGCTGGCCGATAGGCAATCGTCTGCGACCGGCGGAAACCGGACCGCGTCAGGCTGTCATTGAGGTTGACGGCGCCGTCGACCGCAAGGTTGGCGAAAACCTTGCGCTCCATCTTGCCCGGCAGGTACGGGCAGGGCTGTGGAGAAGTCAGGTAAAACTTCATCTTCCGGACAAAGTCCGTCGGAATGAGGTCCTTGGTGTCTGTTTCTTTCATCGCGATTCGACTGTACGCGCGGCGGGGCCGACTGCGCCACAGGAAAATCGAGTGCGTTGCATGTGGTTGCGCCGGGGTGCGCAACCTTCGGTCACAGGCCGTGATCCGCCGGCATCACAGGCGCTTCATCCAGCAGCACCACGGAAATCCTGCGGTTTGCCGGCAGGTCCGGGTCATCGGGATAAAGCGGCTCCCGGTCGCCCTTGCCGCTGACCTGATAGATGCGGTCGGCTTCCAGCCCGCTCCTTTCCAGGATCCGGCGCGAGGCATTGGCCCGGTCGGACGACAGGTCCCAGTTGGAATATCCGGCCCGGCCCGGCGGCGTTGAGTCGGTGTGTCCGGAAATCGTGATGCGGTTCGGCAGCTCCGCCACCACCTTGGCGACCGCCTCCAGCAGGCGCTCGGTGCGGGGCAGGGGCTCGGCGGACGACCCCGAGAACATGGCGCGGCTGTCCTGGTCGATCAGCTGGATGCGGATGCCTTCGGGCGTCTGGTCCACAATCATGTGCTTCGAGAGCTCGGCAAAGTCCGGCATCGCCTGCAGCGCCTGGCGCAGCGAGGTCTCGGCGGAGCGCATCGCCGCGTCCTTGCGATTGGCCAGCGCCTGGGCGACCGCTTCATCGCTCGGCTCGTTGATCGGCACGCCTTCGCCATCGACCCCAGCGCCGGACTTGGTCCGCTGCGAGTCCTCGGAAAGCTCTTCATCGATCTGGCGGTTCGAGCCGGAGGCGCGGGCGCCATCTTCCTGGAAGGCCGTGCCGCCGAGCAGTCCGTCAGAGCCCTGGGATGAACGCGACACGCTGGCCGGCGCGAAATAGTCGGCGATGCCGCGCTTCTGCTCTGGCGATGTCGTGTTGATCAGCCACATCAGCAGGAAGAACGCCATCATCGCGGTCACGAAGTCGGCGTAGGCGACTTTCCACGCGCCGCCGTGATGGCCACCACCGATGACCTTCTTCACTTTCTTGATGACGACGGGGCGGTTGCCGCTCATGCTGAAATACGTCTTGAATTAGGTCTGGTGCGTTAACGTCTGCGTATACATCGCCTACAGTTAAGGTCGGGTGCACGTGTGCGGCATAGGGTCAGGCCAGGATGAGTGATCCAAAAGCCAGTGAATCCTTTGACTCCGGCGATTACCGCCGGGCGCTCGGCGGCTTTGGCACGGGCGTGGCGCTGGTCGCGGCGCGGGATGCCGATGGCAATGCCCACGGCATGATCATCAACTCGCTGACCTCCGTGTCGCTCAACCCGCCCATCATGCTCTGGTGCCTCGCCCATGCGAGCTCGGTGTTCGACATCTACGCAAAGGCCCCGGCCTTCTCCCTGAACATCCTCCGTTCCGACGACTATGAAGTCGCCCGCCAGTATTCCCGGCGCGGCGCCGACCGGGTGATCCCAGCCGACCAGGTCTGCACCATGGACAGCGGCGCGCCCGTGCTTACAGCCGCGGTCGCAAGCCTCGACTGCCGCCTGCGCCTGCGCCAGGCCATGGGCGACCATGAGGTCATCTACGGCGATGTGGTCGCCTACCGCGCCGATCCCGGGGTTGATGCGTTAGGCTTCTTCAGGGGGCGTTTCGTGACGCTGAAGTCTGGAGAGTAGGCATGGCCAAAGTCGGCGCATTCATCTCGCTCAGCCTCGATGGCTGCTATGCGGACGCAAATGGCGACATGAGCTGGGCCCACACCCCGGACCCGGAACAGGCCGACTTCACCGCCCAGAACGCAAAAGGCGGCTCGGGCCTGCTGTTTGGCCGCGTGACCTACGACATGATGCGCAGCTTCTGGCCCACGTCGCAGGCCGCCGACATGATGCCTGATGTGGCAGCCAGCATGAACGCCCTCCCCAAATTCGTCGCCTCGCGCACCCTCGGGTCAGTCGACTGGAACAACACGACCGTGCTCGGCGGCGATCTGGTCAACGCAGTGAAGCAACTGAAAGCGTCAGGTCCCGACCTCACCATCCTCGGCTCCGGCAGCATCGTGACCCAGCTGGCCACGGCGGGACTGCTGGATACCCTGGACGTCATGCTCGTTCCCGTCTCCCTTGGCGGCGGCAAGCGCCTGTTCGACGGCACGCCGCGCAGCCTGGGCTGGAAGCGCGAGGACGTCCGCCAGTTCAGCAATGGCAATGTGTTTCTGCGCTATCACCCGGGCTGACTCGCGTCACAGGGAAAGCTTTCCGGCGCCCTGCCAGCCCGTGCTAGAAGCCCCGCTTCGGATTCTCGTTTGGATTCTCTTCGATGGCAAAGTGCGCGTTTCTCGGTCTTGGCGTCATGGGCGGCCCGATGGCGCGCCACCTTGCGACCAAAGGCCATGATGTGACGGTGTGGAACCGCACCGGTGAAAAAGCAGCCGCATGGGTACAGAAGACCGGCACGGGCAAAGCCGCCGCAATGCCCGCCGAGGCGATCGCGGGGGCCGAGTTCATCTTCATGTGCCTCGGAGACGATCCGGATGTGGAAGCCGTATTCGCCGCCATGACCCCGGCGCTGAAGGCGGGGCAGGTGATCGCAGATCACACCACCGCCTCCGCAGGCCTCGCGCGCAAGCTCGGTGAAGCGTCGGCGGCAAAAGGCGCTGGCTTCATCGATGCGCCGGTTTCGGGAGGTCAGGCCGGCGCCGAGAACGGCCAGCTGACCGTCATGTGCGGCGGCGATGCTGAAACCTTCGCCAAGGCCGAGCTGGTGATGCGGGCCTATTCAAAGCAGATCACGCTGATTGGCCCGGTGGGCTCCGGCCAACTTGCCAAGTCGGTGAACCAGATCTGCATCGCCGGCGTTGTGCAGGGCGTGGCTGAGGGTCTCCACTTCGCCCGCAAGAACGGCCTCGACGAAGCCAAGGTCATTGAGGCCATCTCTGCCGGCGCTGCGCAAAGCTGGCAGATGCAGAACCGCTGGAAGACCATGGTGGATGGCAAGTTCGATTTCGGCTTCGCGGTCGACTGGATGCGCAAGGACCTCCGCATCGCCCTCGATGCCGCCCGCGCGACCGGCGCATCGCTCCCGCTGACCGCGCTGGTCGACCAGTTCTACGCTGACATCCAGGCCGAGGGTCATGGCCGCTGGGACACGTCCAGCCTGATCTCGCGGCTCAACAGGTAAGCCGTGGCCAAGGTCTTCCTGCACAATTTCGAGCACGAGCTGGAAGAGAAGTTCGTCACCGCCGGCGGGCCCGGCGGGCAGAACGTCAACAAGGTGGCGACGGCGGTGCAGATCCGCTGGAACGTGAAAAAGAGCCATGCCTTCGACGACGAACAGAAATGGATGATCCGCCGCGCACTCGCCAACCGGATCAATGACGAGGGCGAGCTGGTGCTTTTCATCCAGACGCACCGCAGCCAGGCGCGCAATCGCGACGAAGCGCGCGAGCGGCTGGTCGAGATGCTGGAGAAGGCGCTTGTGAAACCCAAGCGCCGCATCGCTACAAAGCCGAGCAAAGGCCAGAAGCAGCGCCGGCTGGAGGGCAAGGCGATCCGCTCAGAGGTAAAGCGCAATCGCGGCCGCGTCTCTGACGAGTAGGCAGAACTTTGTCCTCACCGGACCCGCGGAGTCAGGGCTTGCCCTGAGTTGGCGCCGTCAGCCCCGAGATACAACCAAGAGTTGTGTATCGGGAGGACGGACGTGGACGACATTCCCAAGACCCGGATCCCTGTTCCGGGTGACGAACAACTGCGCCTGCGCGACTTTGTCAGACGGGCCGAATGGATGAACGGCCGCATTGCCGGCGCCCGTGTGGCGCGCCGCGAGGACGCGGCAGCGCTTGCGGGCCTGCTGGCCCACGAGAGCATTGGGCCCCGCATCTACACCATGCCCAACCCTATCAATACCGAGACGATGACGACATTTATCGAGGACCATCTGGCCCAGCGCGAGCGAGGCGATGGAATCTTGTTCGTCTCGTTCAATGATGCCGGGGAGGCGACAGCCTATTTCGACGTCGAGCTGTGGCCGCAATGGTCGATCGCCAAGTTCGGCGGCGCCGTGAAGGCCGAGCGGCAGGGCCGTGGCTTCGGCGGCGCCTGTGGTCTTGCGGCGGTGGAATGGTGCTTCGACCAGCTCGGCGTCGCCCGCATCTGCGAGACGACGGCGCGGGACAATGACCGCTCGATCCGCCTGCTGTCCCGCCTCGGCTTCCGCCAGCTCGGCGAGGTCACATCCCGCCGGCCAGATGGCACGACCCGGCCGTCGATCTACTGGGAGATGGAGCGCGCCGAGCGCTATGCCGCCCGTGAAACCAGACGGGCTGGGCAGCAGGCCGCCGCTGCTTCGCCGAATTTTCCCTGAAAGTTCACGGGATCGACGCCGCCTTTGTTAAAATCGCTGCGGCACGCTGGAACCTCAGCCATTGACCGGGTTCCCATGACAGCTTCCGTTAACCAGACGCAGGTGTCCGTTGATCTTCAGGTATCGCGCCAGGTGCGCCGCGACCTGCTCATTTTCGCTGGCTTCATAGCCGCCGGCTTCATCCTGTCGGTCAATCTCGACGTGATCGGGCTGCTCTACGCCTTCGCCGGCACGTACGAGAACCTGCAGCTCTCCAAGGCGATCGGCACGGTCATCGTCGCCTGTGTCGGTCTCACGCTCTATGTGATGACGCGCTATCACGCGCACGTCCGCGACCTCAAATCCCGCCTCTGTGCCGAGGAACGTGCGCGCCGCATGGCGATGCACGACCAGCTCACAGGCCTCCCGAACCGCCGTCACCTCAAGGGCGTGCTCAACTGGCTGCTCAGCGAGAGCGGCGATGGCCGCCGCGTCGGCGTGGTGACGCTGAACGTCGACCGCTTCCGCGCCTTCAACGACGCTCACACCCGACCGGTCGGCGACGAAGTGTTGATCAATCTCGGCAGGACGCTCAATGTCCGTGCAGGCGTGGACGGCTTTGTCGGCCGCCTCGAGTCGGATGACTTCGTCGTCCTGATGCCCGGCATGGGCGAGGACGAGTTGATGGACTGGCTGTCGGCCACGTTGACGGCGGTCGAAGCCCCGATGATCATCGGCCAGCAGTCCTACTCGGTCAGCTGCACCGCCGGCGCCGCCATCGGTCTCGCAGACGGCCGCGACGCTGAGACGTTGCTCCATCGCTCCAGCCTGGCCCTGCGCCGCGCCAAGGACGCCAGCCGCGGCTGGTTCGCCTTCTTCAAGACCGGCATGGACGAACTCGTGCGCCAGCGCGCCCAGTTCGAGGCCGACCTCTGGTCCGCCATCCGCAACGACGAGGTCAATCCGCACTTCCAGCCGCTGGTCAGCCTGCGCGACGGCAAGCCGCGCGGATATGAAATTCTCGCCCGCTGGACCCATCCGACGCGCGGACCGATCCCGCCGGATCAGTTCATCCCCGTGGCCGAGGCCGCAGGCGCCATCGGCGACATGACCCTGAACCTCTTCCGCAAGGCCTGCCGCGAGGCGGCGGGACTGGAAGGCGCACCGCACCTCTCGCTCAACGTCTCGCCACTTATGCTGCACGACGATATGCTGCCACAGAACCTGCTGCGCATCATGGAAGAGCACGATTTCGCACCGACGCGTCTCGAGCTCGAACTGACCGAGGCTGCGCTGGTGTCTGACATCGACGCCGCCCGCAAGGTTCTCGACGCGCTGCGCGAAAAGGGCGTGCGCGTCGCGCTCGACAATTTCGGCACCGGCCACGCCAGCCTGACGCAACTGCGCCTGCT
>CAYZHZ010000087.1:0-12132 GCA_964477625.1 uncultured Salinibacterium sp.
CGGCGGCGCGCACGAGCGACGCCCGAACGACCGTCGTTGCTCCCGTGACCAGGTTGCGGCGGAGCAACGTGTCGAAGCCGCGGCCTTCGTGAATCTCGCGCAGCTCGGATCCGCGCGCCTCGAGGCTCTGCAAGAGAGAGGTGCCCAGGGGCACGCCATCGCCGTCGACGAGGCGAGCGTCGGTGTGGACGAGGCCCACCTCGGGTCGCTCCTCGAACACCCGAACGATGCTCTCGAGCTTGGTCGGGTGCCACGAATCGTCTTGGTCGCACAGGGCGACGAGATCGCCGGATGCCGCGAGCGCGGCTTGCTCGAAGTTCTTGACGACTCCGAGCGCTGGCCGGTTCTCGAACACCGTGAGCGTGACCTGCGGGTGTGCTCGCAGCATCTCCCGCACCACGCTCACCGTGTCATCGCTCGATGCGTCGTCGGAGAGAACGATCTCGGTGGGGGAAAGGGTCTGCGCGAGGATCGACTCGACTTGCTCCCGGATGAACCGGGAACCGTTGTGCGTGCCGAGCGCGACCGACAGATTCACCCGGCCAGCCTAGTATTGAACGGTTATGGCGAGCCCGCGTTCGGAGAGTCCGCGACCCCGCGTGGTCGTTCTGCTCGCAACCCACAACGGCATTCGATTTCTCGACCAGCAGGTGGACAGCATCCTGAGCCAGGAGGGTGTCGAGGTGCGCGTTCTTGCACTCGACGACGCGTCCACGGATGGCACCGTCGAGTGGTTATCGACGAAGGCAGCCGACGACGAGCGGTTTACCTCCCTCCCCTCGCCCGGGCGGGCGGGGAGCGCAGCGGCGAACTTCTACCGGCTCATCGAGGTGGCTGACCCTGCCCCCGACGAGCTCGTGGCGTTCGCCGACCAGGACGACATCTGGGTACCGACGAAGCTCGCCCGCCACGCGAAGCTCCTGACCGATGGTGCGCACAATGGCGTGTCATCGAACGTCACGTCCTTCACCTCCAACGGCCATCGCTCGCTCGTGCGCAAGGCGTTTCCCCAGCGCGAGTTGGACTTCTTGCTCGAAAGCCCGGGGCCCGGTTCGACATTCCTCATTACGCCGCGTTTGCTCGACCTCGTACGCCAGACGCTCCACGACTCTCCCGAAGCACCGCAGGTCGAGTACCACGACTCGCTGATCTACGCGATCGCGCGCGCTCACGGGTTCACGTGGCTCATCGATGACGTGTCGAGTGTCGACTACCGCCAGCACGACGCGAACGTCATGGGCTCGAACGTGGGGATCGCTTCGGCCGTAGAGCGCCTACGCCTCATCCGCACTCACTGGTTGCGCAACCACTCAACGCTCTTGACCCGCGTCGCCCTGCACGTCGCTCCCGCGGACTCCGCCCCGCGATTCGAGCGGATGCTCGCGTTGCTCACCGGCACGGGCATCCGTAATCGGCTCACGCTCGCCCGCATGGCCTCCCGACTGCGCCGGCGACCGCGCGACCAAAGGATAATTGCACTATTGATCTCGATTGGCGTGTGGTGAGTATGAAAATCCTGGTAACTGGCGGCGCTGGCTTCATCGGCTCGAACTTCGTTCGTCGCACTCTCGAAGACGCCTACCCCGGCCTGGAGGGCGCTGAGGTCGTGGTGCTCGACGCCCTCACCTACTCGGGCAACCTCGAGAACCTCGCACCGGTATCCGACTCGCCTCGGTACTCCTTCGTGCACGGAGACATTCGCGACGCCGATCTGCTCGACCAGGTGTTGCCGGGCGTCGACTCCATCGTGCACTTCGCGGCAGAGTCTCACGTCGACCGCTCGGTACGCGATTCGGGAATCTTCGTCGAGACGAACGTGCTGGGCACGCAGCGACTCCTGGATGCCGCACTGCGCAACGACGTCGCGAGGTTCGTGCACGTCTCGACCGACGAGGTGTACGGATCGATCGCGTCAGGGTCGTGGGACGAGCAGCGTCCCCTCGAACCGAACTCCCCCTACTCAGCGTCGAAGGCCGGGAGCGATCTGCTCGCCCGGAGCTACTTCCGCACTCACGGCCTCAACCTCTCGATCACCCGATGCTCGAACAACTACGGTCCGTACCACTTCCCCGAGAAGGTCATCCCGCTCTTCGTCACGAACCTCATCGACGACAAGCACGTGCCGCTGTATGGCGAGGGAAACAACATTCGCGACTGGCTGCACGTGGACGATCACACGCGTGGCATCGCCCTGGTACTCGTCGGGGGCCGCGCGGGCGAGATCTACAACATCGGGGGTGGCACCGAGCTCACGAACAAGGAACTCACGCAACTGCTGCTGGATGCGACGGGCAAGGACTGGTCCTACGTCGATCGCGTGGCCGACCGACTCGGACACGATCTGCGCTACAGCGTCGATATCTCGAAGATCCGCGCGGAGCTGGGCTACGAGCCGCTCGTGCCGTTCGAACAGGGTCTCGCCGACGTCGTGCAGTGGTACCGGGACAACCGCGCCTGGTGGGAGCCGCTCAAGGCACGCGCCGCGCTATGACGCGCTTTCTCGTGACCGGCGCATCCGGCATGCTGGGCCGCGACCTGCAGGTCGCGCTCGCCGGCCGTGACGTCGTGGCGCTCACGAGGGGTCAGCTCGACATCACCGACGCCAGGGCGGTGAATCACGCTGTTGAGGGCATCGACGTCGTCATCAACGCCGCCGCATACACCCGGGTAGACGACGCCGAGACCCATCAGTCCGAGGCGTACGCGATCAACGCGCTCGGCGCGGGCAATGTGGCCACGGCCGCGGCAGCGACGGGTGCCACGCTCGTGCAGATCTCGACCGATTACGTCTTCGACGGCACTGCGCACACCCCCTACGGCGAACACACGCCGCGTGACCCGGTCTCGGTCTACGGTCGATCGAAGGCGGAGGGAGAGCGACTCGTGCTCGACGCCCACCCCGAGGCTTTCATCGTGCGCACCGCATGGCTCTACGGCGAGCACGGGCCCAACTTCCCCAAGACCATGCTGCGCCTCGCCAACGAACGCGAGACGGTGGAAGTCGTCAACGATCAGTACGGCCAGCCCACCTGGTCACTCGATCTGGCCACAGCCATCGTCGAACTCGTCGACTCTGGCGCATCCACCGATATCTACCACGTCACCAATTCCGGCAGCACAACGTGGTACGAGCTCGCGAGGGCGGTCTTCGAACTTGCCGGGCACGATCCTGGTAGGGTCGTGCCGACCGAGAGTTCGCGCTTCGTTCGACCCGCCCCACGGCCGTCCTATTCTGTACTCGGTCACGACGCATGGTTCGAGGCTGGCCTCACCCCCATGCGCGACTGGAGGGATGCCCTGCGAGCGGCATTCAGTACGGGAGCTCTGGCAGCGACATGACGACACTGCGCGTAATCATCGACGAGATGCTCTCGCCGACCGCGGGTGGGGCCGGTCGCTACACCGAGGAACTCACGCGGGAGCTCATCGCCTCCGCTCCGCGTGGCTGCTACGTCGAGGGGTTCGTCTCCGCCTCGCCCGAGTCCGAATACGAGATCATCGAGCAGCGCCTCCCTGGTCTGGATGCACTCCACAAGAGTTCCCTCGCGCGACGCGAACTGCGATCGGCCTGGCAGCATGGGTTCACGCGAATCCCGGGCAACGGCATGGTTCACGCGACGAGCCTTCTAGCTCCCCTCGCCCGGCACGACCGCATCAATGACGGCGAGCAGATCGCCGTCACCTTCCACGACGCACTCGCGTGGACCCATCCCGACTCGCTCACTCCTCGCACAGTGTCTTGGCACAAAGCCATGGCCAAGCGTGCCGAGCGCTACGCTGACGCCGTTGTAGCCCCGAGCCACGCGGTCGCCGATCAGCTCGCCGACCTGCTCGACCTCGGTGACCGCATCCGCGTCATCAGCGGGGCTGCAAGCACGCGACTGCGCACCGGTGACGACGCGGATGAGCGTGGCTCCCGGCTCGGACTGCCTCACCGCTACGTGCTGGCGATCGGCGGCTTCGAGACACGTCGCGGAATCGACCAGCTCGTTCGCGCCATGAAGCACATCGACGATGACGTGCAGTTGCTTCTGATCGGTCCGCACGGCGACGACCCGGAGATGGCGTCGGTGGTACGCGAGGCTGGCCTGCGCGCCGACCGTATCCGCGGCTTCGGTCCGGTGAGCGACGAGGACCTCGCGGTCATGCTCTCCCGGGCATCCGTCTTCGCCTACCCGAATCTCGAGGAGGGCTTCGGAATGCCGGTGCTCGAGGCGTTCGCCTTCGGCACCCCCGTCGTGCACTCTGATGCACCCGCGCTGCTCGAGCTCTCTGCCGACGCGGGTCTGGCGGTCGAGCGCGGCGATTCAGACGACACCGGTTACCCCGAGCGGCTGGGCGCTGCAATCTCGGGCGTGCTCGCGGATAGCCAGCTCGCGGACCGGCTGCGCTACTCGGGCCAGGATCGCGCGCGCGTCTACAGCTGGCGCAACTCCGCCGAGAAAGTCTGGCAGCTGCACGCAGACCTGTAGTCGGCTAGTTGGTCGGCTCCGGGGTGGGGATGTACAGCGTCTCCGCCACGATCTGATGGATGTTCTCGAAGTCAGGGTACTCCGTGTCGACGAGTGGCGGCACCAGCTCGAGGCTTGACGGGTCTCCCAGCTCTCGCGTCTTGCCCGCGAGTTCAACGAAGTAACCCAGCATGGTCTGCGGAATGTCGGTGCTCACCACTTGCGAGCCAGCGGCCGCCACCGCCTGGAACTTCGACAGCACGTTCGCCGGGTCGAACTGGGCGAGGATGGCCTCTTGCACCTGGCGCTGCCGCGTCATGCGGTCGTAGTCGGTCGTGCCGGCGCGGATGCGGGCGTAGGCGAGGGCGAGTTGGCCATCCATCGTCTGCACGCCCGGTTCGATCCACCCGACCTCGTCGCTGTAGGGCTGGCCGTTCTCATCGACCTCGTCGGTGATGGGCAGGCGGTTGGGCACGTCGATCGTGATGCCCCCGAGCGCGTCGATGAGTTCGGCGAAGCCCTGCATGTCGATGAGCGCGTAGTACTGGATGGTGATGCCGAGTACTCCCTCCACGGCATCCCTCATCCCTTCGATGCCGGGGTTGGATCCGTTATCGCGCGCGTCGGGATAGAGCGACTCGTCAAGCTCGACTTCTGTGTAGATCGAGTTGATGAGGCATACGTCGACCTCGCATCCGTCTACGCCGTATCCGCTCGGATAGCGGTCTGCCATGGGCCCGGCTGAGAACGGGACGTTCTCGAGATTGCGCGGTATGCCGATGATGGTGGCCTCGCCCGTCGCAGCGACGATGCTCACAACCGAGATGCTGTCCGGTCGAAGGCCGTCACGGTCAGCACCCGCGTCGCCGCCGAGGAGCATGATGTTGTATCGACCGTCGACCGCAGGCTCGATCGTGGAGCCCGCGAAGACATCGGTGACCGCCGAGCGCGTGGATCCAGCGATCACGACGCCGTAGGCTGCCGCGCCACCCACGACCACCAGAGACGCGACGGCGAGCCCCGCGATGACGGCTCGGGCGCCCTGGGCGACCCGCACGAGACGCACGAGTCGCAAGGTGTCGAACGTCAGGATGATCCACAGGACCGCATAGAAGATGATCGCGGCCTGAATGATCCACAGGGCGAACCAGTTGGTGGCGATGGTGATGAATGCCGACCGCGCCAGGAAGAACAGCAGTGCCCCGATCGCGACGATCGCCCACAGCAGGAACGTCGTGCCCACGCCGAAGCGCCCCAGGCGCCGATTGCCAGCGAGCATCTGCGCCGAGCCGGGGATGAGGAAGTTGAGCACGAGCAGGATCCACCCGCGCTTGGTCATCGTGGGTTCGGAATTGGAGTCGGGGAACCGAACCGGGCTCGCACCGCCCATCGAGAGCTGGCTCACAGCGATCGATTCAGCGCCGCGTTCTTCTCCGCAACGAGGTCTGCGAGAGACGATGCATACTCCGCGAGTTTTGCACCCACCTCAGCATCGGTGGATCCGAGAATTCGGGCTGCGAGGAGCCCGGCGTTGCGCGCTCCCCCGATTGACACCGTCGCTACGGGGATCCCCGCTGGCATCTGAACGATCGACAGCAGCGAGTCGAGCCCGTCGAGCTTCGCGAGCGGAACCGGCACACCGATGACGGGAAGAGTGGTCACCGACGCGACCATGCCGGGCAAGTGAGCCGCCCCGCCGGCTCCAGCAATGATGACGCGGATGCCGCGGCCCGCTGCCTCCTTGCCGAAGGCGATCATCCGCTCGGGCGTGCGGTGTGCCGACACGACCTCGACCTCATGGGCGATCCCGAACTCCGTGAGCGCAGCGGCGGCCTCGGACATCACGCTCCAGTCGGAGTCGGATCCCATGATGACGGAAACCAGGGGTGCGGGCACGCACCAATGCTAGGTGTCAATCCTCAAAGAATGCCGCTGCGGCACGCGCCCGGAACGCGACATCGTCGAGGTCGTCGCCGACCGCTGTGACATGGCCCAGCTTGCGTCCGGGCAGCGGATCCTTGCCGTAATCGTGGAACTTCACGTCCGGCTGATCGGCAAGGGCGAGACCGTATCGCGTCGTCATGCCCGGGCCGCCGAGAACGTTGATCATGACGCTCCACGGCTCGCGACGGGCGGTGCCGCCGAGGGGAAGATCGAGCACGGCGCGCACGTGCTGCTCGAACTGGCTCGTCACGGCACCGTCGATGCTCCAGTGGCCGGTGTTGTGGGGTCGCATGGCGAGCTCGTTGACGAGGATGCGGTCATCCGTTGTCTCGAACAGTTCAACCGCGAGAACGCCCGTCACGTCGAGGCGCTCGGCGATCGTGGTCGCAATGCTGGCGGCCATCTCTGCCACGCGTCCCGCTGAGCCGGGCGCGGGCGCGATGACTTCGGAGCACACCCCGTTGCGCTGGATGGACTCGACGACAGGCCAGATCGCGGACTCGCCCGAGGGACGGCGAGCAATCGACTGGGCGAGTTCGCGGCGGAAGTCGACGAGCTCCTCGACGAGCAGCGGCTCGCCCGCAACGAACCAGTCCTCGACCTCGACGGCGTCCGAGACGACGCGTACCCCTTTGCCGTCGTAGCCTCCGCGGGGGGTCTTGACGACGCCGCGACCGCCGTTGTCGGCGAGGGCGGCGGCGAGTTCCTCGGCCGAGGCGACGCGTGCCCATGCGGGGACGGGCCCACCCAACTCGGTGAGCTTCTCGCGCATGAGCGGTTGGTCTTGTGCGAAGAGCAGAGCGTGCGGGCCGGGGTGCACGGCAATCCCCTCGTCGACGAGTGTGTGGAGCACCTCCTGTGGAACGTGCTCGTGGTCGAAGGTCACGACGTCGACGCCGCGCGCGAAGGCGAGCACTGTGGATGCGTCACGGTAGTCACCGACGTCGGTTGCGGCGATGCGCGCCGAGCTGTCGTGCTTCTCGGCGAGCACCCGGATGTCTACGCCGAGGGCAACGGCCGGGGGAACCATCATGCGAGCGAGCTGCCCGCCACCGATCACACCGAGAACTGGGGGCATGCCGCTATTCTTCCACGGCACCCCCGGGGGCTGCGGACCGCGTCAGGGACGGCCGAGGGCGCGGTAGGTCCATCCCGCGCCGCGCCAGAGTGTCGGGTCGAGGCAGTTGCGGCCGTCGACGATCACGGGGGATGCGACGAGGGCTGCG
This sequence comes from uncultured Salinibacterium sp., assembly GCA_964477625.1. Classification (GTDB taxonomy): domain Bacteria; phylum Actinomycetota; class Actinomycetes; order Actinomycetales; family Microbacteriaceae; genus Rhodoglobus. The sequence continues at coordinate 7,622 of CAYZHZ010000087.1, forward strand.
AGGCGTGCCGGGTCGAGGTCGCGGTACTCGCGCCATTCGGTGAGCAGGAGCACGGCATCCGCCCCCTTCACTGCCTCGTCGACGGTCGACACATAGCTGAGTGTCGGGCGAAGGCGCCGCGACGTCTCGATGGCCTCGGGGTCGGTCGCGACGACGACGGCCCCGAGCTCGGCCAGGCGGGCCGCCACATCGAGGGCCGGCGAGTCCCGCACGTCGTCTGAATCAGGTTTGAATGCAAGCCCGAGCACCGCGATGCGGTGGCCCTCGATCTCGCCCCCGAGCACCTCGCGCGCCAGGTCGACCATGCGCTCGCGACGTCGCAGGTTGATGGAGTCCACCTCCCGCAAGAATTCGAGCGCCTGGTCGACGCCGAGTTCCTCAGCCCTAGCCATAAATCCGCGGATGTCCTTGGGCAAGCATCCCCCGCCGAAACCGAGCCCGGCATTGAGAAAGCGGCGCCCGATACGGGCGTCGTACCCGATCGCGTCGGCAAGCTGGGTCACGTCCGCACCCGTCGCCTCCGCGACCTCGGCCATGGCGTTGATAAACGAGATCTTGGTTGCGAGGAAGGCGTTCGCGGCAACTTTCACGAGCTCGGCGGTCGCGAAGTCCGTGACGACTCGTGGCGTATCTCGCTCGAGCGCCGCTGCGTAAACTGCGTCGAGGTCGGCGACCGAGGCCTGGTCGCCTGTGCGCACACCGTAGACGAGGCGATCGGGGGCGAGGGTGTCGTGAACGGCGAAACCCTCGCGCAGAAACTCGGGGTTCCATGCGAGGCGAGCACCCACGGCCTCGACGGATTCTGCCAATCGAGCGGCAGTTCCCACCGGCACCGTCGATTTGCCGACGACAAGGGCATCGGGCCGGAGGTGTGGAAGGAGCGACTCGAACGCCGCGTCGACGAAACGCAGGTCAGCGGCATAACTGTCCTGCTGTTGAGGCGTTCCGACTGCGACGAAGTGCACATCCGCGTCGGCGACACGGTGTAGGTCGGTCGTGAAGGTCAGCCGACCGGAGGCGAGGGCAGAGGCCAACTTCTCGGGAAGCCCGGGCTCGAAGAACGGCGCGCGGCCCTCCGCGAGCTGAGCGACCTTCGCCTCGTCCACGTCAACCCCGACGACGTCGTGTCCGAGATCGGCCATGCACGCGGCGTGCACAGCCCCGAGGTATCCGCAACCGATCACCGAGATTTTCACGCGAGCACCCTATCCGATCGATCTGTCCGAACGGTTGCGCTCCATGAGGTCGTGGAGGGTCTCCTGAACCAGTGCCGCAGCGGGCACGTCGTGCAGCACCAACGGACGGTCGATGGCCGTGCCGACCCGCACGTCACCCGTGCGGAACATCGCCTGCAGCGCGGTACGGCGCAGGGAGACGTCATGGGCCCGCGAGAGCAGCAACTCCTGCCGCGAGCGGACGAGGATTCCGCTGCGCACGGCGATCCTGCGGGTGGTGATGGTGTACCCGACCGAGAGGTATCGCAGCAGCGGCACCAGAAATCCGAGCACGACGAGTGCGACTGCGGCGACGCACACGACAATGACCTGCCACGCCTCGCGCAACCCGGTGAAGTATCCGAACCCTCCGGCAACGATCACGAGGAGCACGCAAGGCCAGAACAGAGCGCGCGGGTGCGGACGCAGCCGGGCGACGACCGTTTCGCTCACGCGTACCTCAGGTGGGTGACGTCGCCCGCCGCCACCGCGTGTGACGTCGTGTCGTCGCGCACGACGAGGCGACCGAACTCGTCGATCGACTCAGCAATCCCGAACAGGTCGGAGCCGCCGGGCAACTCGACCCGCACTGATTTGCCGAGGGAACCGCATGCCGCAGTTACCTGCCCGTGCAATCCGCGCGACGCGTCGAAACCCGCCTCGGCGAACCCGGCGTACAGGTGTGTGAGTTCGGTGAGGTAGGACGCGAGGGCGGCATCCACGAGTGACTCCTCGGGTACACCGTTCAGAGACAGCGAGGTCGAGACGGGTGTCGGAAGTTCGGCCTCCGTCATGGTGAGGTTGAGCCCCGCCCCGACGACGACAGCGGTTCCTCCGGTGGCGAGCTCGGTCAGCAGGCCCGACACCTTGAGCCCATCAACCTGCACGTCATTCGGCCACTTGAGGGTGACCGCGTGACCGGTCACGAGGGACGACACTGCTCGCGTCATCGCGAGACCGGCAAGCAGCGGCAGCCATCCCAGACTGTCGAGTGACGGGCTCTCGGGTCGCAAGAGCACCGACACCGCGAGCGTCTTGCCGGGCGGCGCGACCCAGACCCGCCCCAGTCGGCCGCGGCCCGCCGTCTGATCGGTGGTCACCACCACCGCGAAATGCGGGGCATCGGATGCCCGCCCCACCAGAACCTCGTTGGTGGAACCGGTGCGGGGCAGAAACTCGAGGCCGGGTGAGATCGCGCGGGAGAGGGGAAGCTGCATTCAGACAGGCTACGACGGCGCGAGAAATTAGCCTGTAGACAACTTCGTCCACCGGTTCGGTGGGGACCGCTACGATAAGCGCGGCAGGGAATTGTGCCCGTTTCACCTGAGGAAAGAGCGCTTGACTACTGACACTGAGCCCGCGCTCCATCTCGCCGAAAGAGATCCCCTGTTTCCCCGCATCGGCAACGCCATCATGAGGTTCGCTACCCGCATCAACTGGGCCGAGCCCGAACTTCGTGGACTCGGCTCGATAGTGCGTCACGGCGACACGGTCATCGATGTGGGTGCGGCGCACGGCATGTACACGATCCCGCTCTCGCACTACGTGGGGCCGACGGGGCGTGTGCTCTCGTTTGACCCGCACCCACGGCAGCAGAAGCAACTCCGGTTCCTCCGTGGGCTGCTGCGCGCGCCGTACATCACGGTCATCGATTCGGCGGTCGGAGAGCAGGAGGGCGAATTCACTATGCGCCTGCCCGTGAAGTACGGCTTCCCGATCTACGGCCACGCTCACATCGCCGAGGGCGCGGCCGAGCATCCGACTCGGCTGCGACTGTGGCGAACGCCCGTGCAGACGATAGATGGATGGTGCGCCCAGAACGACATCGAACGCGTCTCGTTCATCAAGGTCGACGTCGAGGGCTTCGAGCCGGCCGTCGTGCGCGGCGCAGAGAACACGATCGGCCGGGACCGCCCGAGCCTTCTGCTCGAGATCGAGGACCGCCATCTCGCGCGCTACGGTCGCGGCGCGAATCAGTTCGCCGACGAGATCCTCCAGCGCTGGTCGGATTACCGCATGTTCGCGTGGGCGGGCGATCAATGGGTTGCCAGCGAGCGTGTCGAGCTGGGCATCCGCAACTACCTGTTCGCCACGGATGTCGCGTTCGAGCGCCCCTGATCACCACCGCAATTGCAGCGCAACGTTGTCGGGTTCGTCCACACCTCGGCCTCGACCCTCCGGGTATCCTGACAGCGTGAGTCCAGACAACACGACGCCCGATCTGTACACGACCGCTGGTCGCATTGCCGACCTCAAGGTGCGATACCACGAGGCCGTGACCGCCAGCGGCGAGGCCGCGATCGAGAAGCAGCACGCGAAGGGCAAGAAGACTGCCCGCGAGCGAATCGAGGAGCTGCTCGATCATGGATCATTCGTCGAACTCGATGAGTTCGTGCGTCACCGCACCCACGCGTTCGGAATGGACGCCAAGCGCCCCTACGGCGACGCCGTCGTCACGGGTCTCGGCACCATCCACGGTCGCCAGGTCGCCGTCTACTCGCAGGACTTCACGATCTTCGGGGGCTCGCTCGGCGAAGTCGCGGGCGAGAAGATCATCAAGGTCATGGATCATGCGCTCAAGACGGGCGTTCCGATCATCGGCATGCTCGATTCGGGTGGCGCTCGAATCCAGGAGGGCGTGGTTGCCCTCGGCAAGTATGGCGAGATCTTCCGGCGCAATACCCAGGCCTCGGGCGTGATCCCGCAGATCTCGATCATCATGGGCCCCGCTGCCGGTGGTGCCGTCTACTCCCCCGCACTGACCGACTTCGTCATCATGGTCGACAAGACCTCCCAGATGTTCGTCACCGGGCCCGATGTGATCAAGACGGTCACGGGCGAAGATGTCGGCATGGAAGAACTGGGTGGCGCACTCACCCACAACAAGGTTTCCGGGGTCGCGCACTACCTCGCGAGCGACGAGGATGACGCGCTTGACTACGCGCGCACACTCATCGGCTTCCTGCCCGACAACAATCTTGCCGAGCCGCAGGTGTATGAGAGTGAGATCGAGCTAGAAATCACCGACGAGGACCGCAAGCTCAACACCCTCATTCCGGATTCACCCAACCAGCCCTACGACGTCAAAACGATCATCGAGCACATCGTCGACAACGGCGACTTTCTCGAGACGCAGCCCCTGTTCGCGCCCAACATCGTTGTCGGCTTCGGTCGAGTCGAGGGTCGCACTGTGGGAGTCATCGCCAATCAACCGCAAGCCATGGCGGGAACCCTCAACATCGAGGCTGGCGAGAAGGCCGCGCGCTTCCTGCGGTTCTGTGACGCATTCAACGTGCC
>CAYZHZ010000088.1:0-12101 GCA_964477625.1 uncultured Salinibacterium sp.
GCGCACCCATGACCAACGAGATCGCCGACAAGCTCGATCTACCACCCATGGTCGCGCATAACGAAGACCCACGCGGCACCGCCTACACGGTATCCGTCGATGCCGCCGACCGCCTCAGCACCGGCATCAGCGCCGCCGACCGCAGCCACACGCTGCGCGTGCTCGCCGATCCCGTGTCGACCCCGAAGAGCCTCTTCCGACCCGGACACATCCTCCCCCTGCGCGCGGTCGACGGGGGCGTGCAGGTGCGCGACGGACACACCGAGGCGGCGGTCGATCTCATGCGGCTCGCCGGACTCACCCCGGTCGCGGCGATCAGTGAGATCGTCGCGGACGACGGCGAGATGATGCGTCTGCCCGGCCTCATCCAGCTCGGCGAGCGGGAGAACGTGCCCGTGATAACGATCGAGGCGATCATCGAGTGGCTCATCGAGCACAAGTGCGAGGGAATCCCCGAGGTGATCGACGCGATCCCCGAGATGTCCCGCGTCTCGTTCGAGGTCGAGACCCGCGTGCCCACCGTGCACGGCACCTTCACGGTTCGTGCGTACCGCGACCGCTCGACCGGTGCCGACCACGTGGCCTTTATCAAGGGACCGCTCAAGGACGGTGCGCTCGTGCGCGTGCACTCCGAGTGTCTGACGGGTGAAGCCTTCGGCTCTCTCAAGTGCGAGTGCGGCCCGCAGTTGGATGCCGCGCTCGAGACCATCCAGCGCGACGGCGGTGTCGTGATTTACCTCCGCGGCCACGAGGGTCGCGGCATCGGACTCATCAACAAGTTGCGCGCTTACCGACTGCAGGAGGACGGCCTCGACACCCTCGACGCCAACCTGGCGCTCGGCCTCCCCGCCGACGCGCGGGACTACGGTGCCGCAACGGGCATCCTCGCCGACCTCGGACTCACGTCGGTGCGCCTGCTCAGCAACAACCCGGAGAAGCGCCGGCAGCTCGAAGAGCGCGGCGTCACCGTGACTGAACTCGTCCCCCTCGTCGTCGGCGTGGGCGTCGACAACGAGGGTTACCTCGACACCAAGCGCGACCGAATGGGTCACGCACTCCCCAACCACGAAACACTCGATCGGGCCCTCGCGGCCACACTGAAAGGCAACGCATGAGCGGCGCAGGTTCCCCCACCATCCAGTCCGACGGACGTGGTCTCAGAGTCACGATCGTCGCCGGCTCGTGGCACGAGCAGATCACGAACGGCCTCCTCGAGGGCGCCCGCCGCGCACTCGCCGAGACGGGCGCTGAGGTGACGGAGGTGCGAGTCCCCGGCAGCTTCGAGCTGCCCGTCGCATCGAAGGCGGCCCTGGATGCCGGAGCCGATGCCGTCGTCGCACTCGGTGTCATCATCCGCGGTGGCACCCCCCACTTCGAGTACGTGTCGGATGCCGCGACGAGCGGACTCACCCAGGTATCCGTACTCACGGGCAAGCCCGTGGGCTTCGGCGTGCTGACGCTGGACGACGAGCAGCAGGGCCTCGACCGCGCCGGACTCCCCGGCTCGAAGGAAGACAAGGGTGCCGAGGCGGCCGAGGCAGCCGTCGCGACGGCGCTCGTGCTGCGCAGCATCCGCGGCTAGCCGCGCGCGACAGGCCGGTGACCGGGGCACCCAGCCGCTAGTGTGACCGTGTGACCGCACCGACGCTCCCGCCCGCATTCACGCCGTTCGCCGAACCCAAGAAGAAGGTTCGTGCCGGGTGGATCGCCCTATTCGCGACCGCCTGGCTCGGCATCTGGATGGCACAGCTCACGCCCGTGCAGCTGCTGCTGCCGCGCCAGATCGACGAGTTGCTCCAGGCGCAGCATCCAGAGACCGTGCCGGTTCTCGCGACCGACTGGGTCGCGAGTGTTGTCGCGTTTGGCATCATCTCCGGCATCGCGGGGGCGTGCGCTCTCATCACCTATCCGCTCACGGGAGCACTTTCCGACCGCACGACCTCGCGGCTCGGTCGGCGTCGCCCGTGGATCATCGCGGGCACGCTCATCTTCGCGATCTCGCTGCTGCTGCTCGGCGTGCAGGAGACGATGGTGGGAATCGGCGTTTTTTGGGCGCTCGCGATCACCGGCTTCTGCGTGGTGTCCGCGGCGATCACCGCGACGATCTCCGACCAGGTGCCGGTCAACCAGCGCGGATTCGTGTCGGGATGGGTGTCGGCCCCGCAAGCGATCGGCACCGTACTCGGCATCCTCGTGGTCGTCGAACTCGCCCTCGCCGTCTTCGTCGGCTACGTCGCCATGGCCATTGCGCTCGTCGTGCTGGTGCTGCCGTTCGCGCTGCTCGTGCCCGACGAGGTGCTGCCCAAGGTGCTGCGCCCCAAGTTTTCGTTCGGCACGCTCGTGAAGGGTTTCTGGATCAACCCCGTGAAGCACCCCGACTTCGGGTGGACACTCCTCGGGCGCATTCTCGTCAACCTCGGCAATGCGCTCGGCACGACCCTGCTGCTGTACTTCATCATGTTCGGTCTCGGTCGCACCGAGACTGCCGAGGATGATCTGCTCACCCTCACGATCGTCTACCTCGTGTTCTTCATCCTCGCGTCCCTCGGTTTCGGTCGCCTGAGCGACGTCATCGGACGCCGCAAGGTCTTCGTCTACATGGCCGCGTACCTGCAGGCGATAGCGGCGCTGCTGCTCGCCTTCATCCCCGACCTCGCGATCGCGACGATCGGTGCCGCCATCCTCGGTACCGGCTACGGCTGCTTCATGGCCGTCGACCAGGCGCTCGCAACCCAGGTGCTGCCCGACTCACACACGCGCGGCAAGGATCTCGGCATCATGAACATCGCCACCGCGGTGCCGCAGGCCGTGGCACCGCTGCTCGGCGCGTTCATCGTGGCAGCCGTCGCCGGCTTCCCCGCGCTGTTCGTGGCGTCGGCAGTGTTCGCCGCGCTCGGTGGGCTCGCGGTGATCCCGATCAAGAGCGTGCGCTGACCGAGTAGCGCGAAGCGCGTATCGAGATCCGGGTCTCGACTCCGCTCGACCACCGGGTAGCGGTCAGTCGAGGAAGAGGGCGCGCAAGCGTCGTGTCGTGAAGACCAGCCCGATGGCTATCATCACGACGAAGTAGAGCAGGTGCCACAGCATCGCGATGGTGAGCGCGCCCGTGGTGAGTCCGCGAACGAGTTCCACACCGTGCCACAGCGGTAGCGCCTGAATAAACCACTGAATGGGCTCCGGATACACCGTGATCGGGTAGAACGTCGCCGAGAACAGGAACATCGGCAGCATGACGAACTGGATCCACTCCATCTGCTGGAACGTCTTGAGATAACTCGTGATGCCCATGCCGAGGCTCGCGAACCCGAAGGCGATGAGCAGGATCGCCGGGAGCGCGAGCACAGCGGTCCATGACAGATTGAGCCCCATGACCTGCATGATGACGAGGAACGTGACACCGTAGGCCGCGCCGCGCAAGAGCGCGAGCGCGATCTCACCCAGGGCGACGTCGAGTGGCCCGAGCCGCGTCGCAAGCATGCCCTGGTAAAGCTTGCCGAAGTGCATCTTGAAGAAGACGTTCCACGTCGAGTCGTAGATTGCGCCGTTCATGGCCGAGACGGCCAGAAGTGCCGGAGCAATGAACGCGGCGTACGGAATCTCGTTACCCTGGGCATCCGTGACCCCGCTGATGTAGCTGCCGAGGCCGATGCCGAGGGCGAGCAGGTAGAACACCGGCTCGAACACGCCCGAGAGCACGATCATCCAGTTGGTGCTGCGCGTCGCGAGCAGGCCGCGACCCAGCACGGCACGAGCGTTGCCCGAGTACAGGGCGCGAACTCCGCCGGTGGGAGGCGGCGTGGTCTGAGTGGTGGCCGTGGTCACTTGTTGAGCCTCCGCGTCACGTTGCGCACGCACAGCTGCCAGCCGATCACGCCGAGGCCCACGAGATAGACAACGTGGATGACCGTGAGCCAGATCGGCTCGGTGGGTCCGTACACGAACTGCCGCCCGAGCTCGCTCGCATGCCAGAGCGGGGAGATCCACCCGATCCACTGCAGGAAGAGTGGCAGCTGCGTGAGCGGGAACACCGTGCCGCTGAAGAGGGTGAGGGGCAGGATGATCGTGCGCTGCAGGATCGCGAACTGACCGCGGTCTTCCTGGATCGTCGCCGAGTAGGCGGCGATCGGCGCGAACGCGAAGCCGCCGAGCATGCCCGCGACGATTGTGAGCACGCCCCAACCGGATGGGACGGCGCCGAACAGCACCATGATGACGAAGTAGATACCCGTCGTCACGAGCATGCGGATGCCGATGAAGATCATGATCCCGTCGACGATCTGCCGACCGGAGATGGGCACCGCGTTCATGCCGACGTAGGTCGGGTTCCATTTGAGGCCGAGCAGGATGCCGAACGTGTACTCCTCCATCGCGACGAGCACCGCGGCCGTCGCCAGAAGCGCGGGGGCCACGAACTGCAGGTAGGTGACCCCAGGGACCGGGCTCACGTTCTCGGTGATGAGCGTCGCGAGCCCGATACCGAACGCGAAGAGGTACAGGAAGGGCGTTCCGATGGCCGTCGCGATGAGGGTGCCGATGTAGCCCTGCATCGCCCGGATCTTGTGCTCGGCGACGAACCACGCGCCCCAGCGACGGGGAATCGCGCTCGCTTCGATGGGCGAGGTCATTCTGAGGCGCTCATTCGATGAGGCTCCGGCCCGTCAGGCGAAGAAAGACGTCTTCGAGGCTCGACCGGCGCACGAGGCTCGTGAGTGGTTCGAACCCCGCCTCGGTGATCTTGACGAGCTCGGCTTCGCCGCTCGAACTGTAGATGAGAATGCGGTCGGGCAGCACCTCGACTCGGTCTCCCGCCCCCTGCAGCCTCTCGGCGATCTCCGCGTTGCGGTCGGAGCCGAATCGCACCTCGAGCACCTCTCGGCTCGAGTAGTCACGGATGAGCGACGCCGGCGATCCCTCTGCCATGATGGCGCCCTTGTCGACGACGACGAGCCGGTCGCACAACTGCTCCGCCTCGTCCATGTAGTGGGTGGTGAGCACGAGCGTCGTCCCCTGCTCCTTGAGGCGGAAGAGACGGTCCCAGAGAATGTGGCGCGCCTGCGGGTCGAGACCGGTGGTCGGCTCATCCAGCAGCAGAATGCGCGGGTCGTTGATGAGTGCCCGCGCAATGGTGAGCCTGCGCTTCATGCCGCCCGACAGGTCGTCGACCTTGGCCTTGGACCGGTCGGCGAGTTGGGCGAACTCGAGCAGTTCATCCGCCCGCTTCGACACCTGTTTGAGCGGTAGCCCGAAGTAGCGACCGTAGACGATGAGGTTGTCGCGCACCTTGAGCTCGGTGTCGAGGTTGTCTTGCTGCGGCACGACGCCGAGCTGTGAGCGGATGGCCGGGCCGTGGTCGTTCGGGTCGAGCCCCATGATCGTGAGGTCGCCGCTCGTGCGCGTCGACACGGCGCCCACCATGCGCATGGTCGTCGATTTGCCCGCGCCATTCGGCCCAAGGAGGCCGAAGGATTCGCCCGGCGCGACCTCGAACGAGATGCCGTCGACCGCCGCGAAGTCCTTGTACTTCTTGACGAGGTCGGTAGCGACGATGACTGGTGCTGGCACGGTTAACGACTCTAACCCCCAGGCCCGACATGGCGACCCTGGGCCGATCGCTACGACCAGAGGAGTACGGCCTCGGGCTCGAGGTGCGAAAGACTGGAACCATGAGCAGCACGACCACCGACCGCCCGAGTCGATCCCCCTTCGCGCGACCGAAAGACGACGGGCCTCGGGCGAAATTCGCCCAACTGCTGCCCTACCTCTTCGAGCACAAGAAGATCCTCGGGGTCGTGATCGCGCTCAGCATCGTCGGCGCCGCCGCCTCGCTTGCGCAGCCCCTGCTCGTGAGCCAGGTCATCACGGTCGTGCAGGCGGGCGAGCCGCTGGGCTGGCTCGTCGGGGCGCTCGTCGGGCTCGTCATCGTCTCGGGTCTGCTCTCCGGCTTTCAGCACTACCTCTTGCAGCGCACCGGCACCTCGGTCGTGCTGTCGGCTCGACGTCAGTTGGTGAGGCGGATGCTGCGCCTGCCGATCTCGGAGTTCGACGTACGCCGCACCGGAGATCTCGTCTCCCGCGTCGGCTCCGACACCACACTGCTGTACGCCGTCATCACTCAGGGGCTCGTGGACGCGATCGGAGGATCGCTCATCCTGATCGGATCCCTCATCGCGATGGCGGTCATCGACCCCATCCTGCTCGGGCTCACTCTGCTCGTCGTCGCGGTCGCGGTGTTTACGGTGGTGGGGTTGTCCGGCCGCGTGCGGGTGGCCAGCCGCAAGCAGCAGGAGAAGGTGGGCGACCTCGCGGCAGCCGTCGAACGCTCCCTCAGCGCGGTGCGCACCGTGCGGGCATCCAACGCCACCGAGCGGGAGATCGCGACCGTGGAGAAAGATGCGGAGGGTGCGTGGCGCATGGGCATCCAGGTCGCCAAGATTTCGGCGCTCGTGGTGCCGGTCGCCTCGATCGCGCTGCAGGTGTCGCTGCTCGTCGTGCTCGGCGTCGGCGGATTCCGGGTGGCGTCGGGGGCGATCACGATCGCGAGCCTCATCTCGTTCGTGCTGTTCCTGTTCATGATGATCGGGCCGCTCGGCACCGCGTTCGGTGCAATCAACTCGGTCAATCAGGCCCTCGGTGCGCTCGGACGCATCCAGGAGATCATCGCCCTGCCCAGTGAGACCGAAAACGACAAGAACATCGTGCCGGTCGCGGCGATCGAGTCGGAGGCCGCGGTGAGCTTCGAGAACGTCGAGTTCTCGTACCCCGAGGGGGCGGTCGTGGTCGAGGTGGAGGCTGAGCTCGAGGGGCTCAAGGGCAAACAACCACCGAAGGATCGCACCGTCCTGCGCGGGGTCTCGTTCGCCGCCGAACGCGGCAAGCGCACCGCTCTCGTAGGGCCGTCGGGAGCAGGCAAGAGCACCATCCTCGCCCTCATCGAGCGCTTCTACGACCCCACCGCCGGCGTCGTGCGACTCGGCGGTGTCGACATCCGCGGCCTCGACCGCGTCGCCCTGCGCTCGCAGATCGGCTACGTCGAGCAGGATGCCCCGGTGCTCGCGGGCACCATCCGCGAGAACCTGCTCCTGGGATCCCCCGACGCGACCGACGCCGAGTGCGTCGAGGTGCTGCGCTCCGTGAACCTCACCGAGGTGCTGGAGCGCAACCCCGCGGGCCTCGACGCCGCCGTCGGCGAAGACGGGGTCATGCTCTCGGGTGGGGAGCGCCAGCGTCTCGCGATCGCACGAACGCTGCTCGCCGCTCCCCCGATCCTGCTGCTCGACGAGTCGACCTCGTCGCTCGACGGCCTCAACGAGCAGATGTTGCGCGAGGCGATCGACGCGGTTGCCGAGAACCGCACGCTCATCGTCATCGCTCACCGTCTCTCCACCGTCGTCGACTCGGATCAGATCATCGTGCTCGACCACGGTCGCGTCGTCGGCACGGGAACCCACTCCGAGCTCGTGAAGAGCACCCCGCTCTACAAGGACCTCGCGAAGCACCAACTGCTCGTCTGATCTCGACTGGGCTCGGGGTCCCACGCGGGCGTGGGTCTCGATACGCGCTGCGCGCTACTCGACCACCGGGATACGCGCTGCGCGCTACTCGGCCACCGGATCTCCCGCGAGAGCGTACATCGCCACGGCGGCGGTCGCGGCCACGTTGAGCGAGTCGATGCCGTGCGCCATCGGGATCTGCACGACGGTGTCCGCCGCCTCGATCGCCTCGCGCGTGAGCCCCTCACCCTCGGCCCCGAGCACGAGCGCCACCCTCTCGGGCGCCACCGCCGCGAACGACCGCAGCGAAACGGCACCCGGTTCGAGCGCAAGTGCGGCGATGTGGAATCCGGATGCCCGCAGCATCGCCCCCGTCGAGTCCCACTCCCCCACGCGAGTCCACGGCACCTGCAGCACCGTGCCCATGCTCACGCGGATCGCGCGGCGGTAGAACGGGTCGGAGCAGCGCGGCGTCACGAGTACGGCATCCGCACCGATGCCCGCCACTGACCGGAAGATCGCGCCGACATTGGTGGGGTCGGCCACGTTCTCGAGGATCACGATACGTCGGGCATCCGCAATGAGTATCTCGGGTGTCACGAGAGCAGGCCGGTGCATCGAGGCAATGAGGCCCCGGTGCAGCAGGTAGCCGGTGAGCTGCTCGAGCAGGTGCGGCGGTCCCGCAAAGATGGGCACGTCGGGGCCGACCAGTCGTTCGGCTTCGGCGACCGAGCCGCCGAGTGCGAGCACCGAGCGCGGCACGTGCCCGGCGCGCAAGGCTCGCTCGAGCACGAGTGCCGACTCGGCGAGGTACAGCCCGTGCTCTGTTCCCTGCGCCTTCTTGAGGGCAACGTCGGTGAGGTGCGAGTAGTCGACGAGTCGGGGGTCGCTCAGGTCGTCGATGTCGATACGCGGCACGCTCAGCGCCGGGTGTCGAAGAGGATGACCGTGCGTCCGCTCGCGTCCACGCCCTGAGCCGCGACGGAGTTACCCAGCTCGATCTCGCGATACCAGTACGTGACGTTCTCGAGCCCCGCGTCACGCACGGCCGGAACACTCTGGGCCCAGTCGCCCTCGAGCTCGGAGTAGGTCGGACGCAGCGGCGTCGGTGACGACCCCGAGGGCAGAATGACCTCGGCACGGAACTCGAGCGTCCCGATGCCCTCCTGCGAGTAGGCGCTGACCACCGTCGTGCCGTCGGGGAGATCGACCCCCGCGAAGTGCTCGACGCTCGTGAGCGGCAGGCTCGTGCAGGGCGGGGGGAGCACCCGGCACAGGCCAGCCTCGGTCTGCACGAACGACGTCGCGAGCCCGGTGAAGCCGGCGACGATCGCCCCGATCAGGATGCCCGCACCCACGAGCACGGCGAGCAGCCGCAACCCTTGGCTGCGTTGCTCCGGTGGCGCCCCCACCTCCTGCGCGGCAGGAAGATCGTCGATATCGCTCATCGAGGGCCCACGAGCTGAGCGCCCGCCTCCTCGAGGGTGCGCAGGGCCTTCTCACTCGAGACTGGCGCGACACCCGCGACGAGGTCGGTGAGCACGCGCACCTCACGTCCCGCCGCGATGGCGTCGAGTGCGGATGCGAGAACGCAGTAGTCCGTCGCAATGCCGGCCACGTCGATACGCGTCACCCCGAGACGGTCGAGCGCCTCGCGAACGGTTTCGCCATCATCCGTCGTTCCCTGAAAGATCGAGTACGCCGGCTCGCCCATGCCCTTGCGCACATGAACGTCGACCTCGCGCACATCGAAATCCGGGTGGTAGTCGGCGCCCGGCGTACCCGCGACGCAGTGCTCGGGCCAGGTGTCGACGAAGTCGGGACTCTCGTGAAAGTGGCCGCCGTTGTCGTTGTCGTCGTCGTGCCAGTCGCGTGAGGCGAACACCACGTCGTAGCGGTCCGGATGCTCGGACAGCAGCCTCGTGATCCCCGCCGCGACCGCGGCGCCGCCCTCCACACCGAGCGCACCGCCCTCGGTGAAGTCGTTCTGCACGTCGATGATGAAGAGCGCCGAAGTCATGACCTCACCCCACTGTCTCGTGTTCGAAACTGTCTCGTGTTCGAACGATTGTCTAGTTGTTCGATAGGTTGTCGCCGCAGTTGAAGAGCGCTGTGGCGAGCGTGTCTTGCGCATCCTTTGCAGAGGCGCTGATGCCGTCGGCGATCGAGTAGAACGCGAACGACAGGGGCGTGCCGTCAGAAGCGTTGACGATGCCAGAGAGCGAGTACTCGCTGTCGAGCCACCCCGTCTTGGCAACGACCGCGCCACGCGCGACGGCGTTGTCGCCAGTGAATCGGCTGGCGAGAGTTCCCGACTGACCCGAGACCGGAAGGCTCGTGTAGATGATGCCGAGATTCTTCTCGTTGGCGCGAATCTTGTTGAAGAGTGACGTCATGAACTGCGGTGAGACGGCATTCGCGTCGCTGAGTCCGGAGCCATCACGGATCGTGAGTGTCTGCGTGGCAAGCCCGTATTCCACGAGCGCACCGGGGATCGCCTGAGCGAGCGATGACGACGAGCCGTTGAATCCCATGGTCTTCGAGACCACCCGCGCGAGGTTCTCGGCGAGAACATTGTCACTCGACATGAGCATCTGGCCGATGAGGGTACTCACCGGCTGCGACTGCACGGAGGCGAGCACGGTACTGCTCGCGGCCGAGCCGCGCGAGAAGGTGATCTCGTCGAGATCGAGGCCAGCTTCGTTGGCAAAGGCGCGGCCAGCATCGCCGATCGGATCCGTCGTGCGCGAACTCACCACGCTCGTCGGGTCGTTGCGACCACCGTTGATCATGAGCGCGGTCACCTGCGCCTGGTACCCGTCGCTCTGCTCTCGGCGGTTCCACGTCGAATCCCAGTCGTCCGCCGGATCCCACATGGTGGAGTCGAGCACGATCGTCGTGACCGGTTCGTTCGGGTGCAACGTCTCGTACTGCGCCATCGCCGCGCTCGCGAGGGCGGACATCTGAGGCGCACCACCGTAGACCGAGCCGCCGGTCGCGAGGGTGGGGTCGCCGCCGCCCTTGAGCACGATCGTGCCGGGCGTCGTGCCGTCGATCACCTGGGTCGTGAGGGTGGCGCTCGGGCCGAGCACGTTGAGCGCGGCAGCAGCGGTGATGACCTTGAGCACGCTTCCCGTGCGTTGCGGCACGGTGCCGTTGCGGTCGAACAGGGTCTCCCCCGTAGCGGCGTTGACCACGTATCCCGAGAAGGTCGTGAGTCGAGCATCCGTCGCGTAGAGGTTGACGGAGCAGGTGCGCAGCCGACTCGCACTCGGGAACGCCGAGGGCTGGGGGCGAGGCGGGGCCTCGCTCGCCGTCGGCACGGGGGCCGCCGCGCTCGAGTTGGAACCCGCGGCGACACCCGCGAACACGGCGGCGGTACCGAGCAGCAGGAATGCCACCCCGAGCGCGGAGGCGAGGTAGATGCGGGGGTGCTTGGCGACCATGGCAGAAATGCTCGCCATGACACCCGTCTTCACGATCGGTTCGCCGGTCTCCGGATCGATGACCGGCTGCTTCGGGGCCGACGCCGATTTCGGGTTCGCAGAGCGGCGCGAAGAACCGCTCGCTTCCCGCAGGGAACGTCGGGTGAGCGCCTCGGTCGGCTGATCGTCTGGCGAATCCGTCACTAAAGCATGATACCCGGCACTCGAGATGGCCCGGCCTGGAGAGATCACCTGGCGTCGCCCGGAGGGCGAGAAATGTTACTGCGAGCCGCCTAAGAGAATCGAACTCTTGACCTTTTCATTACGAGTGAAATGCTCTACCGACTGAGCTAAGGCGGCCCGGCTACGGTTCTGACGATTCAGCCCCGCGGCACAGCTGACAAGCTTAGCCGATTCGCGGGCACCGAGCTGACACGGATGATGCGCGCGCTACTGATCCGCGAGCAGCGCCCTCAACTCACGAAACGAGTCCTTGAGGTGCTCGGCCAGGGCATCCACGGGCTCGCCGCGCGCCCAGTGGGTCCACGCGTGACGCATTGCCGCGAAGGCGACGAGAGTCACGAGTTGGGCGCGGCTCGCGAGTTCTTCCGGATTGGTTGCGGTGGACGCGGCGTACTCGTACCGCGTGACGATGACGGTGCCGACCTCCTCCTCGAAGTTGCGCATGGTCGCCATGCGCATCGCGAAGAGCTGCGGATGTTGCTTCAGCAGCGTCTGGCGCATCCGCAGCATCTCGGCATCCCCCATGATGCCGACCCCCGCGTCGATGAGCAGGTCGGTGAGGTCGTCGAGTAGCGGACCGGTACCGGTGACGAATCGCTCGAGCGCCGCGGCATCCTTCAATTGCGGGGGGTCGCCCAGCAACGCCTCTTCTTTCGAACCGAAATAGTTGAAGAACGTGCGCGGGGACACGTCGGCCACCCGACTGATCTCATCGACCGTCACACCGTCGAGACCGCGCTCGGCGACGAGCTCGAGAACGGCCATCTGGATGGCACGCCGAGTGGCGAGACGCTTGCGCTCACGCAGGCCGAGCTCGCCCGAGGTCGCCATCAGCAGTTCGGGTCGGAGCTGGGCACCGTTCCCTTGAGAAGGTAGTCGTCGACCGTCGACACGATGCACGCATTTCCCTGACCGTATGCGGTGTGTCCCTCACCGTTGAACG
>CAYZHZ010000089.1:0-11938 GCA_964477625.1 uncultured Salinibacterium sp.
CTTCGAGGGCAAGGCCTACCTCGCGCAGAGCCCGCAGTTCTTCAAGCAGATGGCGCAGCCCGCCGGTTTCGGCAAGATCTTCGAGGTGGGGCCGGCCTTCCGCGCCGACCCGTCGTTCACGAGCCGTCACGCCACCGAGTTCACGAGCGTCGACTCAGAGATCAGCTGGATCGACTCCCACGAAGACGTCATGCAACTGCACGAGAACCTGCTGGTGGCGGGCTTCCAGGCGGTCAAGGACAAGCACGGCGACGAGATCACGGCGCTCTTCGACGTCGACATCGTCGTGCCGGCGACGCCGTTCCCGCGCATCCCGCTCGCCGAGGCGAAGCGAATCGTCGCCGAGCGCGGCTACGAGGTGCCCCGCCAGGACGACGACATGGATCCCGAGGGTGAGCGACAAATCGCGGCCTATGTGAAGGAGACATTCGACCACGAGTTCGTGTTCCTGACCGACTATGCGTCGAGCATCCGGCCGTTCTATCACATGCGTCACGCCGACGATGACTCGCTCACCAACAGCTACGACCTCATTTTCAACGGCGTGGAGATCTCGACGGGGGCTCAGCGCGAGCACCGCGTCGAAGTGCTCATCGAGCAGGCCAAGGGCAAGGGTCTCGACCCGGAGGAGCTCGACTTCTATCTCGACTTCTTCCGTTACGGCGTACCGCCGCACGGCGGATTCGGCATGGGACTGAGCCGCGTGCTCATGCTCATGCTGCACCTGCCGAACCTGCGCGAGGCCACCTACCTGTTCCGCGGCCCCACCCGTCTCACTCCCTAGACGCACGCGGTCCTACTCGGGGTTGCACTGCCCGAATAGGATGGGGCGCACTCGCACCGCAACGCGAGCAGAATGGGGATTCACCATGGCCGGAAAGTTCGTCATCACGAAGGACAAGAAGGGCGAGTTCCGCTTCGTCCTCAAGGCAGGAAACGGCGAGATCATCGCCATGTCGGAAGGGTACGCGGCCAAGGCTAGCGCCCTCAACGGCATCGAGTCGGTGCGCAAGAACGCTGCCGACGCGACCGTCGTCGACGAGTCCTAAACCCTCGCAGTGCGGCGTTAACCTTCATGGGGCAAGATACCCCCATGTCCAAGAAGATTGACGCCGCACTGAAGGACCTCAAAAAGGCTCTCAACAAGCACGCGGAGGCCGTCGGCGGTCCCGCCGTCTCACTGAAGAAGGCCCAGCGCGCGAGCGCGAAGGTCGCTGCCGCAGCTGCCGCCTACGCCGCCGTCGTCAATGCGAAGAGCGGAATGTCGAGCCCCTTCGATGACATCGTGCAGCCCGGGCTGGAGTCATCCACGCTCTCCTCCCTCGCCGCGGAGCGCGACAACATCAAGAAGAACCTCACCGGGCCGATCGACGTGAGCGAGCTCTCGAAAGACGCGAGCTAGCGCTTCGCGCTACTCAACCACCGCGAAGTCGACGCTCGCGCGTTGACTGACGTGGCTGCGAACGATCGCCGCGGCAGCCTGATGCTCGGGATGCACCTGGTAGGCATCCAGTGCCTCGAGTGAGTCGTACTCCGCCTCGAGCACGACATCCCAGTTCGCGTCGAAGTACGCCGAGTTGGCGCTCACGCGCAACGAGCGGGTTCCGTCGATGATGTTCGCGAGGGGCTCGAGGGCGTCCGCGATGGCGGCGACAGCCGCGGCCTTGCCCGCATCATCCTCGGCGTTGAGCTTCCAGACGACGATGTGACGGATCATGCGGCTGCCTCCTGTATCGCGATGCGCAGTCTCTCGGGGTCGACGCGCCAGATCGTGTGCACACGGTCGCCGATGAGCAGTACGGGGATCTCGTCCCAGTAGCGCTCGTTGAGAGCCGGGTCATCCAGGATCGACTTCTCGTCGAGCGTGATGGATGCTGTGCCCTCGAGCCCCTCGATGACCGACGTGACCACGGCGCGAGCCTCGTCGCACAGGTGGCATCCGGGCTTCGAGAGCAGGGTCAGCGCGACCGACGTCGGAGCGGCGGAGTTCGGAGCGGCGGATGACACGCCAATTAGACTAGTGAGGATGCCCGAGGATGCGCCCAACCCACCCAGCGATCGCCCGATCGTGGCCTTCTTCGACGTCGACAACACGCTCATGAAGGGCGCGAGCGTGTACTACGTGGGGCGCGCAGCCTGGAAACGCGGACTCATCTCGTGGCGCGACATTGCTGTCTTCGCGTGGCACCAGTTTCGCTTTCTCGCGGTCGGCGAGAATCGCAGCCACCTCGCCACGGCTAAGGAGCGCGCGCTCGGGCTCGCGAGCGGGCACACCGAGGCCGCGCTCACCGCACTCGCAGAGGACATCTACGAGAAAGACATCGAGCCGAACCTCTGGCCCGAGACCGTCGCACTCACTCGAGAGCACCTCGATAAGGGTCACGAGGTGTGGCTCATCACGGCGACCCCGCAGATCGTCGCGCAGGTCATCGCCGACCGGCTGGGTCTCACGGGCGCGCTCGGCACCCAGGTCGAGGCCCTCGACGGGGTATTCACCGGGGCGCTCGACGGTCATGTGCTGCATGGCGACGAGAAGGCGGCCGTGGCGCGCACGTTCTCAGAGGAGCGCGGCGCCAACCTGTCGCTGTGCTGGGCCTACTCGGACTCGAGCAACGACATCCCCCTGCTCTCGCTCGTCGGAAACCGTGTCGTCATCAACCCGGACGCCAAGCTGCTCGCGCATGCACTCAAGAACGAGTGGCCGGTGCTTCCACTGAAGCCTTCCGCGATTCGGGACGCGCAAAAGCGCGTCGCACGCGAGGCGCGACGCGCTCAAGGCTAGAAGCCCAGTGCGACAAGCGCAGGGCGAGAAGCGACTACTTCTTGTTACGACGCTGGTGACGCGTCTTGCGCAGCAGCTTGCGGTGCTTCTTCTTGGCCATACGCTTGCGGCGCTTCTTGATGACTGAACCCATGGGAACCTCACTGGTGTCTGAGATGGACCGACCGACCGGTCCACAACAGAACCGCGGAAAGCTAACTACGGGAGTTTACCCCAACTAGCCGACGTCGGAGATCGGGGTCTGGATCGCGGCGACGACCGCCGACTCCGGGATGCGGAAGGAGCGGCCGAAACGCACCGCGGGCAGGTCGCCGGAGTGCACGAGGCGGTAGACCGTCATGTTCGAGACGCGCATCATCTCCGCCACCTCGGCGACGGTGAGGAAACGCACTTCGTTGAGTGACATGGTCGGATTGGCCCCTTGATCAGTGCACAGGCCACAGTGCTGTGACTGGAGTGCTAATCGGTAACACTAGGGGCTGGTGGGACTCGGTGTCCAGCCCTCCGTCGCACGATTCAGCGCCGGAATGGGCGTCTCTTAAGCACCTTCGGCAGTCGTCCGGCGACCTTCTCTGTGGCCTCCTGCAGCACGCTGCGCGCCTGATACGTTCCCTCGGCCACTCGTCGCCCGATCGTCTCACCGACGTCGGCACCGGACCACGCCGCGAAGACAGCCGATCCACCGTCATCCACGACGAGATCATCGTCGAAGTCGGCGCTCAGAAACGGGATGAGCCAGTCCTCGACCTCTTCGAGCGGGCCGGTTTCGAGCTTGTAGTAGCGATGCTGGCCGTCTTCACGCACCGAGACGAGCTCGTGGTCGCGCAACACCTTGAGGTGTTTCGAAACCGTCGGCTGGCTGAGGCCGAGGCGCTCGACGAGATCGCCGACGCTGATCTCTCCCCCGTGCACACCCGGCGAGACGTAACGCTCGAGCAGCGCGTGCATGAGCTCGCGCCTGGTGCCGTCGGAGATCACGTCGAAGATGTCTGGCATGACCCAAGGGTATCCCCGGGGAGTACGATTGCCACCTGTCCGCTGGACCAACGGAAGGGTGGGGATGCGCGGCAAACCCGTCTCGCGCGATACGCCGTTCGCCCGCATCCGGGATGGCGTCGACGCCTTTGTCGCCGCGACACCCGCCCGGTTCGCGATCGTCATCTTTCTCGGGCTCATTCTGGTCTTCACGGCCCTGTTCTCACTTCCGATCTCGACTTCGTCGGGCACGCAGGCCCCGCTCGTCGACGCGCTGTTCACCGCAGTCTCGGTGATTTGCGTCACCGGTCTCTCGACCGTCGACATGGCGACGTACTGGTCGCCGTTCGGGCACGGGCTCATCTTTCTCGGCGTCGAGATCGGCGGTGTCGGGGTGCTCACGCTCGCGAGCATCCTCGGTCTCGTCATCAGCCGTCGACTCGGACTGCGTCAGAAGCTGCTCGCCGCGGGTGACGCCAACCCACTGCGCATTCGCAAGGGTCCGGTCTCGGAAGGCCAGGCCGTGCGGCTCGGTGAGACGGGCGGGCTGCTCGTCACGGTCGCGATCACGGCGTTGAGCATCCAGGCAGTCGTTGCTGTACTGCTCTTCCCCCGCATGCTCATCGAGGGCGTGCCGGTTCTGGATGCCGCCTGGGAGTCGGTCTACATCTCGGCGATGGCGTTCACCAACACCGGATTCCTGCCCACCTCGGAGGGGCTCGCGCCCTACGCCAACGACGTGTGGTTTCTCTCGGTCGTCATGCTGGGCGTTACCGCTGGCGCCATCGGCTTTCCGGTGATCTACGTTCTCTCCAAGAACCTGCGCAAGCCCAAGCGCTGGTCGCTGCACGTCAAGCTCACGCTCTTCACCTTCACCGCGCTCCTGCTGCTCGGCGCCCTCGCGTACTTCGTGCTCGAGTTCGACAACGCGGCGACCTTCGGGATGATGGATCCGGGGCAACGCGTGCTGCAGAGCTTCTTCCTCTCCTCCATGGCGCGTTCGGGCGGGTTCTCGACGATCGACATCTCCCAGCTCGACGGGTCGAGTCTGCTCGTCACCGACATGCTCATGTTCATCGGGGGCGGTTCGGCATCGACCGCGGGCGGTGTCAAGGTGACGACGCTCGCGATCCTGTTCCTCGCGGCGTTCGCCGAGGCGCGGGGTCACGACGACATGGAGGCGTACGAGCGGCGAATCCCGCAAGACGTGCTGCGCCTCGGGGTGAGCGTGGTGCTGTGGGGTGCGACGACGGTGGCCGCAGCATCCATCATTCTGTTGCTCATCACCGATGCCCCCCTCGACTACGTGCTGTTCGATGTCATCAGCGCCTTCGCGACGTGTGGACTCACGACGGGGTTCACCGCAAGTTCCGGGGATACCGCCCAGTACGTGCTCGCGGCGACGATGTTCTTCGGGCGCATCGGAACCGTGACCCTCGCGGCTGCCCTCGCTGCGAGCCAGCACCCCAAGCTGTACAAGAGATCAGAAGAGAGGCCCATCGTTGGCTAAGAGGAAGGCCTGCTAATGGTCGACAAGATCCCCCATGACGCCCCGGTGCTCGTCATCGGTCTGGGGCGCTTCGGTGCCGCAACCGCTGGCCAGCTGCAGCGACTCGACCGTGAGGTGCTCGCGATAGACGAAGACGCGGGCCTCGTGCAGAAATGGTCGGAGCGCGTCACCCACGCTGTGCAGGCCGACGCGCGGTCGATCGATGCCCTGCGGCAGATCGGCGCGCAGGACTTCGCGATCGCCGTGGTCGCGGTCGGTTCATCGATCGAATCCTCGGTGCTCATCACCGCGAACCTCGTCGACCTGAAGATTCCGCAGATCTGGGCCAAGGCGATCAGTCAGTCGCACGGCAAGATCCTCGCGCGCATCGGCGCGAACCACGTGATCTATCCGGAGGCCGAGGCGGGCGAGCGCGTCGCCCACCTCGTGTCGGGACGCATGCTCGACTTCATCGAGTTCGATGATGACTTCGCCATCGTCAAGATGTACCCGCCGAAGCCCATCCGCGGCGTCTCTCTCACCGAGTCGAAGGTTCGCGCCAAGTACGGCATCACCGTCGTGGGGGTCAAGAGCCCGGGCAAAGACTTCACCTACGCGACTCCGGAAACGGTCATCTCCAATCACGACCTCGTCATCGTCAGCGGCAACTCCGCCGACATCGAGCGGTTCGCGAGCCTGACCGCCTAGCTACTTGCCTTCGGCCATCTCCCGCGCACGGGCGAGGGCGGCAGCGGTCGCGCGATCGAATGTGCTCTTGAGGTCGGCCGCCTCCAGCTCGGCGACCGCGCGCATGGTCGTGCCGTTGGGGCTCGTGACCTGACGGCGCAGCTCCTCGGGCGACTTGCCCGACGCCGTGAGCAGTTCGGACGCACCGAGGAACGTGCCCTGCACCATGAGCTCGGCCTGCTGTGGCGTGAAACCCAGACCGACCGCCGTGCGGGTGAGCTCCTCGATGAGGTAGAACACGTAGGCGGGGCCCGAGCCCGAGATCGTGCTGAGGGCGTCGATCTGCGACTCCGGCACCTCGATCACCGAACCGACGGTCTCGAAGAGGGCGCGACCGAGAGCGATGTCGGATGCCGAGGCGCGCGATCCCGCCGCAATCCCCGTCACCGCCCGCCCCACGAGGGCCGGAGTGTTCGGCATGGCGCGCAGCACGGGGTTCGCGACGATGGACTCCATTGTCGCCGTCGTCACCCCCGCCGCGACGCTCACGATGAGCGCGTCGGGCTCGAGCCGCGGGGCCAGTGCGGCGAGGGCATCCGGGATCATCGCCGGCTTCACCCCGAGCATGACGATCTTCGCCCCGGTCACCGCGCGCTCGTTGCCGTCGGGCGTGGTCTCGAGTGCGAACGACTCGACTCCGTCGCCGCGCACGAGGGCCGCCTTGGCCTCGGTGCGGTTGGTGACGCGGATGCCGCCCTCGACGGTCACGCCGGGCGCGACGAGTCCGCCCAGAATCGCGCCGCCCATGGCGCCGGCCCCGACGATGGCGATGCTCGGAAGAGTTGTGTTCACGCGATCATCCTAGGATTGAGCGCATGAGCGCATCGGGTGGCAGCAAGGCAATCATCGCGGCATTCCTCGCCAACATGGGCATCGCCGTCGCCAAGTTCATCGGCTTTCTCGTGTCCAACTCGAGCTCCATGCTCGCCGAGAGCGTGCACTCGGTCGCCGACTCGGGCAACCAGCTACTGCTGCTGCTCGGGGGGCGCAAGGCGCGTCGCAAGGCGGATCCCTCCCACCCGTTCGGCTACGGGCGTGAGCGGTATGTGTACGCCTTCGTTGTGAGCATCATCCTCTTCAGTGTCGGTGGCGTCTTCTCGATCTATGAGGGCCTCGACAAGTTGCAGCACCCGCACGAGCTGACCATGCCGTGGGTGCCCGTGATCATCCTGCTCGTCGCCATCGTGCTCGAGTCGTTCTCGCTGCGTACCGCAGTGAAGGAGTCGAACCACGTGCGCGGCACCCAGGGATGGGTCGCCTTCATCCGCCACTCGAAGGCTCCCGAGTTGCCCGTCGTGCTACTCGAGGACTGCGCGGCCCTGCTCGGCCTCGTCTTCGCCCTCTCCGGTGTGGGACTCACGATCCTCACCGGCAACTCGACCTTCGACGCGATCGGCACCCTCGCGATCGGTGTGCTGCTCATCCTCGTCGCGATCGTGCTCGGCATCGAGACGAAGAGCCTGCTCGTCGGCGAAGGGGCCACCGCCGATGACGCCGTCGCGATCCGGGACGCGATCAACGCGCACCCCGAGGTCGAGGCGCTCATCCACATGAAGACCCTCTACCTCGGCCCCGACGAGTTGCTCGTGGCCGCCAAAGTCGCGTTCTCGTCGAAGTCGAAGCTGACCGACATCGCGAAGTCGATCAACGCCGTCGAAGCCGCCATTCGGGAGGCCGTTCCCGTGGCCCGGGTCATCTACATCGAACCCGACGTGTACCAACCACCGAATGCCAAGAACCCGTCGACCGACGCGATCGTGATCAAGGGAACCGACTAGTCGTTCGAGCGGCGCTCTGCAGTCACGTCAGCGACGGTCGGCGAAGAAGTCCGTGAGGAGCGCTGCGGCATCGGCCTCGCGCACCCCGCCGATCACCTCGACGCGGTGCGGAAGGCGGCGGTCGCGTAAGACGTCGTGCACGCTTCCGGCGGCTCCGGCCTTCTCGTCCCACGCGCCGAAGACAACGCGGGGGATGCGGGCCTGCAGAATGGCCCCCGCGCACATCGTGCACGGCTCGAGCGTGACGACGAGAGTCGTGTCATCCAGGCGCCACGTGCCCCGCGCGGCGGCAGCAGCGCGGATCGCAACGATCTCGGCGTGAGCCGTCGGGTCGGCATGGAGTTCTCGCTCGTTGCGTCCCGACCCGAGCAGGGAGCCGTCTGCCGCGAACACGAGCGCGGCGACAGGAACGTCGCCGGTGGCGACGGCCTCGCGCGCGGAGGCGAGGGCGTGCATCATCCACTCGTCGAAGGTCGACGCGGGGTTCGCCGGGGAGCTCGTCACAGTAGATTGAGCCTATGCGAGTACACGTTGCCGACCACCCGCTCATCACCCACAAGCTCACGGTGCTTCGCGACAAGAACACGCCGTCGCCGACATTCCGCGCCCTCACCGAGGAACTCGTGACACTGCTCGCCTACGAGGCCACCCGCAACGTGCGCACCGAACCGCTCGATATCCAGACACCCGTGGGTCCGACGACCGGGCTCGCGATCTCGTCACCGCGTCCGCTCGTCGTACCCATCCTGCGCGCAGGCCTCGGAATGCTCGAAGGCATGGTCAAGCTCGTCCCCACCGCCGAGGTCGGCTTTCTCGGGATGGTGCGCAACGAAGAGACCCTGCAGCCCGACATCTATGCCGAGCGCCTACCCGACGACCTCTCGAATCGGCAGTGCTTCGTGCTCGACCCCATGCTCGCGACGGGCGGTTCGCTCATCGCCGCGATCGAGTACCTGTTCGACCGCGGGGCGGTGGATGTGACGGCGGTGTGCCTCATCGGATCGCCCGAAGGCCTCGCCGCCGTCGAAAAAGCCACGGAAGGTCGCGAGGTCACGGTCGTGCTGGGAGCGCTCGACGAGAAGCTCAACGAGGTCGGATACATCGTGCCGGGCCTCGGCGACGCCGGGGATCGGTTGTACGGAACGGTCTGATCTCGACTTCGCTCGATCACCGACGGCCGATGGTCGAGCTTGTCGAGACCGGCATCGTGTGGCATTATTCACGACATGACTGTTCGCGCGTATGCCCTGACCACCCTTGAGGTGAGCGGTAACCGTGCTGTCATGTGTTGTCGAATGTGTGCCTAATCGGCTTTCCCATCGCCGAGTCCGCAATCGCAACGATTCGAACTCCCGGAGCAACGCCCTCATAACGGCCTGACTCCGTAGCAGTACCAGCGTTACCCAGAAGGATCACACCCTCATCATCAGAGGCCCTTCACCCCCACTCAAGGATTCGACTCCCATGTCACTTGCCACCATCGATCGTGCCCCCCTGACCGGCGTTTCCGCCCCAGCGCCCGCTGACATCGAATCGGCCCCCAAACCTCGACTGCGTCCCGTGCCCACCGGCACCGAGGCGCGTGGCTTCGCCCTCTACGTCGGCCTCGACGAATTCGCCGCCATCGAGGCGGGTACCGACCTGAGCACCGTGGTCGACCAGCTCAAGAAGCTGCTGGCAGAGCTCGTGCCCGGAACCGAAACCTACGCGGCCGTCGCGCTCGCACCGGTCGGCGCCGGCGGGCGTGACGTCGACGTCGTGCGGCTCGCGTTGCAGGATCCGGCCGCCCTGGCTCGCCACCGCCAGGTGGAAGACCCGAGCCCCAAGCCCCGCGGCGGGGTCGTCGTCGACATTTCGCGCAAGCGCGTCCTGCTCGACGGTGAGATCGCGCCACTGACCTACAAGGAGTTCGAGCTGCTTCAGTACCTCGTGCTGCGCGAGGGACGCACGATCGACCGTTCCGAGATCATCTCGGCGCTCTGGTCGGCGGGTGAGGACGAGATTCCCAACGAGCGCACCATCGACGTGCACGTGCGCCGCCTGCGCGCCAAACTGGGCGACTTCGAAGACATCGTGCGCACGGTTCGTGGCGTCGGGTACCGGTTCGACCGTCACGCGGACGTGTCGATCCGGCAGGCGTCGACGCCGTCGCCGGACTTCTTCTAGACCTCGGGTTTCATACGCGCTTCGCGCTACTCAACCGCCGGCGGGGCGCTGGGACTTCGGCAGGCCCGCGACCACGAGGTCGTAGCTCGCCGCGATGAGTTCGGCGGTCGGCGCGCGCTCGTCGGTGAAGTCGACCGAGATCCAGTGCTTCTTGTTCATGTGGTAGCCCGGGGTCACGGCGTCGAACTCGTCGACGAGCGCACGGGAATCCTCGGGGTCGCTCTTGAGCGTGACAAAGGTGCGCTCCCCCGCGGACAGGGCCGCGAACATCTTGCCCACCACCTTGAAGACTGGCGTCTCCGGCCCGAACGGGTAGGTGAGCTCGACCGCGGGAAACGCGGCGCACGCGTTCATGACGTCGTCGAGGGTCATGACCTCGAGCGTAGATTTCGATACGCGCTTAGCGCTACTCAATCACCGGAACGGGCTGCCTGCAGTGCGGTGAGGTAATCGAAGCTGCGCTCGGCAAGGGCATCCTGGCTCGGGGCGAGCGGGCGCCAGATGGACGCCGCCGTCGCGATCGTGTCGTTCTCGCCCGTGAAGCTCTCGAGATTGAGTGCGCCCGAGTAGCCGACGTCGTCGAGGGCGTCGAGGAACGCGTTCCAGTCGATGTGGTCATCGCCGACCGCACCGCGATCGTTACCGCACACCTGCACGTGGGCGAGGTGTCGGCCGGCCACCCGCAGCGCCTCGTAGGGTCGCTTCTCCTCGATGTTGAGGTGGTAGCTGTCGAGGGCGAGACCGAGCGCCGGGCCGAGCAACGGCTCAAGCACGTCGAGTCCCTGCTCGACGGTGTTGATGATCGAGGTTTCGTAGCGGTTGAGGGGCTCGACGCCGAGGGTGATCCCCGCTTCGCCAGCCGCGTCGACTACGGGGGCGAGGGACTCGCGCAGCTCGCGGATCACCGCGGCGCGGGCATCCGGAAGCATGCGCCAGGTGCGCCCCGTCTCGGCATAGAACGGGCCTGCGACGACCCTCGCGCCGAGAACGCTGGCGACGCGGATGCACTCCCGCAGGTAGTCCTGTGTGGCGGCGATGCGCTCGCGTGGGGCATCCACCAGGTCACGTCCGCCGCCCATCGCACCCACGACGTAGGGCTCGAGTTCGTACTTCGCGAGCACGTCGACGGCGCGTTCGGCACTCCAGTCACCCGGAGACTCGACGGGCAGCTCGATCGCACCGAACCCGATCGCGGCGGCCTTGCGCGCAACCCTTTCGAGACTCGAATCGGTGAGGGGGGACTCCCACACCCAGGTGTTGACGCCGAGTATGCGCTTCATAGTGATTCCTTACGTGTGCGGCCTACCAGCACCCTACGGGACGATGCGCTCGGTCATCGGTCGTGCGAGGTGCTCGGGATGGGCACCCCGCGCCCCTGCATCACCGCGAACTGCCGCAAATCGACTTATCCGCGCGGCCATAGGTCGATATGGGTCAGTTCGGCAGAGGGGAACGGGGGGACGGGGGGGCGAAGGGCAGGGAGGGACGGGCGGGGAGGGAACGGGCGAGGCGGCGCAGGAAGGCGGGGAGAGTCCGTAGACCCTCCCCGCCCGGATGCACACCAGCGGATCACATCACTCCGCTGTGCGATCACCCACTACGGGACGATGCGCTCCTGCCAGACCGTGGGGTAACCCGGGAGGTCTTCGCCGCCGAAGCGCGCGTAGTGACCGTCGGGCATTCCCTCGTTGGCGGCGAGAACCTCGTCGAGTTCCTCAGCGGTGATCGGCTGCTGCGGGAGGATCCATTCCTTCGGAACCTCCTCGCCGGCAAAGATCTTCTGCACGGCGAGCAGCGCGGTGCGCCACTGGAAGTTGGAGTACACCGGCGCGAGCGCGGTGATACCCGTGTCCTTCCACTTGTTGAGGAACGCGATCTGGTCTTCACCGGTCATGACCGGGTAGTCGACACCCGCATCCTCGAACGCTTCGAGGGCGGCAACTCCGCCGTCGCCGGCGTCCATCCAGATTCCCTTGACGTCACCCTTGGCGAGCTCGTCCG
>CAYZHZ010000090.1:0-11914 GCA_964477625.1 uncultured Salinibacterium sp.
AACAGCAGACGCCTCGACGGTGTGAGCTTCGACATCGAGAGGGGTGAGACCTTCGCCCTGCTCGGCCCCAACGGCGCCGGCAAGAGCACGACAATCGAGATTCTCGAGGGCTACCGCGACCGCTCCGGCGGCACGGCGAGCGTGCTCGGCGTCGACCCCGGCAAGGGTGGCCTCGAGTGGAAGGCGCGACTCGGCATCGTGCTGCAGTCGACGGGCGAGAGCGGTGCCGTGACGGTGCGCGAGCAGCTCACTCACTTCGCGGGGTTCTACCCGAATCCCCGCGACGTCGACGAGGTGATCGCCGCGGTCGGCTTGGTCGACAAGCAGAAGACGCTCATCCGCAAGCTCTCCGGAGGTCAACGACGGCGAGTGGATGTCGCGCTCGGCATAATCGGACGCCCCGAGCTGCTCTTCCTCGACGAACCCACCACCGGCTTCGACCCGGAGGCGCGTCGCCAGTTCTGGGACCTCATCATCGACCTGAAGAACGAGGGCACGACCATCCTTCTGACCACCCACTACCTCGACGAGGCGGCGCATTTGAGCGACCGCGCAGGCGTCATCGCGGGCGGCAGACTCATCGACATCGGCCGCATCGACGAGATCGGCGGCGCCGAAGCGCGCGTGCCGGTCGTGAGCTGGACCGAAGACGGGATACTGCGCCGCCAGCGCACCGCCACGCCGGCCGCGCTCGTGACATCGCTCGGCGAAGTGCCCGACCTGCAGGTCGTGCGTCCGGGGCTCGAGGACATCTACCTCGAACTCGTGCAGGGTTACGAGACGGCGGAGGTGGCCCAGTGACCACGATGAGGCTCGGGGTCAGTCGCATCCGGTACGAGGTGCGCTCCTACTTTCGGCAAGGCGACAGCGTGTTCTTCACGTTCCTCTTCCCCCTCGTCATGCTCACGATCTTCTCGGTCGCGTTCAGCGAGCAGAGCTTCGGCGTGGACGCCGAAGGGAACGACGTGAGTGCGGCATCCTTCTACCTCCCCGGCATGCTCGCCGCGGGACTGCTGCTGAGCGGACTGCAGAACCTCGCGATCGATATCGCAACGGAGAAGAGCGACGGCACCCTCAAGCGCTTCGGCGGTACTCCGCTGCCGGTGCTGAGCTACTTCATCGGCAAGATCGGCGGAGCGTTCGTGACCGGTGCACTGCAGGCGGCGCTGCTGCTCGTCGTCGCGCGGTTCGTGTTCCAGGTGACGCTGCCGACCGGCCCCGAGAAATGGCTGACCTTCGCGTGGGTATTCACGCTCGGGGTGGCCACCTCGGCGATCCTCGGCATCGCGCTGAGCGGCCTACCGCGCAGCGGCAAGAGCGCGACGGCCGTGATCATCCCGATCGCCCTCGTGCTGCAGTTCATCTCTGGGGTCTACCTCGGTTTCTCGCAGCTGCCCGAATGGCTGCAGAACGTCGCGAGCGTCTTTCCGCTCAAGTGGATGGCGCAGGGTATGCGTGCCGTATTCCTCCCCGAGAACTTCGAGGCGCTTGAGGTCGGCGAGGTCTGGAATCTCGGCGGCGTCGCCATCGCCACGGGCCTGTGGCTCGTGCTGGGGCTCATCCTCGCCCGCCTGACCTTCCGGTGGATCCGCAAGGATAGCTAGGTGGAGAACCCGCGCTGGTGGCACATCGCCATTACGGTCATGTCGATCGTGGTGGTGGCAGTGGCGCTCACCTCAGCAGACGCGAACGCGATCCGACGCCTCGGCGCGATCGCCTCGGTCGCGGTGTTCGCCGCCGGGTGGTTCCTCGTGGGGCGACACTCGTGGCGCGTTCCCGCAGCGGCTATCGCCTTCAGCATCATCGTGATCGTCACGACAGGTGCTGCGGTGTCGTTCTACCCGCTCATGGCGATTCTGCAGTGCGTCGCCTATCCGGTGCTGTGGGTCATCTCGCCCGGATTGCGCGCCGCGATCCTTGCCAACCTCGGGCTCGCGACGGCGGTCGCCATCGGCTTCATGATCAGCACCGGCGACGTGCTGCAGACGGTCGCGACGACGGCGCTCTCCCTCGGGTTCAGCCTGGCGCTCGGCCTGTGGATCTCGCGCATCGCCGACCTGAGCGAAGAGCGCCGCGCCCTGTTGGCCGAACTGCAGGCCGCGCAAGAGGAACTCGCGGATGCGCACCGCACCGCGGGCGTCACGAGCGAGCGGGAGCGTCTGGCGCGGGAGATCCACGACACCATCGCGCAAGAGCTCACCGGAATCGTGATGCTCACCCAGCGAGCGCGACGCGAGCAGGACAGCGAGACCCTCGGCCTGCTCGAGACGTCGGCGCGCGATGTGCTCGCCGAGACCCGCGCGCTCGTCGAAGGGCGCACCCCCGCGGCCATCGAGAGCGGCGGACTTCTCGACGCCCTCCACCGGCTCGCCGAACGAGTCAGCCGCGAGACCCACATGACGGTCGTCGTCGAGGCGGACGCCGTGCCCACCCTCCCCCGGGACACCGAGGTTGTTCTGCTGCGCATCGCACAGGAGGGCCTCGCGAACGTACGCAAGCACGCTGCCGCCGAGAACGCGGTCGTGGAGTTGAGTGTCGACGCAGAGGTGGCGAGCCTGGTCGTGCGCGACAACGGACGCGGGTTCGACGCCACCGCACCGCGCGTGGGGTTCGGACTCGACGGGATGCGCGAGCGGCTCGCCCTCGTGGGCGGGGCGCTCGACATCGAGAGTGGCGCGAGCGGCACCATCCTCACGGCCACGCTGCCGCCGGCGGTGACGAGGTGATCCGCGTGCTCGTGGCCGACGACCACCCGATCGTGCGTGGCGGAATCGTGGCTCTGCTGGGTGCGGCAGACGACATCGAGGTGGTCGGTGAGGCGCACGACGGGCAGGAGGCAGTACGTCTCGCGCGCGAACTGGAGCCCGACCTCGTGCTCATGGATCTGCGGATGCCCGGGCTCGACGGCGACGCGGCGACCGCGCTCATCCTTGCCGAGCGACCCGCCACCCGGGTCGTGATCCTGACGACCTACGAAACGGATGCGAGCATCCTCACCGCCATCGAGGCGGGCGCGAGCGGATATCTGCTCAAGGCCGCGCCGCAGGAGGAAATTCTCGAAGGGCTCCGATCGGTCGCGCGCGGGGAGGTGGCTCTCGCGCCCGCGATTGCCGCAATGCTCGTCGCCCGCGTGGCGAAGCCCGCCGTCACCCTGACCCCGCGCGAGACCGAGATCCTGCGACTGGTTGCGCAGGGCGACAGTAATCCCACGATCGCCGGGAAGCTCTATGTGGGCGAAGCGACCGTCAAGACGCACCTGCTGCACGCGTTCGACAAGCTCGGCGTGAGCGACCGCACACGCGCGGTCACGAAAGCGATGGAACTCGGTCTGCTCTAGCTGGCCGTCGGGATCAGTGCGCGGTCCTGCGTCGCACGACGAACACGAGGCCGAGGGCCACGAGCATCGCGGCGAGGCCGAGTGGACCGGACACGTCGACACCCGTGCTGGCAAGGCTACCGGTCGTGCCCGCCGCCGATGTGTAAGCCACGGGACCGGTCGTCGAGATCGCGCCGATCGTGCCGTTCGGCAGGATCGAGAACCACAGGGTGCCGGTGCGCACGGAGCCGTCCGTCGCGGGTGCCGCGACCTCCACGCGGTGAGCTCCGGGCGCCCAACCCGCAGGAAGCGCGAGGGTAGAGCCGAATGATCCACCGCCGCTCGTCGTGCCGCCGCCCATCGGCAGCGGGGTCGAGAACATGGTGGCCGACCACGGCTCGCCGCCGTCGAGGCCCGTGCCCGCAACATCCACCGTCGCACCGGTCGCGGAGTCACCCATGACGAAGTTGGGTGTCACCGTCAGGGTCGGGGCTGCGAGCACGAAGTAGGCGTATGTGGCGTCAGTGTGCCCGTGCTCGCTCTCGGCGCGAATGGTGAAGGCGTAGTTGCCCGCCGCGGTGGGCGTGCCCGTGATTGCGCCCGTGCTGGGGTTGAGCGTGAGCCCCGCCGGAAGTGTGGACAGCAGCGTCGAGTAGGTGATGGTGCCATCACCGTCGGCGAGAACCTCATCGGAGTACGCGACCGACTGCTGGGGGACTCCCACGGCGTTGTCGACCCAGAAGGGCGCCACCCAGGCCGGGAGCGAGTTGAGGGCGAAGGCCGGAGACACCGATGAGCGGTTGGGGGTGGATGCCGTGATGGTGAAGCTCGGGTACGGTCCCGCCGCGGTGATGGTTCCCGAGATCTCGCCCGTCGTTGTGTCGAGCGTGAGACCCGGAGGCAGCGTGCCGACGACCGCGTAGGTGATCGTGCCGTCCCCCGTCGCGGTCACGAAGTCGCTGTACGGCTCGCCGTCGCGCGGGTCGCTGAGCGTCGCGTCGGTGAAGACCGGGTTCTGCCAGGCAGGGAGCACCGTGCCCGTGAACTGCTTCGAGAGGACGCCCTGGCCGTTGTCGACGAGAACCGTGAAGTTGTACGCGCCGGGCGTTGTCGCGCTACCGGTGAAGAGACCCTGCGTGGTCATGAGGATGCCTGCCGGCAAGGCTCCCGAGTACACCGAGAAGGCGCTGTCCGGCTCGTCGTCGACGGCGAGCGCGTCGTTGTAGGGCTCGCCAGCGCGAGGGGCCGCGAGCGTGTCATCCGTCCAGCTGGGTGCAGCGAAGGCGGGACGCACCGTGCCGGAGAGTGCGGTGTCGACGCTTCCGTAGGTGCTCGTGGCGCGAATCGTGAAGTTATACGGATCTCCCGCGGAGACTCCCGACAGATCCCAGGTGATGGCGCCGCTCGTGAGGCTGACGCTCACCGGACCGGGGATCGTTCCGCCCGACAGTATCGAGTAGGTCACAGTGGAATTCGGCACGGTGGCTGCAACCGAGTCGGAGTAGATCTGGCCGATGCGGGGGGCTGCGATGCTCGAGTCCGACCACACGGGCGGCTGCCAGATCCATACGTTCTCGGTGCCGTTGAAGGTGAGCGGACTGATCGACGTCGCCGTCGTCGAATCGTAGGTCGTCTGCGTGAGCCCGTCGGCCGCCGCCGAGAAAAAGCCGAAGGTGCTGCCCTGCGCGCCCTGCACGTTGGTGACCTCGATGAGGTAGCCCTGCGACGCGGCGGCATCGGTGCTGGCATCCATGACGAGCGAGTAGGCGCCGGTCGTGGCATCCGACCACACGCTCGGTCCGTAGGTCGTGCCCCCCACGAGCGTGCGCACGAGCGCCTGCACTGGCTGGCCATTGAGGCGGATGACGCCCGCGATGGTGTCCGACTTGTAGATGAACGTCGTGTCCGACGCGGTGTAGGGACCATAATTCGCCTGGACCACGTGGTAGTTGCCGATGAACGACGGAGACAGCGTGGTCGTGAACGTCGCGACGCCGTTCACAATCGGGGCGCTGCCAGCGAGTCCACCCGCGACGTAGAAGTCGACCGAGCCCGTCGGGCCGGTGCCCGCGGGCTTCGCACTCGCCGTAAACGCACCGATCGATGAGGTCTCCGCCACCGTGATGGTGGTGGCCGGTCGGAAGATCGGAAGAGTGGTCGTGTCAGACACGGTCGACGCGTTCGCCGCGGACACGGTCGAGGTAAACGACGCGGATGCCCCCACGATGTCACCCGTGACCAGTCCCACGCGAATCTGCGTGGGCGCACCCGGCGACAACGACGACAGGGTGCACGTGACGACCGATGCACCCGTGCACGACCAGGGGCCGCCCGACACGGAGTCAAACATCACCACGCCGTCGATCGCGAGCGTCACGGTGAGCTCGGCTGCGTCGCTCGCGCCCGTATTCACGATGTCGGCGACGTAGACGAACGTCGTATTGGGGCGGATGTCGCCGGTGCTGATGGGCGTGTTGGTTCCCGCGTCCATGATGTTCTCGTCGAGCGAGAGGGTCGTCGCCGGGGGAAGCGCCGGCTGCACCGTGAGGTTCCACTGATACAGCGAGGTGTACGAATTCGAACCGGGTCCCGCCGTGATGTAGGTGTTGTAGTCACCCGCGGTCGTGGGTGTTCCCGAGATCGTGAAGATGCCGCCGCCCGAGTACGTGCCCGTCAGGCCGGGCGGAAGCACACGCACGGAATCGACGGTCCAGTTGTCCCACCCGTTCTGCGCCTCGAGGGTGTCACTGAAGTAGACGCCCACACGCATGGCGCCCAGGGTCGAGTCGTTCCAGTTGTAGTGGGTGCCGAGCGACGATCCCACGAAGGGGGCCGTCGCGGCATCCGCGCGCTGGGGTGCGGCGACGATGGGAGCGATGATCGCGAGCCCGAGTGCTAGTGCGGCAACGCCCGCGAGCGTGCGCGCAAGCAAAGTCGAGTATCCCCCAGGTGTCATTGGTCAACCGTATCGGTGGATGCGCACCCGCCTGACCCCCAAAGTAGGGGTAGACCGACTGGAGTCAGATCTCCAACCCGACCGCGACCGGTTCGGGCTGCAACAGCAGGCCGAACTGGGCCAGGACGCACGCCTGCACGAACCGCGCGAGCTCGGCGACCTGCTCGGCCGTCGCACCCCCCCGGTTCGTGATCGCGAGGGTGTGCTTTGACGAGATCGCAGCCTGAGACCCCGGTAGGGAGAATCCGCGGCGGATTCCGGCCTGCTCGATGAGCCAGGCGGCGGAGAGCTTGACGCGATCGTCTGACGCGGGCGGGAGCGCGGGGCTCGGTACGTGCGCGGGATCGGCATCCAGAGGCACGGCAACGGGGGCGGGCTCGGGGGCGACGGGCCACCGCGGTGCGGCATCCGGGAGTCCGCGTGCGAAATTCTCGCCCACGATTGGGTTGGTGAAGAACGAGCCGCAACTCACCGAGTCGGGGTCGGTCGCATCGAGCACCATGCCCTTCGACGCGCGCAGGGCGAGCACGTGCTCACGTACCTGGGCGAGCGGCACTCGTGTACCCATCGCGACGCCGAGTGCCGTCGCGAGCTGGGGGTAGGCGACCGCTCCGTCACCGGGCGTGAGCTCGATCTCGATCGCGAGCACGACGCCCTCGCGACCCTGCTTGATGACCGACGTGCGGTAGCCGAGGCCGAGGTCGGCGGCGGCAAGTCTGACGACCTCGCCGGACAGGTAGTCGAGGAAATCGATCGCGACGAGTGTCGCAGAAAGCTCCTGGCCGTAGGCGCCGATGTTCTGAATGGGCGCCGCACCCGCGGACCCAGGGATGCCGCTGAGCGCCTCGACCCCAGCCCAGCCCTGAGCGACCGTGTGCGCGACGAGCGCATCCCACGGCTCGCCGGCCT
This sequence comes from uncultured Salinibacterium sp., assembly GCA_964477625.1. GTDB lineage: Bacteria > Actinomycetota > Actinomycetes > Actinomycetales > Microbacteriaceae > Rhodoglobus. The sequence goes on from CAYZHZ010000090.1 coordinate 7,182, forward strand.
GCACGCGCAGCCGCACCGTCTCGCCAGAGGAAAGCACTTCGACGCCACGAGTGGCGACGTGGATGACCGTGCCGTCGAACCCCTCATCGGACACGATCACGTTGGACCCGCCGCCCAGCACGAGCACGTCATCGCCCGCAGCCCAGGCCGCCCGTGCGGCGTCGACCAGTTCGGCTTGTGTCGTCGGCTGCACGAGCGTGCGGATCGGGCCGCCCACGCGCATCGTGGTGAGGTCGGAGATGAGCATCAGAAGAAGGTGACCCGCACCTGGGCTTTGCCGAGCACGGTCTCGTCGGCGAACGTGACCGTGAGGTCGATGCGAGCGCCCGCATCATCCACGACACCGACTTTGGCGGTTACAGCGACATCGGCGCCCGTTGAGCCGTCGACGAGCACGGGACGCGTGAAGCGCACCTGGTAGTCGGAGACCCAGCCGCGGTCGCCGAGCCATTCGACGACCGGCTGCACCGCGAGCCCCATGGTGAGCATGCCGTGCGCGAGCACGCCGGGAAGTCCCACCGACTGGGCGATGTCGTCGCGGTAGTGGATCGGGTTGAAGTCGCCCGAGGCCCCGGCGTAGCGCACGAGAGTGTCGCGCGTGAGGGTGTACGTCTTCTCGGCGACGACGTCGCCGACGGTCAGCTCACGGTGATCGAGCCTGTCGAGATTCATTCGCCGTCCCCTCTCACGACGAGCGTGGATGTCGCGGTGACGACGTGTGCGCCGTCGCCGTCGACCATGCTCGTCTCCGCCGTCACCATGTTGTGGCCGCCGAGCGACTTGACCGCCGTGACCGTGAGGGTCGCGGTGAGTTCATCGCCCGCGACGATCGGGCGGGTGTACGTGAAGCGCTGGTCGCCGTGCACGACGCGGCTGAAGTCGATGCCTGCATCCGGTTCGGCGAGCAATTGCTGCAGGGTCGCCTCTGAGATGGCGATCGCGAACGTCGGCGGGGCGACGACGTCGGAGTAGCCGGCAGCCCGCGCGGCCTCGGGGTCGAAGTTGAGGGGGCTCGTGGCGAGAACGGCGCGAGCGAACTCGCGCACCTTCTCCCGTGCGACGAGGTACGGGGCGGCGGGTGGAAACACGCGGCCCTCGAGATCGGGGTTCACTGGCACCCCGCCAGCTTAACGTCGCTGCACCCGCCGGGAATGCGGAAAACCCCGGCTGACCATCGCGGTCGACCGGGGTTTTCGGGAATCTCGTTAGCGGAGAGTGCCTACTGGCAGCTGTCGCACTGAAGAAGATCCATCGGGTCCATGGGAACGGCGTAGCCACCCACGGTGTCGGTCTCGTTGTCCATCAGAACCTCCCCACGTCTTCTAGAAGTTGGTCCCGGCGACTGCCGGGGACTTCACTATATAACCGGAATCACACGAATGTCATTCCACTACATCTAGTGTTTCGGCGTGTCGCCCAACTATTTCTAGGTTAGGCCGCACCACCGACATTTCGGGAGCTCCATCCGCGAGCGTGCAAGCGTTCGATGCCGTCGAGAAGCAGGTCGAGAGCGAATTCGAACTCGAATTGGTCGTCGCATCCACGGGCCACCACCGAGCCAGGATCGTGGTCGGCTCCGAGCGCGACGGCCGCGATGTTCGGGTACAGCGAGGCCATGTGCTGCATCATCGCGGCGAGCTGCTCGGGTGGCAGCGGCGGTGGGGGTGAGCCTGAGTCATCGAATAGCTCCTGCGTGAAGCCCCACATGCGACCGCCGAGGGCGTGCATGACGTGATGGGTGAGATCGGCGCTGAAACCAGCATGCACAAAGATCCCCGTGAACGAGTCCATGTACTCGAGAACCCCGGGGGTACGGGTCGTGCGGGACTCGACGACCTGTCGCGCCCAGGGGTAGCGCTGCAGGGCTCGGCGCGCGGCGAGTACCCGATGACGCACCGTGTCGCGCCAGGGAGACCCTTCGAGCGGTGGGTCGATCTCGCGAACGATGACCTCGACCATGCCGTCGAGCAGCTCCTCCTTGTTCGCCACGTGCTTGTAGAGGGCCATCGGCACGACATTGAGGTGCAGGGCGAGCTTGCGCATGCTGAGCGCCTCGATGCCGTCGGCGCTCGCGAGTTCGATCGCGGCGCGCAGCACGCGATCGCGATTCAGATACGTGCGCGGTTGCGTCATCACGCCCTCCCCACCGTGTCGACTTGACAGGAGTACACCGTACACCTACGGTGGTCGCTGACCAGAGGTGTACGCCGTACACCCATAAATCGAGAATGGATGCCCATGCCCGAGTACCGCCGAACCGCCCTGCTCGTCGGGGCCCTGTTCCTCCTCACCCACGTCACCTCTGTGACCGCGCGCGTGCTCTACGCCCCCGTGATCGCCGACCCGACCACCGCCGACCCGACTACGGATAGCAGGCTGCTCGCCGGGGCCCTGCTCGAGGTCGTACTCGCGCTCGCGGTGGTGGGGACCGCGATCGCTCTCTACCCGGTGGCGCGCCGCGTGAGTCGAACGGTGGCACTGGGATACGTCGCCCTGCGAACCTTGGAGAGCGGCATCATCCTCTCGGGTGTCGTCTCGACCCTGGCCCTGCGCAGCGTGCGCGGCCAGATCGCCGAGGGCGTCGACGGGCTTGCCCCCATCGCGATGGCCCTGCTCGACCTACAGGAGTGGGCGTTCGTCGTGGGGCCGGGCTTCGTGTGTGGCACGAACACGGTGCTCATGGCGTATCTCGTGTGGCACAGCGGATTCGTGCCGCGGTTCATCGGCCTGCTCGGCCTCATCGGCGGGCCGCTCGTCTTCGCCGTCAACGTGGTGAAGCTCACCGGGCTCGACGGCGAACTCATGCCGTGGATCGGCCTCGGGGTCGTGCCGGTATTTGCGTGGGAGATCTGCCTCGCGGTGTACCTGCTCGTCAAGGGGTTTCGACCGATCACGAGACGTGAGTTCATTGATGCGAGGCTGAATCGCTAGGAGTTGGCTGAAAGGTCTGGCGTGTCGCGGGGCGGAGCGGTTTACTCGGAATCACAGCACTTCACGATCTTCAGCACTTCTGCACCGAGAGAGTTCCTGGCCTTCAATGACGAATGCCAAAGGAGAAGCAATGACCATGACAACTCCCCGTGCCACGCGACCGACGACCACGGGAATCCAGTGGACCGCGGTGCAATCGGGGCTCTGGGTGGGCAAGTTGAACGGCGAATTCGCTGGCATGATCGAAGCCCACTGGGGCGAGGGATTTTCAGCTACCACGAAACTGGGCAGGGACCTCGGAACATTCGACACGGTGGAAGCCGCACAGGCGAGTTTTACCGCCTGAGAGACCTCTAAACTGGCGCTCTACTTGCCCACAGCAGACCGGAGCACCCGTTGTCCTCAGAGTCGTCCGCGGCCCCCCAGCCGCTCAGTTTTCTCCGCGCGAACATGGAGATCGTCATCGCGATCCTCCTGGGTCTCGTCTCCATCGCGACCGCGTATGCGTCGTTCCAGTCGACCCTGTACGACGGCAACATGACGCAGAACTACACCAAGGGATCTAACCTCTCGACAGAGGCCGAGTCCCTCTACCTCGAAGGCAACCAGCAGTATGTGCAGGATGCCCAGCTGTTCGACCGTCTCACCGACTTGCAGCTCGATGCACAGAGCCCCGACCCCGGCATCGCCGCCGCGGCCCAAGAGAAGTACGACATCATCTACTTCCAGTCGGTGTCAGAGGAGTTCGGGGCGGCGATCGACTGGGCCGACCAGCAGAACGCGGCCGACCCCGAGGTCTACTACTCCCCGCTCGACAACGAGGACTACCAGGCCTTCCTCTTCGGCACGTACGCCGAGACGAAAGATCAAGCCGACGCGATGATCGCCGCCGGCGACGAGGCCAACAGCCTGAGCGACCGGCTCACCCTCAACACCGTGCTCATGGCACTGTCACTGTTCCTTCTCGGTATCGCCGCGCTCGTGAAGAAGTTCCGGGTGCAAGCGATCCTCGTCTCCGTCGCCGTCGTCATCTTCGTGGTCGCCGCGGCGCTCACCGCGGCCATCCCGATGCTCTGGCTCGGCTAGCTCACGATCGGCTAGACGAACCTGACAGGGGCAATGCCGCAACTCGCGCGCCGACTACGCACCGGCGACGCGGTGTTCATCGGCCTCGGGTCGATGATCGGCGCGGGGGTCTTCGCTGCGTTCACTCCCGCTGCCCAGGCGGCGGGAGCGGGCCTCCTCGTCGGACTCGTTGTCGCGGCCATCGTCGCGGCGTGCAACGCGCTCGCCTCCGCCCAGCTGGCCGCGACCTATCCCGTATCAGGCGGCACCTACGTGTACGGTCGGGAGGTTCTCGGGCCGTGGTGGGGCTACCTCGCGGGCTTCACCTTCGTGATCGGCAAGATCGCGAGCTGTGCGGCGATGGCGCTCGTGTTCGCGAGTTACGCGGCGCCCGCCGGGTGGGAACGTCCGCTCGCGATCGCCGCCGTCGTGCTACTCGGCGGGGTCAACTACCTGGGCGTGACCCGCACGGCACTCGTCGCGCGCGTGCTTGTCGTGCTCGTGCTCGCGGCGCTCGCCGTTGCGGTGGCGGGGGCCGCATCATCCGGTCTGCCCTCTCTCGACGGCATCTCGGGAGATCTGCTCTCGCACGGACCGTACGGGGTGCTGCAGTCGGCGGGACTGCTCTTCTTCGCCTTCGCCGGCTACGCGCGCATCGCGACGATGGGCGAAGAAGTGGTGGATGCCCCCCGCACGATCCCGCGGGCGATCGTCATCGCGCTCTCGGTGACCGTGCT
>CAYZHZ010000091.1:0-11877 GCA_964477625.1 uncultured Salinibacterium sp.
TGCAGGGGCTCATCAAGGGATGGCAGGACGGCATCCCCGGGATGAAGGTCGGCGGCCGACGACAGCTCATCTGCCCGCCGCATCTCGCCTACGGACCGGCGGGTGGCGGCCACCGTCTGTCCGGCCGCACCCTCACCTTCGTGATCGACCTGCTCGGCGTCAAATAATCCCTCGGTGGTCGAGCAGAGTCGAGACCGGTCTCGACCACGCTCGACCACCGATACCCTTGTCACGTGAAGACCTTCGATGAGCTGTTCGCCGAACTGGGCGAGAAGGCCGTGACACGTCCCGAGGGCTCGAGCACGGTCGCACTGCTCGACGGCGGTGTGCACGCCATCGGAAAGAAGATCGTCGAGGAAGCGGCCGAGGTGTGGATGGCCGCCGAATACCAATCGGACGACGAGACCGCCGAGGAGATCTCGCAGCTCGTCTACCACCTGCAGGTGCTCATGGTCGCGAAGGGGCTCACCCCCGCGGACATCTGGCGACATCTCTGACGTCGCCCCCGTCCACCCTTCTGCGAGAGAGAAAGTCATGCTGAGAATTGCCATCCCTAACAAGGGATCGCTGAGTGAGACCGCAGCCGAGATGCTGCACGAGGCCGGGTACGCCGGCCGTCGTGATCCACGCGCGCTGAGCGTGCGCGACGAGCGCAACGACGTCGAATTCTTCTACCTTCGTCCGCGTGATATCGCCACCTACGTGGGTTCCGGTGCCCTGGATGTGGGAATCACGGGCCGCGACCTGCTTCTCGATTCCGGGTCGGGGGCAGTCGAGATCGCGAGCCTTGATTTCGGTGAGTCGACCTTCCGTTTTGCAGCAGAGCCCGGCCGATTCACCGAGCTCTCCGACCTCGAGGGCGTGCGAGTCGCGACGAGCTATCCGGGGCTCGTGCGAGACTTCCTCGCCTCGAACGGAGTGACGTCGGTGCTCGTGGGGCTCGACGGTGCGGTCGAGTCGGCCGTTCGATTGGGAGTGGCGGATGCCGTCGCCGACGTCGTGTCGACCGGGTCGACGCTGCGCGCCCAGGGACTGGAAATCTTCGGCCCCATCATTCTCGATTCCACCGCCGTGCTGATCAGTTCCACGGCGGACATCCCTGGCGTGGCCACGCTGCAACGGCGCCTCCACGGCGTTCTCGTGGCGCGCCAGTTCGTGCTCGTCGACTACGACGTCCCCGTTGCCCTGCTCGATCGGGCTACCGAAGTGACACCCGGCATCGAGAGTCCCACTGTCTCACCGTTGCATGATCCCGACTGGGTCGCCGTGCGAGCGATGGTTCCGCGAGCCGACACGAACCACGTGATGGATGAGCTGTATGAGCTGGGGGCGCGCGCGATCTTGGTCAGCGCCATCCACGCAGCGCGGATCTGACGTGGCCGTCGCAGTCCGGGTCATCCCGTGCCTCGATGTCGCCGCTGGTCGGGTCGTCAAAGGCGTCAATTTCCAAAACCTGCGAGATGCGGGCGACCCAGTGGAGCTCGCGCGCCGCTACTACGAGCAGGGCGCGGACGAAATAACCTTCCTCGACGTCACCGCGACGGTTGACAATCGCGCCACCACCTACGACGTCGTCAGGGCCACCGCGGAGCAGGTATTCATCCCGCTCACGGTTGGCGGGGGCGTGCGCAGTTCAGACGACGTGGGTCGACTTCTCGCGAGTGGCGCGGACAAGATCGGCGTCAATAGCGCGGCCATCGCGCGGCCGGAACTCATCGGCGAGATCGCTGACCGCTTCGGAGCCCAGGTCATCGTGCTCTCTCTCGACGTGAAGCGGCGGGGTGACGGATACATCGTGACGACACACGGGGGGCGCACCGAGACCGACCTCGACGCGCTGTCGTGGGCGAAAGAGGCGATCGAACGTGGCGCGGGGGAGTTGCTCGTGAACTCGATCGATGCCGACGGCACGAAGAAGGGCTTCGATCTGCCGCTCATCGAGGCCATGCGTGCGGTGAGTTCGGTCCCCGTCATCGCGAGTGGCGGTGCGGGCGCAGTGAGCGACTTCGCGCCGGCGATCGGCGCCGGCGCGGACGCGGTGCTCGCGGCATCCGTGTTCCACAATGGTGAACTGACGGTGGGCGAGGTAAAGCGCGCTCTCGATGAGGCGGGATGGGCGGTGCGATGAGCGAGACACTCACGGAGCAGACTGTGGGCGCGGTACTCGACCGCGCCACATTCGGAGCCGATGGCCTTCTGCCCGCGATCATCCAGCAGTGGGACACCAAAGACGTTCTCATGCTCGGGTACATGAACGCCGAGGCATTGCGTCGCACGCTCACTGAGGGGCGCGTCACATTCTGGAGCCGCAGTCGCCAAGAATTCTGGCGCAAGGGTGACACGAGCGGCCATCGTCAGTACGTGCGTGACGCTGCACTGGACTGCGACGGCGACACGATCCTTGTCTCGGTTCAGCAGGTGGGTCCTGCGTGCCACACCGGTGCGCACTCCTGCTTCGACGTCGACCCGCTCACTCCCGTACTCGGAGATGACCGTGCCGCGGGAGGAGACCATGCGTAACTCCACCACCCGAGACGACTTCGATGACCGGCTACGCGCGGGTCACCGGGTCATCCCCGTTATCCGCGAGATCTTCGCTGACGGAGAGACCCCGGTCGGTATCTATCGCAAACTCGCGGCTGGCAAACCCGGCACCTTCTTGCTCGAATCGGCTGAGCAAGGCGGCATCTGGTCTCGTTTCTCGTTCGTCGGGGTGTCGAGTTTTGGCGTACTGACGCAGCAGGGCGATGACGTGGTGTGGCAGGACTATGGGCTGCCGATCGAGCGCGCCCTGGGATCCGACCATCCGACAGGGCCGTTGGATGCACTCGCGCACCTTCACGCGCGCTGGAGAACCCCTCGCGTAGCTGGCCATCCACCCCTCACCGGAGGGCTGGTAGGTTTCATCGGCTGGGAGGCGATCCGACAGATCGAGAATCTGCCTGACGCACCCCCCGCCGATTTCCGCGTACCCGGCCAGGCGCTCAGCTTCGTCTCGGAGCTCGTCGTGCTCGATCACCGATTCGGAACGGTTCAGCTCGTGGCAGCGGCACTCGGAGACGGTATCGACGACGCCGACACGATATGGGTGGATGCCCAGACTCGACTCGACGCGATGCAATCCGCACTCGCGCAGCCGAGTGAGACGTGGCTCGCCGAGGTCGATCTCACGACGGAACCGAACCCGATCCCGCGTGTAGAACCCTCGTCGTATCACGCGGCGATAGAGCGATCGAAGGAGTACATCCGCGACGGAGATGTCTTCCAGGTCGTTGTCTCGCAGCGCTTCGACCATGAGATCACCGCAGAACCCATCGACGTGTACCGGGTGCTGCGCACTCTCAACCCCTCGCCGTACATGTACCTCTTGAGCCTCGTCGACCCAACGGGGGAAGAGTATTCGGTCGTCGGGTCGAGTCCCGAGGCGCTCGTCAAGGTCACGACCAATCGCGTCTACATGCATCCGATCGCCGGTTCGCGTCCGCGCGGCGAGACGCCGGAGCAGGATCTTGACCTCGGGTCAGAGTTGCTCGCCGATGATAAGGAGAAGTCCGAGCACCTCATGCTCGTCGACCTCGCGCGCAACGATCTCCAGAAGGTGTGCGAGCCGGGCACGGTCGAGGTGACGGAGTTCATGCAGGTGGAGCGGTTCAGCCACATCATGCACCTTGTCTCGTCGGTCGAGGGAAACCTGCGACCAGATGCGACGCCCGTCGACGTGTTTCGGGCGACTTTCCCGGCCGGCACCCTGTCGGGTGCACCCAAGCCGCGCGCCCTCGAGATCATCGACGAACTCGAACCAGCGCAACGTGGCGTCTACGGGGGAGTTGTGGGCTACTTCGACTTTGCGGGAGACGTGGACCTGGCGATTGCCATTCGCACGACGACGATCGTCGGGGGGCTGGCGCGCGTGCAGGCGGGTGCGGGCCTCGTCGCTGACTCCGATCCGGATCGGGAGCACGAAGAGTCCCAGAACAAGGCCGCCGCTCCGCTGCGTGCGGTCGCCGTGGCAAACGCGATGCGCCGAATTCCATGACGCCACGTCGACTCAAGCACGCGAGCATCCTGGCCGGGATCGCGCTCAGCGCCCTGACCCTATTGGCCTGGACCCAGCGGTGGTACGTGATAACGCTCGAAACGGGTCAGTCGTTGGCTGTCGACGGTGACGTCGCAGCGCCCGCGCTCACGGCTCTGGCCCTTTCGGGCCTCGCTCTGGCTGCTGCTCTCGCCATCGCGGGACGGTTCTTCCGCTTTGTGCTCGGCCTGTTGCAGGCCTCCCTCGGCGCATTGATCAGCGCGGCGGCGGCGATCGCGATCGCCGATCCTGTGGTGGCGTCCGAGCGGGCCATAACGGATGAAACGGGCGTCGCCGGTCGCGAATCGATCGCCAACCTTGTCTCAGTAGTCGCCGCGTCGCTCTGGCCATACGCGACACTGGCGCTCGGCATCCTACTCACCGTGCTCGGTCTCGCGATCGTCGCGAGCTCACGCCGGTGGCCCGAGTCGTCTCGCAAGTATTCAGCGACGACGCTCGAAAACGAGGCGGGTGAGCGTTCGGCGGTTGGCGACTGGGACGCGCTGAGCGACGGACGCGACCCGTCGGTCTGACCGACCGCTACAATTCAATGGTTGTCAACGAAATGGAGTACGCGAAGATGAGCCACGACTCAGACCCCGGCCACGGAAACTCGCCGGCCGCCTGGACCGCCGTCATCATCATGCTTGTTGCGTTCGCGATCGGTACTCTCGCTTTCTGGTTCGACATCGCGTGGCTGGTCTTCGCCTCTGCCGGACTCGTGATTGTTGGCGCGCTCGTGGGCTACGTGCTCAAGCGAGCTGGCTACGGCGTCAACGGTGCCAAGGTCACGCCTCGGGCTCACGGCTAGAGTGCTCGCCGACCTAGTTGCCGGGGCCCTCCAGGATGCCTCGGAGCGCCGTGCCGCGCGGCCGATCAAGGAGGTCGAGGCTGCCGCTATTGCGCGCCCCGCTCCGCTCGATGTCGTCTCGGCTCTATCGCCGCGCGACACCGTCCACATCATCGCCGAGATCAAGCGCGCGAGCCCGTCGCGGGGTCAGCTGGCCGAGATTCCCGACCCGGCATCGCTCGCCGTCTCGTACTCGACCGGGGGAGCCAGCGCGATCAGTGTGCTCACCGAAGGCCGCAAGTTCGGTGGATCGCTCGCCGACCTCGAGGCCGTAAGAGACGTCGTGGACGTGCCGCTTCTGCGAAAGGACTTCATCGCGGAGCCGTACCAGGTGCTTGAGGCGCGTGCGTCGGGTGCCGACATAGTGCTCCTCATCGTCGCGGCCCTCGATGATGCGACGCTCAGTAGTCTGTTCCGGCTCATCAACGACCTCGGAATGACCCCGCTGATCGAGACCCACTCCGCCGAGGAGGTCGACCGTGCGCTCGACCTCGGCGCCGACCTTGTCGGCGTCAATGCGCGCGATCTCAGCACCTTCGAACTCGACCAGGATTTGTTCGGCAGGCTCGCAGACATGATCCCGAGTGGGGTCATCCGCGTCGCCGAGTCCGCAGTCAAGACACCCGCCGATGTCGCCCACTATCGTCGCGCAGGCGCCGACGTCGTGCTCATCGGTGAGGCACTCGTGACGGGTGACCCGGTCGCGACCCTCCACGAATTCCTGGCGGCCTCATGACACATCTACGCGAAGAACTCGGCCCCTATTTCGGCGAATACGGCGGACGCTACGTCCCCGAGTCGCTCATTGCGGCGCTCGACGAGCTCGATTCCGCTTACTCGGCGGCGAAATCGGACCCCTCATTCCAAGCGGAGCTGGACCACCTCCACCGCACGTATACGGGCAGACCCTCGATCATCACCGAGGTTCCGCGGTTCGCTGCGCACGCGGGCGGTGCGCGCGTCATCCTCAAGCGTGAGGACCTCAATCACACGGGTTCGCACAAGATCAATAACGTGTTGGGTCAGGCACTGCTCGCGAAGCGGCTCGGCAAGACTCGACTGATCGCCGAGACGGGCGCGGGTCAACACGGTGTCGCTACAGCCACTGCCGCTGCGCTCTTTGGCATGGAGTGCGTCGTCTACATGGGCGAGGTCGACACGGAACGGCAGGCACTCAACGTCGCCCGTATGCGCCTGCTCGGGGCCACCGTGATTCCTGTGACCACTGGCTCGCGCACCCTCAAGGACGCGATCAATGACGCGCTCCGCGACTGGGTGGCGAACGTAGAAACGACGCACTACTTGCTCGGCACCGTGGCTGGGCCGCACCCGTTTCCCGTCATGGTGCGCGACTTCCACAAGATCATCGGTGAAGAGGCTCGCGCTCAGGTGCTCGAGCTCACGGGCGCGCTTCCCACAGCGGTCACCGCATGCGTGGGCGGCGGGAGTAATGCGATGGGCATCTTCCACGCCTTTCTCGATGACCCCGACGTCGCGCTGTTCGGCTACGAGGCCTCAGGCGAGGGACACCTCACCGAGCGGCACGCCGCAACTCTCACGCGTGGTCGACCGGGGGTGCTGCACGGCGCACGCTCCTACATGCTGCAAGACGACGACGGCCAGACGATCGAGTCGCACTCGATCTCCGCGGGACTCGACTACCCGGGCGTCGGTCCGGAGCACGCCTGGCTCAATGACATCAAACGAGCGACGTACCTTCCCATCACCGACGACGAGGCAATGGATGCTCTACGCCTGCTCTCGCGCACAGAGGGAATAATCCCCGCCATCGAGTCCGCTCACGCCCTCGCCGGCACGATGAAGCTCGGTCGCGAGCTCGGGTCCGACGCGGTCATCCTCGTCAACCTCAGTGGTCGCGGTGACAAGGACATGGAGACCGCCGGTCGGTACTTCGACATCCTCGACGCAGGCAAAGCGGAAGGGTCAGCCGAGTGAGTCGCGTCGCCGAAGCCATCGCTGCCCGCAAGGAGGCCGGTTCGGGCGCCCTTGTCGGGTATCTCCCGATCGGCTTCCCGAATCTGCGGACGAGCATCGACGCCGCCGTGGCGCTCGTCGACAACGGCGTGGACGTGCTCGAGCTCGGTCTGCCGTACTCCGACCCGGTCATGGACGGCACCGTCATCCAGAAGGCCACCCAGGTCGCCCTCGCCGACGGTTTCAAGCTCCAGCACGGATTCGAGGCTGTCGCTGCGATCACCTCTCGCGTGCACGCGCCGGTGCTTGTCATGACCTACTGGAACCCCGTGCTCCAGTACGGCGTGGACCGCTTCGCCGACGATCTCGTCGCGGCCGGGGGAGCCGGCCTCATCACGCCCGACCTCGTTCCCGACGAGGCGGGCCTCTGGCTCGCGACATCCGATCGCACCGATCTCGACCGTGTCTTCCTCGCCTCGCCCTCATCGACGGAGGCCCGCCTGCAGCAAGCAGTCGAACGCAGTCGTGGCTTCGTGTACGCCGTCTCGACGATGGGCATCACGGGAGCTCGTAGCGACGTCGACACTGCTGCACGCACCCTCGTCGAACGCTTGCGCGGCGTTGGTGCCACGAGTGTGTGCGTCGGTCTCGGTATTTCTACGGGCCAGCAGGTGCGCGAGGTGCTCGAGTACGCAGACGGCGCGATCGTCGGTTCGGCGCTCGTCACGGCACTTGCAGAGGGCGGCGTGAGCGCGGTTGCGCGCACGGCTGCCTCCCTCTCCACCGGTACTAGACTCACCTAGTCCTCTTCAGAAAGGTGACAGGCGTGTCGTTCCTGCCGCTCAGCATCCCCAGCCCGCCGCCCGAGTGGCAGGTGCCGATCACCATTCCGATCGGGCAGTGGTTGCACGGTCTCATCCCGATCATCCCTGAGACGCAGGCGATCCAGATCCACACCTACGCGCTGTGCATCCTGCTCGGCATCGTGCTCGCGACGATCTGGGTGAACCAGCGGTTGAAGTCTCGCGGCGCCGAGTCGGGCGTTGTTCTCGATGTCATCATCTGGGCGATTCCGCTCGGTCTGGTTGGTGCGCGCGCGTGGCACGTCGCGACCCACGTGAGTGACTATTTCTACGACGGCGCTCAGCCGTGGAGTTTCATGGTTGATGGGGCGATCAACCCCAATAGCGTTTACGCGATCTGGTCCGGCGGCAACGCGATCTTCGGTTCCATAATCGGTGGAGCGATCGGCGCGTGGATCGGCTGCCGGGTGACCGGGCTTCGTTTCTGGACATTCGCGGATGCCCTGGCCCCCGCCATGCTCCTGGCACAGGCCACCGGCCGACTCGGCAACTACTTCAACCACGAGCTCTTCGGCCTGCCCACGAACCTCCCGTGGGGGCTTGAGATCGAGGCGAGCAATCCGGCCTTCCCCGTGGGCCTCGCGCCGGACACCCTTTTTCACCCCACCTTCCTGTACGAGATGATCTGGAACGTCGTCGGAATCGTGTTTCTCCTAGCCATGGAACGCGCGTGGCGCCTCGAGAAGCGGTCGATCTTCGGCGTAAACCTGCCAATCCCCGTCGGTGAGACGACCCCACGATTGCAGTGGGGCAAGGTCTGGGCCCTGTACCTCATCTGGTACGGAGTCGGTCGGGCGATCTTCGAGTCGATCCGCGTGGATCCCAGTGAAGTGTTCTTCGGCATCCGCTCGAACGTCTGGGGCGCATTCCTCGCGATCCTCGTCGGTATCGTGCTTTTCGTGGTGCAATCCCGCCGTCACCCGGGCATCGAGCCCGGTCCGTACATGCCCGGGCGGGCGCCTGAGGGTGTTGTAGACTCCGGGGAAACATATTCGGACGTCGACGAACCCGGCAATGATGCTACGGAGACGGCCGAGGAGCCCGCCACAAGCGGTGCCACCACGAAGTCCTCATAATCCGGGGTCTATTTCCTTTCTTCAGTTCCACTGGGTTTCTCCGGTGAACGCGGGCCGCTGTCGTCCCACTCCACAAGCATCATCGTGAGGACGGTACTCATGGCTCTCACGCCACCATTCGAGCGTTTCAGCTCTACCCCGCAAGCGGTTGGTCTCTACGACCCGCGGAATGAGAAGGACGCCTGCGGTTTAGCTATGGTCGCCACCCTGCGTGGCACTGCTGGGCACGACATCATTGCGACAGCGCTCAGTGCCTTGCGCAACCTCGAGCACCGCGGGGCCGTCGGCTCCGACGCGGGAACCGGCGACGGCGCGGGCATCATTACGCAAATTCCGGACGGGTTCTTGCGTGCTGTCGTGGATTTCGAGCTGCCCCCGATGGGTCGCTACGGGGTCGGCATGGCGTTCCTGCCAACGGATGCCGACGAGCGCGAGGCGATCAAGGAGCGCATCGCCGAACTCGCTGTAGCCGAGGAGCTCGTGGTCCTCGGCTGGCGCGAGGTCCCCGTCGATCCGGAACACCTCGGCAACCTAGCGCGTGGCGCAATGCCCGCGTTCGAGCAACTCTTCGTGCAGTCCACTCGGCCATCAGGCAAGTCGACCGCAGGAGGCCTTGACCTCGAACGGCAGACGTTCCGGCTTCGCAAGCGCGCGGAGCGGGAGCTCAACGCATACTTTCCGTCACTGTCCTGCCGCACCCTCGTCTACAAGGGAATGGTGACGACGCTCCAGCTCGAGCCGTTTTACCCGGACCTATCCGATGAGCGGTTCGCATCCAAGCTCGCCCTCGTGCACTCCCGGTACTCGACCAATACGTTCCCGTCCTGGCCGCTCGCGCAGCCGTTCCGGATGATCGCACACAACGGTGAGATCAACACCGTTCAGGGCAACCGCAACTGGATGCGCGCCCGCCAGTCCCAGCTCGAGAGCGTCGTTCTCGGCGACATCTCGAGCATCCTTCCCATCAACACTCCGGGCGCGAGCGACTCGGCCTCGTTCGACGAGGTCGTCGAGCTGCTCAACCTGGCGGGCCGCAGTTTGCCGCACGCAATGATGATGATGGTTCCGGAGGCCTACGAGAATCAGGTCGACGTTGACCCGGCGCGCCGCGCGTTCTACGAGTACCACTCGACCCTCATGGAGCCGTGGGACGGTCCTGCCGCACTTGTGTTTACCGACGGTTCTCTCGTCGGCGCAACGCTTGACCGCAACGGCCTTCGCCCCGGTCGTTACCTCGTCACTGATGACGGTCTCGTTGTTCTCGGCAGCGAGATTGGCGTGCACGACGTTGAGCCGAGCAAGATTGTGCGTAAGGGGCGACTGCGCCCCGGAAAGATGTTCCTCGTCGACACCGCCGAGGGCCGCATCATCGAGGATGACGAGCTCAAGTCACAACTGGCATCGTCGGAGCCGTGGGGCGAGTGGCTCGAGTCCAACAGGATCGCGCTCAAGGATCTTCCGGAGCGTGAACACATCGTTCACACACCCGCGTCGATTGTGCGTCGGCAGCGCACCTTCGGTTATACCGAAGAAGAGGTGCGCATCCTCATCACTCCCATGGCCCAGAACGGCGCTGAGCCGCTGGGGGCGATGGGATCCGACACGCCCATAGCGGTTCTCTCCGAACGCCCGCGTCTGCTGTTCGACTACTTCACCCAGCAGTTTGCGCAAGTGACAAATCCGCCGCTCGACTCAATCCGCGAAGAGGTCGTCACCTCGATGCGACTCGGTCTGGGCCCGGAGCGCAACCTCCTCAGCGCGGGGCCCGAGCATGCTCGACAGGTGTCGCTCGAATTTCCCGTCATCGACAACGACGAGCTCGCAAAGATCCAGCACATCGGCGGTCGTGGCTCCGTGCGCGCGGTGACCGTCAAGGGCCTCTACGACGTACTCGACGGGGCCGATGCGATGGCGACTCGGCTTTCCGAGATGTGTGGGGAGGTGGATGCCGCGATCGAGCGTGGCGCGGAGTTTGTGGTGCTCTCCGACCGCGACTCCGATAAGGATTACGCCCCGATCCCTTCGCTTCTCATGGTGTCGGCTGTGCACCACCACCTCATCCGCAATGGCACGCGCATGCGCGTAGCGCTCATCGTCGAGGCGGGCGACGTTCGCGAAGTCCACCACGTTGCGCTCCTGATCGGGTACGGCGCATCCGCCATCAACCCCTATCTGGCGATGGAGACAGCGGAGGGCCTCGTCCGTGCGGGAATGATCACGGGTCTCGCCCCCGAGAAGGCCGTTAAGAACCTCATCAAGGCCCTCGGTAAGGGCGTCCTCAAGATCATGTCGAAGATGGGCATCTCGGTCGTCTCGAGTTACGCGGGCGCCCAGTGCTTCGAAGCGGTCGGGCTTTCGCAGGAGCTCGTCGACGAGTACTTCTCCGGTACCCGCAGCGTGCTCGGGGGAGTCGGACTCGACGTCGTTGCCCGCGAGACTGCTGCCCGCCACGAGTCGGCCTATCCGGCTACCGCATCGGAGAACGCGCATAAGCGCCTTGAGACCGGTGGCGAGTATCAGTGGCGTCGCGAGGGACCTCCGCACCTCTTCAACCCTGACACGGTATTCCGTCTACAGCACGCGACGCGTGAGCGCCGGTACGACATCTTCCGCGACTACACGCGCAGTGTGGACGAGCAGGCCGAGAACCTCATGACGATGCGCGGTCTCTTCCGCCTCAAGACGGGGGAGCGTCCCCGCGTGCCCATCGATGAGGTCGAACCCATCTCCGAGATCGTCAAGCGCTTCGCCACCGGGGCGATGAGCTACGGCTCGATCAGCCAAGAGGCACATGAGACCATGGCGATCGCCATGAACCGCCTGGGTGGACGATCGAACACCGGTGAAGGCGGCGAGGATGTCGAGCGTCTACTCGATCCCGAACGCCGCAGTGCGATCAAACAGGTGGCGTCTGGTCGGTTCGGGGTCACGAGCATGTACCTGACCCACGGCACGGACATCCAGATCAAGATGGCGCAAGGCGCCAAGCCTGGCGAGGGTGGCCAGCTCATGGCCACCAAGGTCTACCCGTGGATCGCGCGCACGCGCCACAGCACGGCGGGAGTCGGTCTCATCTCC
>CAYZHZ010000092.1:0-11740 GCA_964477625.1 uncultured Salinibacterium sp.
AACGGGAGGCGCAGTGAAGTCGGCCTTGTTGTTCATGAGATGACTTTCGGGAGTGTGCGGAGAGAAGGTCTCCCACGAGGGTAACCCGGCCTTTCTCCGGATTCCCTCTGAGTGGCACGGCGCGGCGGTTCTGTGCGAGAATGATCGTTCGTGTTCGCATCCGGTTCTGCCACTGGGGTACCGGCTCTCCTGCGAAACGCATCCCATTCTTAAGAGAATCACTGATCAGCGCGTTCGACCAGCGGCGGGCGCAGGAAGCGAATAGCCATGCATATCCTCGACAGCGTCGACGCAGCGTCCCTCAAAGACAACATCCCCGACTTCCGCGCGGGTGACAACGTCAAGGTCCACGTAAACATCGTCGAAGGCACGCGTTCGCGTATCCAGGTCTTCCAGGGCGTCGTTATCGGCCGCTCGGGCGAGGGCGTTCGTGAGACCTTCACGGTCCGCAAGGTGAGCTTCCAGGTGGGCGTCGAGCGCACGTTCCCCGTGCACTCGCCGATCATCGATCACATCGAGATCGTCACCCGCGGTGACGTTCGTCGCGCCAAGCTCTACTACCTGCGCAACCTGCGCGGCAAGAAGGCAAAGATCAAGGAGAAGCGCGACTTCTCCTAGTCCACTGACATCCCCTGAGCTCCCCGCACGCTTATGCTTGCTGGGAGCTCAGGGGTTTAATGACACACGATTTGCAGGCCGAGGCACCCAGCCGCGACCGTTCGACGCAGCCGCGTAAGCGGGGATGGAAGTTGTTCATCCGGGACATCCTGCTGATCTTCCTGGCCGCCCTGCTCATCTCGTTTCTGATCAAGACGTTCCTCATCCGCTCGTTCTACATCCCGTCGTCGTCGATGGAGCAAACACTTCACATTGACGACCGCATCATCGTCAATCAGCTCGAGCCGCGACTCATGCCGATCGAGCACGGCGACGTCGTCGTGTTCCGCGATCCAGGCGGGTGGCTGACCCCGACGGCGGAGCAGCCGCCAGCGAACTGGTTCGTGGGCGCGATCGACGCCTTCCTGGCCTTCGTGGGGCTGAGTGCTCCCGACTCGAATGACCACCTCATCAAACGCGTCATCGGTCTCCCGGGCGACACGGTCGTGTGCTGCAATGACTTTGGTCAGATCTCTGTCAACGGAATCCCGCTCGACGAGCCGTACATCACTATCCCGGACGGCTCGACGAAGGCAACTCGCGACGACTTCGAGGTCACGGTCCCTGAGAACCGAATCTGGGTCATGGGCGACAACCGCTACAACTCCGCCGATTCTGCTTTCCATCGGGATGACCCCACGGGCGGCTTCGTACCCATCGACAATGTCGTGGGTCGAGCACTAGTCATCAGCTGGCCGGTCGCACGCTGGAGCTGGCTCGACAACTATCCGGTGACGTTCCACGATGTCGGTCGCTGACCCGACCCTGCGTCTCGAGCGCTTGATGCACCGCGAGGGTGTGCGCTTCGTCATCGGGTGCGACGAGGTCGGTCGAGGCGCGATCGCGGGTCCTGTGGCGATCGGACTCTCGGTCGTCGGTCAGGGCGTCAAGGCTCATCCGAAAGGACTTCGGGATTCGAAGATGTTGAGCGAGAAACGGCGCGAGGAACTCGCGCCGCTCGCTCAGACCTGGTCGCAGTTCTCGGCAGTCGGCCTGGCAACTGCCGATGAGATCGATCGCATCGGCATCATTGCCGCGCTCGGTCTGGCGGGACGGAGGGCCCTCATCGAGCTGCATGAGCTCGGTGTCGCCATCCACGAGAGCGTCGTCCTCCTGGACGGCAAGCACGACTACCTCACCCCAGCGCTCACGAAACCTCCGCGCGTGCACCTTCGTGTGAAGGCCGATCGGGACTGCGCGTCGGTGGCCGCAGCATCCGTCATCGCGAAGGTTCATCGTGACCGTCTCATGATCGAGGCTGATGACGAACTGCCCGGCTACGCGTGGCGTGGAAATAAGGGGTACGGCTCGACGGAGCACTACGCAGGACTCGACGCGCTCGGCCCTTCAGCTTTGCACCGCCATACGTGGCTTCGCGCCCGACCGCAAACCCTCTTCGACCCAGAGAGCGCGGGCTAGACTCGTTGCAGCATGGATGAAGACGAGTTCGAAGACTACGACCGTGAGGTCGAGCTTGCGTTGTACCGGGAGTACCGGGACGTCGTGAGCCAGTTCCGCTACGTCATCGAGACGGAGCGCCGCTTCTACCTGGCAAACGAGGTTGAACTCGTTCGCCAAGACACCGAGCACGACTTCTATTTCGAACTCACGATGAACGATGTGTGGGTGTGGGACGTCTACCGTTCCGACCGGTTCGTCAAGTCGGTGCGAGTGCTGACGTTCAAGGATGTCAACGTCGAGGAGCTTTCGTCGAAGGAGCTCGAGTTGCCGAAGGAACTCGCGCTCGACGAGTAGTCCTCCACAGCGCTCTCAGGGAGCCGCCTTGCCTCCGATTCGGTGCAGCGGCAGACGTCCTGCTCTCGATTCGCCGACGCTGGAGTCATGGCGGCGAAAGATGCCCTAGGGCGGCAGGGCGAGTCGATTGCGCGTGAGCACCTCCTCTCGCGTGGAATGGTCGTGCTCGAGTGCAACTGGCGGTGTTCGCAGGGTGAGATAGACATCGTCGCGCGTGAAGGCGACGAACTGGTGTTCGTCGAAGTCAAGACGCGCTCGGGGGTCGGCTTCGGGCATCCATTCGCCGCGATCACCCCAGTAAAACTCGCCCGCATGCGTAGACTCGCCGCGGCGTGGTGCGAGGCGCGACCGGGTGTGCGTGCAGGCATCCGACTCGATGCCGTCGCGGTCATGGTGCCGCCGCGCGGCGATGTCACCGTCGAGCACCTCGTGGGTATCGGCTGATGGCACTCGCGCGCACTCGATCCGTGTCGCTCCTCGGCATGGCAGGCTCGGTGGTCGAGATTGAGGCGGACATCTCGAATAACCTCCCGTCCTTCACACTCATCGGCCTCCCTGACGCTGCGCTAGGCGAAGCGAGTCACCGAGTTCGCGCCGCCACGGCGAACTCGGGGTGTGAATGGCCGACCCGCAAAATCACGGTCAACCTGTCGCCCGCGTCGCTTCCGAAGCACGGTTCTGCATTCGACCTCGGAATCGCGCTCGCGATCTTGGCGGCAGGGGGGACTGTGCCCGTGAACTCGATCGAAGCGGTGGTCCACCTCGGTGAGCTCGGGCTGGATGGACGACTCAGGCCCGTCTCGGGGGTGTTGCCGGCCGTACTCGCGGCTGCGCGCGCGGGCTTCGGCACGGTCATGGTGCCCGCAGGCAACTCCGAGGAGGCGGCGCTTGTTCCTGGCATCCGTGTCGTGGGCGCGGCGTCGCTTCGTGAGGCCGCGATCTGGCATGGCGCCGCTCTCGACCCAGTTGACGTCGAGACGATAACGGTCGTCGCGGACGGGACATCCGACGAGAATCCGCTCGAGCTCGCCGACGTGATAGGCAATCGGGACTCCATCGAGGCCATGGTGGCCGCTGCCGCCGGCGGACATCACGTGCTTCTGCTCGGTCCTCCCGGGGCGGGCAAGACGATGCTCGCGTCGCGATTACCTGGACTCTTGCCCGACTTGTCCGACGAGGAGGCGATCGAGGTGTCGTCGATACGATCGCTCGCCGGACTCTCCGTCGGCGGTGTTCTGCCTCGGCGACCGCCGTTCGAGGCTCCCCATCACACCGCCTCGGCGGTGGCACTCGTCGGAGGCGGCAGCGGCACAATTCGACCGGGAGCGGCCGCACGAGCGTCACACGGGGTGCTGTTCCTCGACGAAGCGCCGGAGTTCAACCCGTCCGTGCTCGATGCCCTACGCCAGCCGCTCGAGTCCGGAGTCATCACGATTCACCGGGCGAAGGGCGTCGCGACATTTCCCGGGCGTTTTCAACTCGTTCTGGCCGCCAACCCCTGCCCGTGCGGGCAGTACGGCGTTCGGGATGCGGAGTGCACGTGTCCGCCGCAAGCGCGGCGGCGCTACGGAGCACGATTGTCGGGGCCGCTCCTGGATCGCGTGGACATCCAGTTCGGCGTCGCGCGCATCACGTCGGCGCACGAGCGTGTGGGGTCGGAATCCCCGCGAGTGTCCACGAGCGATGCACGGGCTCGCGTCGTCGCGGCCCGCGCTCGCGCCGCGACTCGCCTCGCGGGTACACCATGGCTTCTGAACGCTCACGTTCCAGGGTCGTGGCTGCGCGGTGCGGATGCGCGGCTCGCGCCAACCGTCACGCGTGCGATCGATCGAGCTCTCGAGCGCGGATCGCTCTCTATGCGCGGCTACGACCGGGTGCTACGCCTCGCGTGGACCCTGTGCGATCTCGACGGCGACGCACTGCCCAGCGTCGAGCACCTCGGTCGGGCACTTTATCTTCGGAGGGGCATCTCGTGACCATGTTCGGGCTCAAGGAGGCGGAGGTTGCTGGAATCGTTCGCGCAGTCGCGGGCGATCACCTTGATCGCGATGCGATCGAGACCCGGTTCGCGACCGCGGCATGGTCGTGCATCGCTGAGCCCGGTGATCGGGTTGCGGGGGCACTCGTACGAGTCGTGGGTGCCGCTCGCGCGCTCACCGGTCTGCTCGGGGCATGGGGGACGGATCGGTGGGCGGCCGAGCTCGGCGCTGCGAGCATCGAGCTTGGCCCTGAGGATGTACGCGCGGCACTAGATCGCTGGACGCCGCGGCTGCGATCTGGCGCGACAACCCTGGCGCTGACCCAGGCTGCGCGGTTCGGGGTTGCGATGCGAACCCCTGACGACCCCGACTGGCCGGTTGGGTTCACGGCACTCGGGGATCACGCGCCGCTCACCCTGTGGGTGCGTGGCCGTACTGATGCGTTCCGCTCGTTCGACCGCGCGATAGCGCTCGTGGGAGCGAGGGCCGCGACGGGATATGGCGAGCACGTCGCGACCGAGTCATCAGCTGGTCTCGTCGATCGCGGCTACGCCATCGTGTCGGGTGGCGCGTACGGAGTGGACGGCACGGCGCACCGTGCCGCCCTCGCGAGCCACGGCGTCACCATGGCATTCATGGCCGGGGGAGTCGACCGCTTCTATCCCTCTGGCCACGAGGCCTTACTGGCGCGGATCGTCGACTCCGGATGCGTCATCTCGGAGCTTCCGTGCGGTGCCGCTCCCACTAAGTGGCGCTTCCTCCAACGCAACCGACTCATCGCGGCCGCGAGTCTCGCGACGATCGTCATCGAGGCCGGCTGGCGCTCGGGAACCCTCAATACCGCCCACCACGCGCAGACGATCGGACGACCTGTGGGCGCGGTGCCCGGGCCGGTGACAAGCCCTGCGTCCGCAGGCTGTCATCGCCTCATCCGCGGCGGCGCATCGCTCGTGACCAGTGCCGACGAGATGGCCGCCCTTGCACCCCTCGGCCCCATCCACGAGCACCAACCGCGTTACGACGAACACGATCCCGACGCCGTCCGCGTGCTGGACGCACTCTCGAGCAGAACCGCTCGTTTACCTGAGCAGATCGCCGCGCGCGCAGGGCTTTCTGCGGACTCCGCGAGAGCCGCATTAGGAAGGCTCACCCTCGAGGGCTGGGTGAGATCAGACGAACGAGGATTTATGCGCGCAAGAACAAGAGCTAGCGATGGGGGCGCGGCGCAGCACGCCGGGTCGTAGGGTGGTGCCGTGATTCAACTTGGTCAGTACCCCGCCGCATCCCACGTCATCGCGCACATCAGCGACACGCATCTCCTCGCGGGCGGTCGACCCCTCTACGGCAAGGTCAACACGATCGACCACCTCACGCAGGCGTTGCACCAGCTCGAGCGATCTATCGCCAAGCCTCAGGCAATCGTCTTTACGGGGGATCTCGCCGACCTCGGCGAGCCCGATGCGTACCAACGCCTTCGGGACATCGTCGAGCCAGCCGCGGCGCGCATGGGCGCACAGATCATCTGGGTCATGGGAAACCACGACGAACGCCCCGACTATTCACGTCTGCTCTTCGGCGAGGAATCTGACGCGCCGCAGGACCGTGTGTACGACATCGACGGGTTACGCGTCATTTCGTTCGACACCACTGTTCCCGGCTACCACCACGGCGACATAACAGATGACCAGCTCGACTGGCTCGCCGACGTGCTTTCGACGCCCGCCCCACAGGGGAGCATTCTGGCCGTCCATCATCCGCCGATCCCGACCCCGCTGCTCGAGGCCATGGGCATGCTCGAACTCCAGCGGCAGGATCGCCTCGCCGACGTGCTCCGGGGCAGTGACGTTCGCGCCATCCTTGCCGGGCACCTGCACTATTCCACGCACAGCACGTTCGCTGGGATCCCTGTATCGGTGGCGTCCGCGACCTGCTACACGCTCGACCTCTCCGCGGTCGATCGGCTGTTGTCGGGCGTCGACTTCGGTCAATCGATCAACGTCGTCCACGTCTATGCTGAGCAGCTTGTGCATTCGATCATCCCCGTCGGCGACACCTCTGAGGTATCGGGATTCCCCGCGGAGGCACTCGCGCAGATCGCCGGCATGTCTCCTGACGAACGTCTGGAGATGTTCTCGCGCAAGAATTCGTCGTTCAATTCGGCCGAGGTTGAGAGCTCCAACTAGAGGGTCCAGCGAGCGGCTATCTCCGGCGATCGGCCGTTCCGCGACGCGCGACGGCCCACGCGACTGCGGGTCCTGCGATTCTCACGATGCCCATGATGAGCTTGTACCGCAGGGTCGGGATGGAGACAGCCCGTTTTCGTGCGACATCGCGGATGGCCTTGCGCACGAGCACGTCGACATCCAGCCACATCCACCGCGGAGCCATCGACTCTCGCGCCACGTTCATCCGTTCGTGAAATTCGGTGCGAACAAACCCCGGAGCGATCGCGGACACGGTGACGCCGCTCGAGCGAAAGTAGGCGTTTGCCCACCGACTGAACACGACCGACCACGCCTTCGCCGCGCTGTACGAACCCAGACCGGCGAACGCCGCCGAGCTCGATACGGTCACGATTGTGCCGCTGTGTCGTGGAAGCATCTGGGCGAGAGCCGCGTGGATAAGTCGCAGCGGCACCCGCGCCAATAGGTCGAACTGCCGGAGCTCATCTGCTACCCCGGTATCAGCGAAGTCCTGCGGGAGCCCGAACCCCGCGTTGTTGACGAGGTAGTCGATGGGTCTGTCGGTAGCGGCGACGCGCGTCTCGACCGTCGTGAGCTGCTGCTCTTGCAGGAGGTCGGCAGCGATGACTTCCACATCGATACCGTAAGAAGCGGTGAGTCCTTGGGCGACGGCACGAAGTCGGTCGGGATCCCGCGCGACGAGCACCAGGTCCATCCCGCCCGCAGCCAACTGGCGCGCGTACTCGGCGCCGATTCCGGCCGTTGCGCCGGTGATGAGTGCGATGGGCATCGAGAAACGCTATCGCGAAGCGGGCGAACCTCAGTCGGGTGATCCACCATGGACGTGTGGACATCGATCGCGCGGTCGTCGAGTTCGCCGAGCACCTCGCGGCGGAGCGGGGCTTTAGCGAGAACACCGTGAGGTCTTATCGATCAGACCTTGCGCAGCTGGCCGAGTTCGCGCGGGCGCAGGGTGTCGACGAGTCCGCGCACCTCGATCTCGAGCTCCTGCGCGCGTGGTTGTGGCGCTCATCGCAAGACGGGCTCGCGAAGTCGACTCTCGCGCGCCGTGCGGCGGCGGCTCGCAGCCTGTCCTCATGGCTCGCGCGCACTGCTGCGGTTCCGACAAACCCAGCCGTTCGGCTGCGCTCTCCGAAGGCCGATCGTCATCTTCCGCGAGTTCTCACGCGCGAGCAGATGGCAGGCATCTTCGCAAGGCTCGCCGAGCGTGCAGACACGGGGGACCCAATCGCTCTCCGGGACAGGGCGATTGTGGAGTTGCTCTACGCTTCCGCTCTCCGTGTCAGCGAACTGACCGGACTCACGCTCGGAAACCTCGATCTGGCTCGACTGACGGTGCGCGTCCTGGGTAAGGGGTCGAAGGAGCGTGTCGTCCCATTCGGAATTCCCGCCAAGTCCGCGATTCTCGAGTGGATCGACTCCCGTCCGACCCTGAGCGACGACGGGTCCGCCAGCGCGCCGCTGTTCGTGGGAGCCAGGGGTAAACAGCTGTCGGCGCGCACCGTCTACCACCTCGTCTCTGGCCTGCTGTCGACGATCCCCGGCTCTGGACCGTCGGGTCCTCACGCCCTCAGGCATACAGCCGCGACCCACCTGCTCGACGGGGGAGCCGACTTGCGCGGGGTGCAGGAAATGCTCGGTCACGCGAGTCTGGGTACCACCCAGCTCTACACCCACGTTTCTGCCGAGCGCCTCAAGGAGTCTTACCGCATGGCTCACCCACGGGCATGACGCGGGCTCGCGTCGCGTCTAATCGCGCAGCTGCTCGCGATACACCTCGAGAACGCGCTCGAGGTACGAGGTGATGACGCCCTGATCGCGCTCTCCGAACTCATCCAGCACGGCATCGATCCCGAGAATCATCGGCATGAGAGCTGCCATCGCACGGGCGACGGATTCGGGCTTGGGCACGATCACGACGCCACGACGATCCTCGGGGTTGGGTATGCGAGTCGCGTGACCAAGCGAAACGAGGCGGTCCACAACCGCAGTGGTGGCCGCCGAGCTCACGCCGATGCGTCGAGCGAGTTCTGTTGCACCCAGCGGTCCGCTCTGAATGAGGTGCTCCATCGCCTTGAGATCAGTCGGGTTGACGGTGAGGTGGCGCTGCAGGAGCACCTCGAATTCCTCACTGGTTTCTAGGACCTGTCGGAGCGCGCGAGTCGCGGGTCGGATGGCGCGCGCACCTGGGCGCTGCGCCTCATTCCCGTTGCTCATCTCACTCCCCATTTACTTCGATTAGCTAAAAGTTTGATTGATTAGATAGTTTACTCTAGCCCGCTCTCGATTCAGAGGAGTCTCCATGCATCGCCTCACGTACTTCATCACGGCACGCCGCACGTCGTGGATCGTCCTCGTCATCGCCGCGCTCGCGGCAGGCGCGGTGTTCGCCCTGGGGTCCGGGTCGAAGGGCGAGAGCTCGCCCGGCGTCGGCCTCCCCGAGACTGCGGAGTCGGCACGTGCGGCAGCCGCGGCCGAGCAGCTCGCGAGCGCCGATTCCACATCGGCGCTCTTCGTGTTCAGCCGAGACGGCGCGGAACTCACGGATGCCGACCTCGAGGCGATCTCGCAGAACGCGCAGAACCTTGCCGAACTCTCTTCCGCAGACTTCATTCCGCCGCCAAGCGTCTCTGACGATGGAACCGCCGCATTGGTCGTGCTTCCCCTCGACGTCATCTCGGATGTCGGTGAGCAAGCCGATCGCGCAGACGAACTTCGAGAGATCGCCAATGACGGGCTGCCCGATGGACTCGTCGGCCAGTTGACCGGCCCCGAGGGCTTCGCTGTCGATGTCGCGGCTGTATTCGAGGGGGCAGACTTTACTCTCCTGCTGACGACGGTCATCGTTGTGGCCGTGCTGCTTCTCGTCACCTATCGCAGCCCGTGGTTGTGGCTTGTTCCTCTCGTCGTCGTCGGTACTGCCGATGGCTTGGCTGGCATAGTCGCCACTCGGGTCGCATCGCTCGTGGGAATCTCGCTCGACGCGTCGGTCACGGGCATTCTCTCGGTGCTTGTATTCGGTGCAGGCACCAACTACGCCCTGCTTCTGATTGCGCGGTATCGCGACGAGTTGCGCGCCACGGAGGATCGTCGTGACGCCATGGCTGCAGCACTCCGGGGGGCGGGTCCGGCCATCATCGCGTCGGGCAGCACGGTGGTTCTGGCCCTGCTAACACTGGTCTTCTCGCAGCTCGAGGGAAACCGCGCGCTCGGTATCGCGTGCGCAACGGGTGTCGTGATCGCGATGCTCTTCGCGCTCTTCGTGCTCCCCGCCGCGCTTGTGCTGTTCGGTCGCGGGCTGTTCTGGCCCTACGTGCCGAAGTACGGGTCGGAGTCGAGCGCCGACCGCGGTGTCTGGCACCGCCTGGGCGTTCTGGTGTCGAAGAAGCCCGTCGTCGTCGCCATCATCGGTTCACTGCTCCTCGGCGGTCTGGCGTTGGCCGGCGTGCCGCAGATCAAGGTGGGCCTGGCTCAGACAGAGAAATTCACGGCGGTACCCGAGGCCGTGTTGGGCCAGGAGGTCATTGCCGAGGCATTTTCCGCGGGGAGCGGCTCGCCCGTCATCGTGATCACCAACCCCGACTTCGCGGATCGAGTGGCGGCCCAATCCGAAATGGTGGCTGGTGTCGAATCAGCCAGCGTGGGGGAGACCAAGGGAGATATCGCACGCGTCGACGTCATCCTCGACGCGGCCGCCGAAACCCCCGAGTCTTTTGCGGCGGTCGAGGCGCTTCGCGAGAAGCTTCATGCCATTGACGGAGCCGATGCCCTCGTCGGGGGTCTCGATGCCCAGTCGCTCGACGTCGCCCGAGCTCAGGCTGCCGACCAGGATCTGGTTATTCCACTCATCCTCGCGCTCGTCTTCCTGGTACTCGTCGTGCTCCTCCGCGCGTTCGTAGCGCCCGTGTTGCTGCTCGCGACCGTTGTGGCGAGCTTCTTCGCGAGCCTCGGCGCGAGCTGGCTGCTGTTCGTGTCGGTCTTCGGCTTCCCGGCCATCGACACGAACGTGGTGCTCTTCAGCTTCCTGTTCCTTGTTGCGCTCGGTGTGGACTACAACATCTTCCTCGTGACCAGAGCGAGGGAAGAGGCCGCTGCCCGTGGGACGAGAGTGGGAATGATCCGTGCGCTCTCTTCCACGGGCGGTGTCATCACGAGTGCAGGAATTCTGCTCGCCGCGGTCTTTGCCGTGCTGGGAGTCCTTCCGCTCATCACGCTCACCCAGATCGGGATCATCGTGTGCATCGGTGTGCTGCTCGACACCCTTCTCGTACGTACGGTCATCGTTCCCTCGCTCGCCTTCATTACGGGCGAGAAGTTCTGGTGGCCGGGTCGTGTCATGTCGGTGGCGGCCGAGGTGCGAGTCTCGGGAGAGAAGCGCGCGTAGGCAGGAGCACGGCTCGCGGCGCTCCACCGAGCAATGTGAGCGGGTTGATGTATATGCCATCGCGGCGCACTCCGAAGTGCAAGCACGGGGATGAGCAATGCCCGGGCTGAACCACAGCGATCACCTGACCGCGTCGTACCGTTTCGCCAGCGCTCAGGGTGGTCACGACGGGTTCGAAACTGGAAATCAGCCCGCCCGCGTGCCGGAGGGAAAGTACTGGCCGATCCACCACCGTTCCGGCGAAGTGCACGGTGCCGTCGGCCGGAGCCCGAACTATCCCGTTGGCAGCGGTCAGATCGACGCCTCGGTGACCAGCGCCGTACGTCGTGGCCGGCGCGATGTACGGACGCACGACGGCATGCGGCGGCGCGACCGGCCACGACCACGGCGCGACCGTCAGCATGATCGCAGAGATCAGGAGTGGCATCATCCGACCATCGTGTCGACGTGGCGAGCGGGGTGGATCGCCGGGGGATAGGTAGTGCACAATCTCACGGCGGGATGGCCTGCGGGGGAGCGGTGCTATCATTTTCGAAGCACTCGGAGCAATTCGAGTGACTACGCGTGCCACTTTCGGGCCACCACTTCCACTCGGTCGGCGGGAAACCGCCGCGGAAGCACGCCCCGGCACCAGGTTCCGCGCCAACCGGTAGCGGGAGACAACTGAGAATAGGCGGGCCTCGTCCTGCCGAGAAGGAGAACGGCCATGGCCGTCGTCACCATTCGCCAGCTGCTAGACAGCGGCGTGCACTTCGGGCACC
>CAYZHZ010000093.1:0-8617 GCA_964477625.1 uncultured Salinibacterium sp.
AGGCCCAGTCGAAGACCCGCCCGGCGTTCGACGACGTGCACACGATGCCGCCGTTCTCGCCGCAGAAGCCCTTGAGCGCCGCCGAGGAGTTCATGTATGTCACGGGGATGATCGGCACTCGACCGTCGGCATCCGGCTCGGTTCCGTAGATCGCGGTGAGCTGGTCCCAGCACTCCCGCACCGAATCGATGTCAGCCATGTCGGCCATCGAGCAACCGGCAGCGAGATTGGGAAGGATGACTGCCTGATCGTTCCTCGCGAGGATGTCCGCCGTCTCGGCCATGAAGTGCACGCCACAGAAGACGATCGCTTCGGCGTTCGGCACCGTCTGTGCCGCGTTCGCGAGCTGGAAGGAGTCGCCGAGGAAGTCGGCGTGCTGCACGACCTCGTCCCGCTGATAGAAGTGACCGAGCACGACGACACGATCGCCCAGGGTCTGCTTCGCGGCACGGATGCGCTCGTGGAGCTCGTCCGTCGTCGCCTCTTGGTACTCCACGGGGAGCTGACCCTGCCGCGGCGACCCGGTGGGGATGACATCGCCCATCGAGGCGCCAGGGCCATACGTGGGAGTGCCGAGGTCGAAGGTCCACGGGCCCTTGGCGAGGTCGGGCGCACACGTCTCGCCGGGCGCGCTCGTGATGAGGCTATTCACAGAGGTCATGGGGGCTCCTAGGTGAGAGGTCCGTTGTCGACGAGCTGGATGCTGTCGTCGTAGCGATAGAGGCGCGGTGGTCGGTGGCGTCCACCCGAGACGACCTGTTCGGTAGCCACGAGGGTTTTCGATGCCTCGATCTGGCGACGGAAGTTTGCTGGGTCGAGTTCCCGCTGCAATACCGCCTCGTGAACCTCGCGCAGCTCAGAGAGGGTGAAGGTCTCCCCGAGGAACGCTCGGGCAATGCGGCTGTACTCGACCTTGGTGCGTAGCCGCCACAGCGCATAGTCGACGATGAGGTTGTGGTCGAACGCGAGTTCGGGTAGCTCGTCAGCCGGGAACCACCGCACGTTGTCGCCCTCGGCGGCGCGATCCGCTTCGTCCGGTCGGACGAGTGCCCAGTAGACGACCGAGACGACACGTTCGCGTGGTGAGCGGTCGACAGCCCCGAAGGCGTAGAGCTGCTCGAGGTAGGTGGGTTGGAGCTCGGTGGTTTCGAGGAGGTTGCGCGCCGCTGCGTCCTCGAGAGACTCGTCCGCGGTGACCCATCCCCCGGGCAGCGCCCAGCGTTCGCGATACGGCTCGGTGATGCGGCGCACGAGGGGCAGCCACACGGCGCTGCGGCCCGTGGTCGGGTGGGGTCGGAGCGCGAAGATGACGGTCGAGACGGCGAGGGGGATGCCCGCTCTCGTGTTCTGCATCGGTGCCTCCAGTAAGAGTCAGATTGACTCGAACTGATGATAGCACTTAAAGTCACAGTGACCCAAACGGGGATGGTCGGACGTGCTATGCGATGGGTGCGTCAATCGCCCCGCCGAACCGGCGGTTGCGTTGCGCGTACAGGGAGATCGCCTCCCACAGATCGACGCGCGTGAAATCGGGCCAGAGCCGGTCAAGAAATACCATCTCGGCGTACGCGCTCTGCCACAGCATGAAGTTGGACGTGCGCTGCTCCCCCGAGCTGCGCACGAAGAGATCGACGTCGGGTAGAGACGGCTGGTAGAGATGGCGCTGGATGACCTTCTCCGAGATGCCCGACGGCTTGAGTCGGCCGGCGGCCACCTCGTCCGCGATCGCCTGTACGGCATCCGTGATCTCGTTTCGACCGCCGTAGTTGACACACATCGTCAAGGTCAGAACGTCATTCTTCTCAGTGAGCTTCTCGGCGAACTGCAGTTCCTTGATGACGGATGCCCAGAGCCGCGGTCGACGGCCAGCCCACCGCACCCGCACCCCCCACTCGTTCAGCTGGTCCCGGCGGCGGTGGAGCACGTCCCGGTTGAAGCCCATAAGAAACTTCACTTCCTCGGGCGAGCGGCTCCAGTTTTCGGTCGAGAAGGCGTACACGCTCAGGTGCTTGACGCCCGCCTGGATCGCCCCGGCGACGACGTCGAGCAGGCTCGCTTCCCCCGCCTTGTGACCCTCAACGCGCGTGAGGCCCTTACCGTTGGCCCAGCGACCGTTGCCGTCCATGACGATCGCGACGTGGTTCGGAACCGCCCTGCGGCCGAACTCGGGCGGATAGAGGCCGGTCCAGTCGATGGGCTTGAAGTCGACGGCGTCTTTGTGGGTCTTGGGTACGGGGCTCATCAAGCCGAATGCCGATCGACGTGCGGGAGCGAGCGCAGACTGCGCTCGAGGTGAAACTGAGCGTAGGCCGCGACGATGCCGCTCGCCTGCGCGCGCGGACGTTCGGCCGATTGCTCGGCATCCTCCCACCGCCCCTCGAGGAGCGCACCGAGCAGCGCGAGAGTCTCGAGATCGAGTCGCGGAGCGCCGGGTGGGGCGACCTCATCGGCGACGACGCCGCCGAGCTGAGGGACGAAGACCGTGTGGGGTCCAGGCACGCCCGTGACGGCACAGTCGAAGAAGCTCGGCGCCCAGCCCGCGATCGAGAGCGATCTCAGAAGATATGAGTCGAGGGTGAGGGTCGGTGCATGCTCGCGGCGGGAGAGGGAACGGAGGGCGCCGACAAGGAGAAGATACTGCTGCAGCGAGCCGTCATCGTCGGTGATTTTGTCTGCCGTCTCCACCATGACGCTCGCGGCCGTGTAGCTGCCGTAATCGTCGGAGATGTCGGCGCCATAGGAACCCAGTGTCTCGACCTGCTGAACGATGTCGAGGCTGCGTCCGATGTAGCACTGGATGTCGGCGACCATGAAGGGCTCGAGTCGAGAGCCGAACCGTGACCCCGTGCGACGCACCCCTTTGGCGACCGCGCGGATCTTGCCGTGCTGTCGACTCAACATCGTGACGATGCGATCCGCTTCGCCCAGCTTGTGGGTGCGGAGCACGACGGCTTCGTCTCGATAGGTGGGCACTCCTCGATTATCCCCTCCTCCACCGTCAGGACTCTGGAGGCCGACCCGACAGAATTGGCTCGTGGACATCGATACCTTCGAGGCGAACCGCGGTCGCATGTTCGGGATCGCCTATCGCATGCTGGGGTCGGCGAGCGAAGCCGAGGACATCGTTCAGGACGCGTGGCTACGCTGGCAGGGCGTCACCGAGCCGGTGGACAACCCCGGCGCCTACCTGGCCACGATCGTGACGCGCCTGAGCCTCACGACCCTCGACTCGGCTCGCGTGCGGCGTGAACAGTACGTCGGACCCTGGGTGCCCGAACCCATCACCGACGCTCACGATCCCCTGCTGGGGGCCGAGCACGCCGAGTCACTGTCGCTCGCCGTGCTCTTGCTGCTCGAGCGTCTCACTCCCCTCGAGCGCGCTGCATACGTGTTGCACGAGGCATTCGACTACCCCTATGGCCAGGTAGCCGAACTCCTCGAAACCAGCGAGGCGAACGCTCGCCAGCTCGGAAGTCGGGCACGTGCGCACCTCGACCGAGAGCGCGGGGTGACTGTCTCGGGCGCCGAGCGCGAACGCCTGCTCGCCGCGTTCATCGCTGCGGCACAGTCGGGCGACCTCGCGACGCTCGAAGCGGTGCTCGCCGAGGATGTCCTGACGCTCTCAGACGGAGGCGGGGTCGTCGCGGCCGCACGAAAACCCGTCGTGGGGCGCGATCACGTCGCTCGGTTCCTGCTCGGGGTGCTTCAGAAGTTCGCGGGGGACATCCTCCCGGTTCCCGTACACGCGAACGGCGAGGTGGGCATCTGGGGCGTGCGCGACGACGGGCTCGGTGTGTTTTGGACGGCGGATTTCACCGCACGCGGCGTCTCACGCATCCTCATCGTCATGAACCCCGAGAAGCTACGTCACGTTTCGCCGGCCTGACCGGTCATAGCTCGTGACACCCCAGGAAAGGACACCTCATGAGCTCGATTCTCGTCACCGGTGGAACCGGCGGTCTCGGACGACCCACGGTAGAACGCCTGCGCACAGCAGGGCACGACGTGCGCGTGTTGAGTCGCCGGCCCGGCAACGGGCGGTTCGTCGGCGATCTCGAGACGGGCAAGGGGGTGGATGCCGCCCTCGACGGCATCGACACGATCGTGCATCTCGCCACCAACCGCCGCAAAGACACCCCAGCGACACGCCGGCTCCTCGAATCGGCTCGCGGAGTGAAGCACTTCGTGTTCATTTCCATCGTCGGCGTCGACCTGATCCCGTACAGCTACTACCGCGACAAAGTCGAGACAGAGCGGGCGATCGCAACCTCGGGAATCCCCTTCACGATCCTTCGGGCGACGCAGTTTCACGACTTCGTGGGTGAGTTCCTGAGCGCCCAGCGCCGGCTCCCGTTTCGCATTGCCCTGGGCGTGCCCGTAAACACCATCCGCATCGAGGAGGTCGCCGATCGACTCGTCGAACTCGCGAGCGCCGACCCCGCGGGTCGAGTCGCGGACATTGGCGGGCCCGAGCATTTCAGCGTGCGTGAAGCCGTCGACACGTGGCAACGCGCTCACGGCACTTCGCGGCCGGTGCTCACCCTCGGCATTCCGGGAAAGATCGGTGCTGCGTTCCGGGCCGGGCACCACATGGCACCGCTCCCGGGCTACGGCACAGGGACGTTCGGAGAGTACGCGGCGCGCGAAGCTGCGAAGTAGGAGCCGTCAGCGGCGCAGGGCTCGCCGTGGTACGAATGACGCGTGAGTCCGCTCTTCGTCATCCCCCTGTGGGCTGACCTCCTCGCCGTCGGGATCGGCGCCGCGCAAGGGGCGATGTTCGCTGCCCAATTCCGCGACCGACGACTGGACCTGCTCGGGGTCGCGATCATCGGCATCGCGACAGGCTTCGGCGGCGGTATCTTGCGCGACGTGCTGCTGTCGGAGATCCCGGCCGCCCTCACGAGCAACTGGTACCTCATCGTCGCGACGGCAGCGGCCCTCCTAGGCATGCTGCTCGAGCGCGTGCTCTCGCGCCTGGGCGTGCTCGTCAACGTGCTCGACGCCCTCACCATCGGGCTATTCGGCGCCATCGGCACGACAAAGGCCCTCGCCATCGGACTCCCCGCCGTTCCGGCGATCTTCGTGGGAGTCGTGTCAGCCGTGGGCGGCTCGATCTTGCGCGATCTGTTGCTCAACCGCCCCATCGCCCTCATGCACGTGGGGTCGCTCTACGCGGTCGCGGCATTCGCGGGTACAACTAGCCTCGTCGTTCTGCTTGCGGTGGGTGTGCCGGTGTTCGTGGCCGCGAGCATCTGCGTCGCGCTCACCTTCGGAGTCAGAGTGCTCGCCGTGCTCTTCAACTGGTCGCTCCCCGAACAGCGAGCCATCACTAGGGTTCCGAGAATTCGCCGCAAGTAGGCTCAGGGACGCAGACGAGCCTTCACGAAGCGCTCCACGAGGGCTTCATCACCGCTGAAGGGCAGAGCCGGCCCCCGATTCCACACCCACAACAGAAGCTCGCCCGCCGTAGCGGTGACCGTCGCCGTCGGCTCCTCGCCACCATCACGCTGCCAGTCGTTACCGAACGTCCAGCGGTCGCCTGTGTCAGTGGCGACCAGTTCAATCGTGCCTCCGAGTGGCGCGAGCACGCCGGCGCGCGGGAGAAAGACATCGAAGAGCTCGGCGACGCCATCCGCATGCACGGACGGCGGAACCTCGTCGGGAGCAGGGGCGGAAGCATCCGCAGCGCTTCGCAGATCCCACAGGTGCACGAACGTCTCGAACAACTGGCGTCGATGCCAGAAGCCAGCGCTCCGGTTTGCCCTACTCAAGGTGTAGCAGGGGGTGTCAGCGGGGACGTCGTGCAAGACCCGCAGCAACTCCGTACGGCTTTCGGAATACCATTCGACCGCTGACACCTCGATCGACGGCACGTTGTCACGGGGGTTGCGCTTGCCGGTGATGACGTTCGCGGCGGCCCACCGGTGAACGGCACCGAGGTGCGCGGCGAGCTCGTTCGTCGTCCAGCGGATGTCCGCACAGTGCGCGAGCGGATCAACACCCTCGAGGTCGCGCAGGAACGCGGCCGTGACGACCTCGAGGTGTGCGAGTCGATCCACGGGGTCGGTCAGGCGCTCACGAGCTCGCGGTCGCCCGCCTCGGCGCGCACCGCGCGGTTGACCGCAGAGACAACCGCCTTGAGGGAGGCCGTCGAAATGTCTGCATCGATACCGACGCCCCAGAGCCGCTTGCCGTTGACGTTGAGCTCGACATAGGCGGCCGCCAGAGCATCGCCGCTCGCGCTCAACGCGTGCTCGACGTAGTCGTACAGCTTCACGTCGATTCCCTGCTCGGCCATGATGCCGAGGAACGCGGCGATCGGTCCGTTGCCCGTGCCCGTGGCCGCGTGCACGTCTTCGCCAACACGCAGTCGAACATCGAGCGCGACCTCACCCGTCATGTCACTTGCCGTTCGAGTCGAGAAGAGCTCGAATCGACCCCACTTGTCCTCGGGTCGCTCGGCGGGAGCCGGCAGGTACTCGTCCTGGAAGGCATCCCAGATTTCTTCGCTCGTGACCTCGCCGCCCTCGGCGTCGGTCTTGGCCTGAACAACCGCGCTGAACTCGATCTGGAGCTTGCGGGGCAGATCCAGCGCGTGGTCGGCTTTGAGGAGGTAGGCGACCCCGCCCTTTCCGGACTGCGAGTTCACCCGCACCACTGCCTCGTAGCCGCGCCCCAGATCCTTGGGGTCGACCGGCAGGTAGGGTACGGCCCACACCAGTTCGTTGACGTCGACGCCCTTCGCCCTCGCATCGGCCGCCATGGCCTCGAAGCCCTTCTTGATGGCGTCCTGGTGCGATCCGCTGAAAGCCGTGTAGACGAGGTCTCCCGCCCACGGACTGCGCTCGGGCACCCGCAACTGGTTGCAATACTCAGCCGTGCGACGGATCTCGTCGAGATCGCTGAAATCGATCTGCGGGTCGATGCCCTGTGTGAACAGGTTGATGCCGAGAGCAACCAGGTCGACGTTGCCGGTGCGCTCACCGTTGCCGAACAGACACCCCTCAATTCGGTCGGCTCCTGCAAGGTAGCCCAGCTCAGCCGCCGCGATCGCCGTACCCCGGTCGTTGTGCGGGTGCAGGGACAGCAGCACGTTCTCGCGGTGATTCAGGTGCCGTGACATCCACTCGATCGAATCTGCATAGACATTGGGGGTCGTCATCTCGACCGTTGCCGGGAGATTGATGACGACCTTGCGATCGGGGGTGGGCTCAAACACCTCGAGCACTTGGTTGCACACATCGACCGCGAACTCGAGTTCGGTACCCGTGTAGCTCTCGGGCGAGTACTCGTAGAAGATCTCCGTCTCGGGAACGAGGGACTCTGCGGCACGACAGAGGCGAGCACCGTTGAGCGCGATGTCGATGATCCCTTGCTTATCGGTGCGGAAAACGACGTCGCGCTGCAGCACGCTCGTGGAGTTGTAGAGGTGGACGATCGCTTGTTTGGCGCCCTTGAGCGACTCGTACGTGCGATTGATGAGCTCTTCGCGTGCTTGAGTGAGCACCTGGATGCGCACATCCCCCGGGATCAGATCTTCTTCGATGAGAGTGCGCACGAAGTCGAAGTCCGTTTGGCTCGCCGAGGGGAAGCCAACCTCGATCTCTTTGTAGCCCATCTTGACGAGCAGCTCGAACATGATGCGCTTTCGCTCAGGACTCATCGGGTCGATGAGCGCCTGATTGCCGTCGCGCAGATCGACGGCGCACCAGCGCGGCGCCTCGGTGATGCGTCTCGACGGCCAGGTGCGGTCGGGCAGATCGACGACGATCTGTTCGTGGAATGGGCGGTACTTGTGGATCGGCATTGCAGAAGCCGACTGGGTGTTCTTCATGGTCGTGTTCTTTCGTCTAGGAGGGGTCAGACCAACGCAAGAGCTCCGCGACGAGTGAGGCCTGGGTTAGGACTCGTCGCGGCAGCTAAGAAGAAGCAGACCGAACACGGTTTCAGAGTAGCACTGCGCGGAGCCAAGCGCGGTTACAGCTCGTCGCGCTCCGAGACCTTGCACGAACGTTGCACCGCCCGATCGGCTCCAATTCATGGCTATTGCCGCGGGCACACTCGTCTCGGCGGGCAGACAGCGCGCCACCCAACGTCACCAGGAGAGAACATGTTCACCATGAATCGAGGTGCCCGCCGCGGGCTCCCGATCGTCATTGCGGCGGCCTCCGTGCCGCTCATGCTTACGGGCTGCGTGCAGGGCCCCGTCGAGGACGGTGCAGTCGACTTCGACGGCGTGCAGTCCGCGACAGTGCAGATCCAAGCCGAAGGAACCTTCGTCGACCCCGGATCCCTTGACCCATCACCGTTTGGCGGCCGTGGCTCCGGATTCTTCATCGACCCGTCCGGCATCGTCGTTACCAACAACCACGTCGTGACCGGTGCTGGCACGCTCAAAGTCTGGGTGGGAGGGGACCAGACGACCACCTATGGCGCCCAGGTGCTCGGAGCATCCGAGTGCCTCGACATTGCCGTGATCAAGGTCACCGGCGACGACTTCCCCTACATGGGTTGGTTCGAGGGCGAGATCGAGCCAGCACTCGATGTCTACTCGGCCGGATTCCCCCTCGGCGACCCGAACTTCACACTCACGAAGGGCATCGTCTCGAAGGCAGAC
>CAYZHZ010000093.1:8627-11681 GCA_964477625.1 uncultured Salinibacterium sp.
CCCGTGGGCGAGCCTCGACCATGTCGTCGAGCATGACGCTCGCATCCGTGGGGGAAACTCGGGCGGTCCGCTCGTCGCCGACAACGGCCGTGTCGTGGGGGTCAACTACGCCGGCAACGACACCTTCGACTACAATTTCGCAATTCATCGCGACCAGGTACTCCCGGTGCTCGATCAGCTCATCGCCGGCGAGCCGGTGCTCAGCCTCGGTATCAACGCGCAGGCACTCGCGCCGACCGAGAGCGGTACGCCCAACGGCGTGTGGGTCTCGTCGATCAAGGCTGGCGGTCCTGCGGCTGTAGCGGGCGTCAAGCCGGGAGACGTCATCATCGACCTCGGGGGCGTCACGATGGCGCGCCGGGGAACTCTCGAGGAGTACTGCGAAGTCATCGCGACTCAGGGCTCGACCGCGGCGATTGCCGTATCGGTCTACCGTCCTTCTGAGAACGCCGTCTACGAGGGCGAGATCAACGGTACGAAGCTCGAGAAGGTCGGGGGAACCACCCCTCCCCCGGTGAACACGACCGGTTTCGTGACCCTCACCGACGACAGCGGTGCCGTGAGCGTGAGCGCACCCGCCGCCTGGAGCCAGGTGTCACGCAGTCCTCTGACTCAGAACGGGATCACGATGGCGAACATCACCGCGGCTCCCGATCTCGCGGCGTACAGCAACAGCTGGAGCGTGCCCGGCGTGAGCGTGTCGGCGACCCCCGACATGTCCATCTCCATCGCGGATTACGTCGCCGGCTTCCAAAGTGGGATCGGCCCGCAGTGCGGATCAGCCGAGCCCGGTGACTACGACGACGGGCTCTACGTTGGCCAGTACGTCTACTTCGGTGCCTGTGGCGGTACGGCCGACTTCGTCGCACTCGTCGCGCAGGACACGGGGAAGACCCACACCGCGATCGTCACGGTTCAGATGGTGAGCGAAGAAGACAAGACCACAACGCTCAAAGAGATTCTCAACACCTTCATCGCGCAGTTCTAGAGCGCACCACGAACAGCGGGGTGTCGGGCAGCAGCCCGACACCCCGCTGCGTCGTCTGGGACTACTCGACCGCGAGGGCGACCACCGGCGATACCCTCGTCGCACGA
The DNA here is from genome assembly GCA_964477625.1 of uncultured Salinibacterium sp. Lineage (GTDB taxonomy): Bacteria > Actinomycetota > Actinomycetes > Actinomycetales > Microbacteriaceae > Rhodoglobus. The sequence continues at coordinate 9,723 of CAYZHZ010000093.1, forward strand.
CGCGACGGCGCCACCGACGCGACGACGGTCACGAGACCCGCCCCGACCACGAGCGCAACAACGAGCGGAGCCGGGATGACCGGCATCACGAACGACGGACCACCGCTCGCGAGCGCGAGCATCGATTGCGCTCCGGCCCAGCCGTAGAAGCCGCCGAGCGTCACGCCCACGAGCACCGCGGCCGCAGTGAGCTGAGCACTCTCCGCGACGATCATCGATCGCAACTGTCGAGCGGTGAACCCGAGTGCACGCAGCAGACCGAGTTCTCGCGTGCGCTGCATGACGCTCAATGAGAGGTTGTTGACGAGACCCACCGCGGCGATCAGCGCGCTGAAGCCGATGAGTACCGAGAAGATCACGACGACCACGAGGATGGTCTGACTCGCCTCGGCGGCACCGCGCTCCCCACTCAGCAGGCGGTCGAATAGCGCCTGGAAGGTGCCCCCCGCGACGCCGAACATCGTCACGAGGGTCACGCCGATGACGATACCGATGGTCGTGCGCGAACTGCGCTCCGGGTAGCGCACCGCGTTCTCGGCGGCGAGTCGTGCGGGGGCGCTCCGGCCGAGAGCTCGTCCGACGAGACGCAACGCGCGCGGCATGATCCACTGCGATGCGACGACGACGCCCGTGAACGAGACCATGCCGCCGACGACGCCGATGAGCACGCCGGCCGGGGTCACGAGACCCGCGAGGATGCCCAGCACCAGCAATCCGAAGCCGAGGACGAGCAACACGATGCCGACCACGTTGCGACCGCGGTGGCGCGCGACCTCCTCCGCCGTACGCTCGGCCGAAGCGCCGATGGCGTGCATGGGTGAGACGGTCAGCACGCGCCGCGACCCGACCCAGGACGCTACCCAGGTGGTGAGCACGACTCCGACGACCGGGACGAGCAGAACAGGCTGGAGGAACGAGAAGGGTAGTGCGGGGACGAAGCCCGTGAGCACCCCGATGCCGAGGATTCCCGCCGTGACCGCCGTGCCCGCGGCAGCACCGAGCACCGCGCCGATGACACCGACGAGGAGACCCTCCCGCGCGACGGACTGACGCTGGCTGCGAGCGGACGCGCCGATCAGGCGCAAAAGAGCGATCGTGCGGGTACGGCCCGCGATGATCGTCGCAAAGGTGTTCGCCGTAACGACGGCACCCACGTACGTCGCGATCGCGATGAAGACGAGGGCTACCGAGGCGAGGGCGACCGCGACGGCCGTGCTCGCGCCGAAGGTGCTGTCGTCGTCGATGATCATCGCCAGGGCATCCGTGCCCTGAAGGAGCGAGACGCCGAAGGTCGCGCTCAGGCCGGCGACGAGGATGCTCGGCACGTGCTCGCGCACGCTGAAGCCGGTCATGCGCTCTGCTCCATACCCAGCATGAAAGCGCTGATCTCGGCCGCGGTCGATCGGCCGCGATCCTCGACGACCACGCCGTCTGCGAGGAAGAGGATGCGATCGGCGAAGCTCGCCGCGATCGGGTCGTGGGTCACCATCGCGATGCTCTGCCCATAGCTCGAGCTCGCCGCGGCGAGTAAGGACAACACCTCGCGGCCGGTGCGCGAGTCGAGGTTTCCGGTCGGCTCGTCGGCGAACACGAGCTCGGGACGCGAGCCCAAGGCGCGAGCGATCGCAACGCGTTGCTGCTGCCCACCCGACAGTTCGTGCGGGCGGTGACGCAGGCGATCGCCGAGTCCGAGAGATCCGATGAGCTCATCGATCCACTCGCGCTCGCCTTGCGAGGGCGTGCGACCGTCGAGTTCGAACGGGAGGAGGATGTTGCCCTCGATGTCGAGCGTCGGGACGAGGTTGAACGACTGGAAGACAAACCCGACGCGGCGACGGCGGATCATCGTGAGCTCGGTGTCCCCGAGGCCCGTGATCTCGGTGTTGCCGATCCACACTCGACCCGCGCTGGCGGTATCGAGTCCGGCCATGATGTGCATGAGGGTCGACTTGCCCGAGC
>CAYZHZ010000094.1:0-11561 GCA_964477625.1 uncultured Salinibacterium sp.
GGCGGTCCTTGACCTCGTTCCAGAGGTTGGCGCCCTTCAGGGACTGCTCGACGAGGTCGTCGGCATCGCTCTTGGCCATGCGCCGGTTGTTGAGCTTGACCCCCGCGAGAACGTTGTCGCGGATCGACATGGTGGGGAACGGGTTGGGGCGCTGGAACACCATTCCCACCTGCCGGCGCACGAGCACGGGGTCGACGCCCGGCCCGTAGAGGTTGTTGCCGTCGATGAGCACCTCGCCCTCGACGCGAGCGCCGGGGATGACCTCGTGCATGCGGTTGAGCGTGCGCAGGAAGGTGGACTTGCCGCAACCCGACGGCCCGATGAAGGCCGTCACCGTGCGTGGTTCGATCGTGAGGGTCACATCCTCCACGGCCTTGAACTTGCCGTAGTAGACGTTGAGGTCGCGGACTTCGATGCGCTTGGACACTGTGCTGTCTCTCTATCGGGGTTCTGTCGGGTACCGCTAGCGGCCGAGCTTGGGGGAGAAGATGCGCGCAACGAGGCGGGCGATGAGGTTGAGGGCCATGACGATGAGGATGAGCGTGAGGGCACCCGTCCACGCCCGGTCGAGGTAGGGCTGCACGTCGGAACCCGGGTTGGCGTACTGCGTGTACACATAGACCGGGAGGCTCATCATCCGGTCGGAGAACAGGTCGTAATTCATGCTGGCGGTGAAACCAGCGATGATCAGCAGAGGGGCGGTCTCGCCGATCACACGGGCGATCGCAAGAGTGATTCCCGTGGTGATGCCGGCGAGGGAGGTCGGAATGACCACCTTCAGAACCGTCAGCCACTTCGGCACCCCAAGCGCGTAGGAGGCCTCACGCAGCTCGTTGGGAACCAACTTGAGCATTTCCTCGCTGGAGCGCACGACCACGGGGACCATCAGCAGCGACAGCGCTACTGATCCGCCGAATCCGAATCGGATGCCCGGGTCTTCCAGAATCAGAGCGAAGAATGCGAATGCAAATAGACCGGCAACGATCGAAGGGATGCCCGTCATAACATCCACGAAGAACGTGATCGCTCGCGCCAACGGACCACGGCCGAATTCTACGAGGTAGATGGCGGTCAACAGCCCGACCGGAACTGAGATCAGGGTCGCCATTCCCGTGATCAGGAGCGTCCCGACGATAGCGTGGAGCGCACCGCCCCCCTCGCCGACGATATTGCGCATCGAGTAGGTGAAGAATGTCAGGTCTAGTCGGCCGATCCCGTTCACGACGACCGTGTACAGCAGCGAGATGAGCGGTAGTAGCGCGATGATGAAGGCTGTGACGACGAGTGAGGTCACGAGACGGTTCCTCGCCTGCCGCGTCCCTTCCACGAGAGACGACAGCACGAAGAGCAAAACGTCGAAGATGATGGTTCCCAGCAGAATCGCGACGACGATATTGAAGTCGCCTCCGGTCGCCGCGGAGAGAAGCCCTACCAGACCGCTCGCAATGAGCCAGCTTCCGAACAGAATCACCCATGGTGCCCAGCGCGGCAGATGCGCCGCGGTGAAAGAGTTCGACTGGCCTGTGTGCGTCGTCATCAGTTGGCCCCCGAAAACGCCCGACGGCGATTGATCACGATTCGAGCGATCGAGTTGATCACTAGGGTGATGACGAAAAGGATGAGACCGGTCGCAATAAGCGCGTTTACCCCGACCCCGTGCGCTTCGGGAAAGTTGAGTGCAATGTTGCCCGCGATGGTCGAGGGATTCTGCGAGCTCGTCAGCACGAAGCTGATGATGGTCGCGGGTGAAAGCACCATTGCAACGACCATGGTCTCGCCGAGTGCTCGACCCAGCCCCAGCATCGATGCGGAGATGACACCGGCACGCCCGAAGGGCAGGACAGCTACACGGATCATCTCCCATCGGGTCGCACCGAGTGCCAAAGCCGCCTCTTCGTGCAGAACTGGGGTCTGCAGGAACACTTCGCGGCACAGGGCGGTGATGATCGGGATGATCATCACCGCGAGCACGATCGCCACCGTGAGTATGGTGCGACCGGTTCCAGAGACCGGGGGCGTGAACAAGGGGAACCAGCCGGCGTTGTCGACGAGCCAGGTGTACAGCGGGGTGACGGCGGGCGCGAGCACGGTAATCCCCCAGAGTCCAAAGACGACAGACGGCACGGCCGCCAGCAGGTCGATGATGTAGCCGAGGCCCTGCGCGATTCGACGCGGCGCGTAGTGCGAAATGAACAGGGCGATGCCCAGCGAGATCGGCAGGGCCATCAGCAGAGCGAGAAACGCGGCCCAGACCGTGCCGAACGCCAACGGAGCAACGTACTCCCAAAAGCTCCCTGGCTCCCCCTTGAGTTCGGCGGGGTCGGCCAACAACGCGGGGATGCTCTGGGCGACGAGGAATACTGCCACGGCGCCGAGCGCCAACAGGATGACGGTACCTGCCGCGACCGTGATCCCACGGAAGACTGGGTCGGACCACCGTCGCGCTACGAGTGGTGTCGGCGCGACTGTCCCGACTCCTTCATCGAATGGAGGCAATTGCTGCGTTCACCTCCTCCGCCAGTGCCGCCGAGATGGGTGCAGAGCCGGCGGATGCGGCTGACGCGCGCTGTCCATCATCACTGGCGATGTAGCTGAGGTAGGCGCGAACTAGTTCGGCGGTCCCAGCATCCGGATACTCCTCGCACACGATCAGGTAGCTGAGCAGGACGAGCGGGTAGATGCCTGCTTCATCGGGGGTGCGGTCGAGTTGAAAGGCGAGGTCGTGCTCAGTGCGATTCGGGACCCGAGGGGAAATGTCGATGATGCGGGCTGCGGCGTTTGCTGATGGTGCGACGAACTCACCCGCAACTTCAAGCTGCGCAATGCCCAGATCGCCCGCCTTGGACGCGTCCGCGTATCCGATAGTGTTCGAGCCGTTCGTGACCGCCGAGACCACTCCGGAGTTACCCTGGGCGGCCTCTCCCGTTGCATAAGGGAATGCGTCGCCGGCGGGTTTATCCCAGACCCCTGGAGCCGCTTGAGCGAGGTAGTCGGTGAAATTCTTGGTCGTGCCCGAGTCGTCTGATCGGTGGACGGCGGTGATCGCCGCGTTGGGCAGCATCGAGTCGGGATTGAGTTCGACGATGGCCGCATCGTCCCACCGCTCGATGTCGCCGCGGAAGACCGCTGCGAGAACCTGCGGTGAGAGTCGAAGCTGATCTAGCCCGTCAACATTGAAGATCACAGCAATGGGCGAGATGTACAGGGGAAGATCGATGCCGCGGGACCCCGCGGCGCAGCCTCCGAACTCGCCTGCGAGCTCGTCGTCGCTCAACGGGGAGTCGGAGCCGGCGAGGTCCGTGCCGCCGGCGAGGAACGCCTCACGACCGGCACCCGAGCCGGCTGGGTCGTAGTTGACCGTGACCGAAGCGTTGAGCCGTTGAAATCCCGCGACCCACACCTCCTGGGCGCTCCCCTGCGCTGAGGAGCCGGATGCATCGAGGGTGCCGCTCAGATCGCTGGGCAGGTCGCCCATTTCGTTGACGGCGCATCCGCTCAGGGCGAGCGGACCGATGATGGCGAGAGCGAGCCCGAGAGTCCACGCGCGGTGCAGCATGAATTCCCCTCGGCAGTGGTCTGAGTGGCGATCGCTGGGCGTCGCAGTTAAGCATCGTTGTGCAGAAAGGTGAACACAAGGTTAACGAGCAACTGGCCTTGGCCGTGCGGGTCGGACGGGACCAACGGCCCTGCCATATCTCCTCATGGAGGACGACACTGAATTCATGACCGACATCCCGCGTAGCTATCAGGTGACAGGCGCAACCGCTGTAGACAGGTCGAGCCAGATCACCGCGGGCGATCAGGTGATCCACCTTGACTCCGCGTGGCAGCCCCTACGGCCGTCCGGGCTGCCAGGCCCCGCGGAGTTGCTTGCGTCCGCCCTCGCAGGTTGTCTCCTGAAGGGGCTCGAGCGCGCACGGGCGATGATCCCGTTCGACTACACGAGCGCAGAGGTAACGATCACCGCACACCGCCAGGATGTGCCGCCTCGGTTCACGGAGTTCGAGTATGAGTTACGACTAGTCACGTCAGAAGACGACCGCAGGGTCGAGCTGCTTAAGCGGAACCTGGAACAGTTCGGAACGATCACCAACACGCTCGCCGCTGCCGCGGCAGTTCATGGCGTCATTGTCGTGACTAGACCTCACCTCGCAGCGCTCTAACGCTGCTCCCTATCCTCGGCGATGCGGTAGCCGACGCCACGCACCGTCTCGACCAGTCGGTCGCCCGCACCCGCCCCAGCCTCGAGCTTGCGGCGGATGCGCGCCACCATCACCCGCGCGGCCGTCAATGGAGACGCCGAATCCGAGGCCGCAAGCCGCTCCAGCTCGTCGAGGCTCACAAGATGCCTCGGGGTCTCGAGCAGCCGTCGCAGAAGAGTGAACTCGCGGGGGCTGAGGTGCACTTCCACACCGCGCACCGTGACTCGGTGTGCGTCGATATCCATGATGAGGTCGCCGACGATCAATTGCTCGGGGGTGTCCAGAGCGAATCGGCGCAAGGCTCCGACGAGGTCGGCGCTGCCGAGCGGCAAGCCGATGATCGCCGCCGCCCCGCGGTCCAGAGCTTCCACGGCGGTCGCTGGTGCTGTTGTGCCGCCACCAAGCGCAACGAGCACCGGGATGTCGCGATGCGCGAGCGCGTCGACAAGCGTCAGCGGGTCGATGTCCGCAACATCCGTCGGGACAATTACCAGGTGGGGAGTGATGTGCCCGATTGACATCAGTGCAGAGCTGCCATCCGCGCAGTGTTCGAGACCGATGCCCTGCTGGAGCAGTTCGGCGGCAACGGAGACCGACCCCTGGTTGGCGGGCGTCGCCACAGTCACCACGCGACGCAACGTGGTCACGGGTGATTATCCGAAGCGGCCGGAGATGTAATCCTCCGTGCGCTGGTCCGTCGGATGCTCGAAGATCTGCGTAGTCTTTCCGAATTCGACCAGCACGCCCGTGCGATCCCCGGTGCCTTCGTCAGCGAGCGCCGTGAAGAAAGCAGTGCGGTCGGCGACACGCGCTGCTTGCTGCATGTTGTGAGTCACGATCACGATTGTGTATTCCTGCCGCAACTCATGCATCAGGTCCTCGATGCGGGTGGTGGCGATTGGGTCGAGCGCGGAGCACGGCTCATCCATCAGGATCACATCGGGCTTGACGGCGATGGTGCGCGCAATGCACAGACGCTGCTGCTGCCCACCCGATAGCCCGTAAGCGGACTGCTTGAGCTTGTCTTTTACCTCGCCCCAGAGTGCCGCCTTGGTGAGGGCTTCTTCGACGAGGTCATCCATGTTGCTCACGCGCATTCCGGTGACCCGCGGGCCGTACGCAATGTTGTCGTAAATCGACTTGGGGAACGGATTGGGCTTCTGGAAGACCATACCAATCCGTCGGCGAACCTCGATCGGGTCCACCTTGGGCCCATACATGTCCTCGCCCTGGAAGAGCACTTTCCCGTCGACACGTGCGCCGTCGACGAGGTCGTTCATCCTGTTCAAAGAGCGCAGGAGTGTCGACTTGCCACATCCCGATGGCCCGATGAGCGCCGTGATCTCATTGAGGCCGAACTTGAGATTCACGCCAGTCACGGCCCGAAAGTTGCCGTAGTAGACGTTCACGTCCTCGCACTGGATGATGCCGCGCGGTTCCTCCGGGAGGTAGCCCTCTGACGCGCGGGTTTGCACACGCATGCCGGGTGTTTCTGCCGTGACCGCATCGTCGGACGGAGCCGTCTTGGTCTGAGGCGTTGTGTCGGTCATCGGGTTACCACCGTTTCTGGAACTTGTTGCGGATGTAGATCGCGAGCGCATTCATGAGAATGAGCACACCAAGCAGGAGCACGCTGGTCGCGGCGGCAAGCTGGTGGAATCCCTCTTGCGGGCGGCCGGTCCAGTTGAAAATCTGGATGGGGAGGGTCGTGTACCCGCTAAGGATTCCGTTGGGGTCGAAGCTGACGAAAACCAGGGCTCCGAGTACGAGCAGGGGAGCCGCCTCGCCGAGCGCGCGCGAGAGCGCCAGGATCGAGCCGGTGGCAATCCCGGGCACTGCAGACGGGAGGGTCTGGCGCCACGTGGTCTGCCATTGCGTCGCGCCGAGGGCCAGCGATCCCTGTCGGATCTCCGACGGCACTGCCCGCAGGGCTTCGCGGGTCGCGATGATGATGACCGGCAGGATGAGGAGCGACAGGGCGAGCGCACCCGCGATCACGATGTTCTTGTCGCGTACGTTCAGCATCGTCAGGAACGCGAGCGCGAGGAGGCCGTACACGATCGAGGGCACGGCGGCGAGGTTCTGCACGTTGAGCTCGATGAACTTGTTGAACCAGTTCTTCTTGTCCGCGAATTCCTCGAGATGCAGTGCCGCTGCGATTCCCAGGGGAATAGTCATGACGGCGGTCGTCGCGATTACCCAAGCGGAACCGAGGATCGCGGGTCGTGCTCCGGCGCGATCCGGGTCGGATGCCGGGTACTCCGTGAACAGTCGCCAGCTGAACTGGCCCTGACCGTCGATGATGATCGTGATGATCAGGGTTACCAAGACACCGAAGGCGACGAGCAGGCTCAGCCAGAGCACAACGAGAAATGCCAGTGCGGCGGGGCGTCGCTCGCCGTTTCGGCCGGATGCGATGGGGCGCTCGGGGCGGATGGTTCCCGCGATCGTGCTGCCGATGGTCCCCATCAGTAGATCTCCCGGAATCGACGGACGAACCTAATACTGATGAAGTTGATCAGCAAGGTAATGAGAAAGAGGAGCAGTCCGACCGCGAAGAGTGTGTCGTATTCGATCGATCCGACACGTGAGTCACCTAGGGCGGCGTTTGCAATGAATCCGGTCATCGTCTGGCCTGCCTGGAGCGGGTTGGTGACGATGTTGGCCTGGTTGCCGGCCGCAATCGCCACGATCATCGTCTCGCCGACCGCTCGGGAGATGCCGAGCACGATAGCGGCGACAATGCCGGATAGGGCAGCGGGAAAGACAACGCGGAGGGTGGTCTGCATGCGGTTGGCGCCCAGGGCCGCGGAGCCCTGGCGCATTGCTTGCGGAACGGCCGACATCGCGTCCTCGGAGATCGACGCGATCGTCGGAACGATCATTACGCCCATGACCAACCCCGCCGCGAGCACGCTGAACGCTCCGGTGGGAAGGGCGAGCCACTCCCGTAGAACGGTCGACTGCACGAACTGCAGGGCGAAGTAGCCGTAAACGACGGTGGGGATGCCCGCCAGGATCTCGAGGAGGGGTTTCAACACCTTCCGCAGACGGGGGCTGGCGTACTCGGCCAGGAAGATTGCTGCGCCGAGACCGAGGGGGATCGCCACGATGAGGGCGAGGAAGGTGGTCCATGCGGTAGCCGTGACGAGGGGGATGACTCCGAACGATGCATCCGCGAATCGGGGCGCCCAGCGAGTGCCGAAGAGGAACTCGATAACGGGCACTTCGGCGAAGAAACCGATCGAGGGGATCAGGAGTGCAATCAGGATGCCCACCGTGGTGACGACTGTGACGCCTGCGGCCACACGCAGTCCGAGCCGGATCGCGAACTCACCTGGCCGAGCGCGGCCCACGAACTGGGAAGGGGACGGGCGGTCCGGCGTGATAGCCGGACCGCCCGTGCTGGCAACTGTCGTCATCGTGAACTAACCGTGATCCCTTCAACTGCCAGCTGTAACGAGTTACTACTTGGTGAGCGAGGCGAGCTCGTCGCTCGCCACGGTGATCTGGTCGGCCGTAAGAGGCACGAACAGCGCAGCCTCGGCGACCTCGACCGCGTTCGCGACGAAGAAGTCGACGAATGCCTTGACCTGCGGCTTGTCGGTGTACGACGCGTTGGCGACGTAGATGAACAGCGGGCGTCCGAGCGGCGTGTACGTGCCGTCCTGAACCGTCTCCACCGTCGGTAGGACACCCTCAACGGTGACCGTCTTCACAGCGTCGGCGTTCTCCTCGGCGTAGCTGAGGCCGAAGAAGCCAATGCCACCCTCGTCGCCCGCGACACCCTGAACGGTGATGTTGTCATCCTCGGACGGGCTGTAGTCGGCGCGAATCGCACCCTCTTCACCGTTGATCTCGGCGGTGAAGTAGTCGAACGTTCCCGAATCGGTGCCGGCACCGAACAGCACGAGAGGAACATCCGGGAACGACGGGTCAACGTCGGCCCAGCTCATGACAACACCCTCGGACTCGGGAGCCCAGATCTTGTTGAGCTGCTCGACGGTCAGGTCGTCGGCCCAGTCGTTGGCTGGATTCACGACAACGGCCAGTCCGTCGTTGGCGATGACGATCTCGGTGAACGCCACGCCATTCGCCTCGCACTCGGCGGCTTCCTCGTCCTTGATCGGACGAGAAGCGTCGGAGATGTCGGTCTCGCCAGCACAGAATGCCTTGAAGCCACCACCGGTGCCGGAGGTTGCGACAGTTACGTTGACGCCCGCCTCGACGCTACGGAACTGGTCGGCTGCGGCTTCTGCCAGGGGGGCAACGGTCGACGAACCGTCGGCGGTCACTGCGCCGCTGAGGCCGTCACCGGAGCCGGAGTCGGTGGGCTGTCCGCCACAGGCGGAGAGTACGAAAGTTGCTGCAACTGCAATGGCGGCGATGCTGCCAAAACGCTTGATGCTCACTGTTTTCCCTTCGGGGAGTTTGATTACAGGCGGGCCGGTGCGACCCAAGTAATCACGCTACGAAGACCGGTTAACCACGGTCGTCCCGATAGGTGAACGCCGCGTAAACGGCGCAGGAACACTAGAGGCGAATCTCAGGCGGGTGAGTGAGTCTCCACGGCAACGAGCCCGGATTTTGGATGATCCCGCGACACGTGCAGCACCGTGAAGTCGCCCGTGCTGAGGTCGGCAGAACGCCGCACCCCCACGTCGATCACGCTCCCCGTCTGCACCGCGACCTGCTCGATGATCTGCGGAAGCACGGGACCGTGACTGCACAGCACGACGGATTCGCGCTTCTTGAGGCGCTTGCTCACGATCTGGGCGACCTTGCCGCCGCCGGACTCGTACGCGTCCTGGCTGATTCCGGTGCTCGCTTTCACGTCGAGACCGGTGAGCTTGGCGAGTGGGTCGATCGTCGCGAGGCAGCGTGCCGCGGTTGAACTGATGATCTTCTGCGGCGCGAAGGCGGCAATACCCTTCGCGATTCCGATGGACTGGTCCGATCCGCGCTGCATGAGCGGCCTCGTCGAGTCCGGTCCGTCCCACGTGGAGGGCGGCACGGCCTTGCCGTGACGTACGGTGACGATTGCGAAGGTGCGCGCGTTCCCCGCCTTGAGTCGCTCGGCGAAGCGATCGATGACGTCCCGATCGTGCTCGTAGGTCAGTCGCTTGCGCGCCTTGTCGAGTGGCAGCCACTCGACGGCAGCGATCTCGTCGTTGGCAGTGAACTTCGCGAGTTCGAGAGCGTGGTCGTCGATCTCCGCCGACCAGTAGTACACGACCTTGTCGCGACCGCTCGGAAGCTGGTATTCGACGGTGCCGAGGGGAGCGCCGAGGATGATGCCGAGCCCCGTCTCCTCGGCGATCTCACGTACCGCCGTCTCGGGCAGGGTCTCCCCCGGATCCACCTTGCCCTTGGGAAGCGAGAAGTCCTTGTGGGCTGCGCGATGCACGAGCAGCACCCGAGGCGTTCCCGCCACGAGTCGCCAGCAGACGGCGCCGGCTGCCAGAACAGGCGGCGTCGTCACGGTCACCGAAGTACCCCGCCTCGTCTACGGCCAGAGATCTGCTTCATAAGTACATCTTGCTGGTCGGCGAGGGGCGTGCCGTCCTCCGACCGGGAATGGCGTGTCCACGAGCCTGTTTCGTCGAGCCACCACGAGGAGGTCTCGTTCGACATCGAGAGGTCGAAGAGTTGCTCGAGTTCGGCGATGTGCTCGGGTTCGGTGATGCGCACGAGGGCCTCGACGCGACGGTCGAGGTTGCGGTGCATCATGTCAGAGCTGCCGATGTAGACCTGGTGATCGCCGTTGTTGACGAACGAGAAAATGCGGGCGTGCTCCAGGTAGCGACCGAGGATAGAGCGCACGCGGATGTTCTCGCTCAGCTCGGGCTGTCCGGGCTTGAGGCCGCAAATTCCCCGCACCACCAGGTCGATCGGGACGCCCGCGTTGCTGGCGCGGTAGAGCGCATCGATGATCGCCTCGTCGACGATCGAATTGACTTTGATGCGGATGCCCGACGGGAGGCCTTGGCGCGCATTATCCGCCTCGACCTTGATGCGCTTGAGCAAACCCTTGCGAAGGTGCAGCGGAGCCACGAGAAGTCGCTTGAACTTCTTCTCGATCGCGTAGCCGCTCTCTCCGTTGTATTGTCGCGTGTGGTCTTTGCCGTCCGTGTCACTGGCGGTCAGCTGAACGTGTTCCTATTTTATGCGGCTCGTTTTTGGGTTGTTGTTGCCCGTGCCGATGTGGCTGTAGTGGCGCAGCACACCACCCTCCTGACGCACGACCAGGGCGAGCTTGCAGTGGGTCTTGAGCCCGACGAGGCCGTAGACGACATGCACGCCCGCCTTCTCGAGTTGGCGAGCCCAGCCGATGTTGGCGGATTCATCGAACCGGGCCTTGATCTCGACGAGCGCGAGCACCGCTTTGCCGGCCTCGGCAGCGGCGATGAGGGCCTGCACGATGGGGGAGTCACCGCTCGTGCGGTAGAGGGTCTGCTTGATCGCGAGCACGTTGGGGTCGGCCGCGGCCTGCTCGAGGAAGGCCTGAACGCTCGTCGCGAACGACTCGTAGGGGTGGTGCAGCAGTACGTCCTGCTTGGCGATCGAGGCGAAAACGTCGGGTGCCGTGTTCGGCTCCGAGGGGAGCAACGCGACGCTCGTGGACGGAACGTGGCGCGGGTACTTGAGGGCGGGCGCGTCGATGCGGGTCATCTGGAACAGGCCGGCGAGGTTGAGCGGGGCGGGCAGGCGGTACACCTCCTGCTCGGTGATTCCCAGCTCGCTCATGAGAAGGCCGAGGGTGACGGCATCCATGTCGTCGGTGATCTCGAGGCGGATGGGCGGCCCGAAGCGGCGGTTGAGCAGTTGCTTCTCGAGCGCCTGGATGAGGTTCTCGGACTCGTCTTCGTCGACCTCGACGTCTTCGTTGCGCGTGACGCGGAACTCGTGGTGCTCGATGATCTCCATGCCGGGGAAGAGTTCGTCGAGGTGATTGGAGATGAGGTCTTCGAGGGGGATGTAGCGCGTGAGTCCACTCTCGTCATCGGGCAACTCGATGAAGCGCGGCAGGTTGGTCGGTACCTTCAGCCGCGCGAACTCTTCCTTGCCGGTTTTCGGATTGCGCACGCGAATCGAGAGATTGAGGCTGAGGCCCGAGATGTAGGGAAACGGGTGCGCGGGGTCGACCGCGAGCGGCATGAGTACGGGGAAGATCTGGCTGGAGAAGATCTCGTCGATGCGTACCCGGTCGCTCTCCACGAGATCGGCCCAACCTTCGATGTGGATGCCCGCCTCATCGAGCGCGGGCTTGACCCCGTTGCGGAACGCGAGTGCGTGCCGCTCCTGCAGTTCGTGGGCTTTCGCGCTCACGTCTGCCAGCACGTCGACGGGCGCCGTACC
>CAYZHZ010000095.1:0-11535 GCA_964477625.1 uncultured Salinibacterium sp.
ACTAGGAAACCCGCGAACAGTCCCACTGCTGTGGCCTCGATCATGACAATAATCGCGGCGAGGTAGATGGGGACGCCGAGGGTAACGGTCAACACGCCCAACAGCGCGGACGACAGCGCGACCGCAGACCCCACACTCACGTCGATCTGGCCGGCGATGATCACGAGTGTCATGCCGAAGGCGATGATTCCCACGAATGCGGCGCTCTGCAGGATGTTGAGCTGATTGCTCAGGGTCGCGAAGTTCGGCGCGGTGAACGAGAGCACGACGTAGAGCGCGACGAGAACGAGGGGCAGACCGACGGTTTGGAAGGAGAGCCGCGGTCGAAAGACCCCGTCCGGGATTGCCCCGGCGGAGAGCGAGTTCTTGGCCATTCCTACTCCTTCATCACGTTCTTAAGTACTTGCTGCATGGTGGTGCGGTCGACGTCGACCGGTGTCTCGAGGCGTCCGTGGCTCATGATGGCGATCCGGTGGCAGACCTGGAAGAGCTCCTCGAACTCGGAGGAGACCATCACGATGCTCCGCCCCTCCGCGGCCCAACGCCGGATGAGCTCGTAGATCTGCGCCTTGGCGTGCAGGTCGACCCCGCGGGTTGGTTCGTCGAGGAGCAGGATCTCGGAGTCGGCGGTGAGCCACTTCCCGAAGACGACCTTCTGCTGGTTGCCGCCACTGAGCGACGACACGGGTTGCCAGAGACCGGAGTGCTTGATACCCAGTCGGGCCGAGGATTGCTGCCCGAGCTGCTTCTCGACCCGCGGCAACAGCACCCCGCCGGTGCTGAACTTCGACACTCCGGCCATAGTTAGGTTCTGCAGGATGCTGTGGACGAAAACGAGACCCTCCTCGCGTCGGTTCTCGGGTACGAGTCCGACTCCGGCCCGGATCATCGTGCGTTCCGAGGTGGGCGCGATCGGGATGCCGTCAACCTCGACGGTCCCGCGGTCGAAACGATCGCGACCGAACAGGCAGCGCAGGAGCTCCGACCGTCCCGACCCCATGAGTCCCGCGATGCCGAGTACTTCACCGTGTCGCAGGTCGAAGCTCACATCGTGTAGCAGCGGTTCGCGAGTCAGCTCCCGGACGGATAGCCTGATGCGGTCATCCGGTGCAGCGAGCTCGTGCGTGTTGGCTCTCTCTCCTGCCGACTCACCAAGCATGAGTGCGGCGATTCCCTCGGTAGAGGCTTCATCGACGGGAAGGTTTGCCACGACCGCACCGTCCCGCATGACAGTCACGGTGTCTGCCACCCGCGGGATCTCGTCCATGCGATGCGAAATGTAGATGACGGCGAGGCCCCGCACCTCCGCGAGCCGACGCACGAGTTCTATCAGTCGGTCGGCCTCCTCTTGAGCGAGCGCGCTCGTGGGCTCGTCGAGGATCAGGAGGTCCGGCCGACCGGAGAGGGCTTTGGCGATCTCCACGACCTGCTGTTGGCCGATGCTCAGGTTCGCCACGGTCTCGCGGACGTCGAGGGGCTCACCGAGGAAGTCAAGCGCTTCGGCAGCAGCCGCCCACGTGGCTCGCATGTCGACGAGAGGCACACCGAGCACCTGACGCTTTCTCCATCGCCCGAGCATGATGTTCTCGCCGACACTCAGCGAGGGCACGAGGCTGAGTTCCTGATACACGCACGCGACTCCCGCCGCGGTCGCGTCGGAGGTACTGCCGAATGAGACGAGGTTGCCCGCGACCTGCACGATACCGGCGTCGGGGCGCTCCGAGCCGCTCACGATCTTCATGAGCGTCGACTTTCCTGCCCCATTGCTACCGACGAGCGCGCGCACCTCTCCGCGGTTCACCGCGAAGTCGACACCATTCAACGCCCTCACTGCGCCGTACGACTTGCGCACGCCGGTAACGGAGAGGGCCTGGACCCCCTCCGTTACCGAGGCTCTGGATGCTTCGTTCACGATGTCCGGGTGGTCAACGTCACTTCGCGTCCGCGAGGTACTGCTTGACCGCTGCAACGTCGCCGCGCGAGAAGAGCTGTCCGGGCGCAACGCTCACGAACGGCGACAGGGTGCCACCGTCGCTCGCGACCTTCGCGGCGTCGTACATCGCGGCGGCCAACGCCGATCCGCTCTGTCCTGTGGTCGCCTGCAGGATGTCCTCGTCGTCGAGCAGGAACTCGGCGATCTGCGGGCTGATGTCGGTGCCGAACAGCACGACCTTCTTGTCGCCACCGAGAGCCAGGATGGCCGGACGCGCGCCCAGCAAGGCACCCTCATTGACCACCCAGAAGGCGTCGATTTCAGGGTTCGCGGTCAGCATGTCCTGCGCGATGGTGTTTGCCTTGTCCGCCTCGAATGCCTCCTGTTCGGCGACGACCTCGATGTCGAGACCCTCGAGTGCTGCCTCGAACGCGACTCGACGATCGAGGCAGACCGGGTAGCGGTCGCAGTGCAGCACCGCAATTTTGGCGGCGCCATCGAGGTTCTCGGCGATGTACTCCGCGGCGTACGCACCAGTCTGTGCGCCGAGGTCGCTGTCATCGCTCTTGATGTAGCCCTTGGTGTACTTCTCGGTATCTTCCTCCGAGAGGCACGTGTTGTAGCAGACGACCGGGATTCCCGCCTCGTCCGCTGCCTTTATGCTGGCGAGCGACCCCTCAGGCGAGTTGACGGAGATGAGGATGACGTCGACCTGGCGCTGGACGAAGTCCTGCACTGCCTGGGCCTCGGCTCCGGCGTCACTGTTGGTGTTGCTGACGAGCACCTGACCTCCGTCCTCTTCCGCGAGCTCCGTCAGCGAGTCTTGGATGCTCTGGAAGAAGTAGTTACCCTGGTTCGTCACGAGGCCGATCGTGAGGCCTTTGCCCTCAGATCCGCTGTCGGTTCCAGTGTCTCCCGTGGTACAGCCTGAGAGCAACACTGCGCTCAGGGCCGCTGCGGCGATTGCAATGCCGGTGATTCTCTTCATACTCTTTCCGATCTCTCATTGGGTGCGGGTGGTGCGGTCAAGGTGGTGGATCTCATGGGCTCGGGGCGGACACACCGTGCCCATAGGCCCCGAGGTGCGTGCAGGACTTGGCTGCGTACCCCGTTGCCGCGCTCAGCGCCAGGGCAAGGGTGCCGCCGGCCATGAGATTCACCGCGAAAGCGGCGAGGAACGCGTCGCCGGCGCCGAGGGTGTCGACGACGGCGATCTCGTGAGCGGGCTCCGAGGCGAATTCGCCTCGCCACGCGATCGTGGACTGAGCGCCGCGAGTGACGACCGCCGTGGTCGCGCCGTGGGAGCACACCTCGTTGAGCAAGTCCCGGCACTGTGCTTCGCTCAGCTCGGGCCGGGAGAAGGCAGCGATCGTGATGTGCTCGAGCAGTGGCGCGGCGTACTCGAGCGAGCTGTGGGAGAAGTCGAACATCACGGGGGCGATCCGTGCCATAGTGCCCAGTTCGGACTCGGTCGCACTGCTGTGACCGGTGTGAATCCAGTCGCAGCCGCGCAAGTACTCCAGGTCTGATTCGTCGAGGTGCAGTGCGGATTCCGGGGCCGAGTGCTCCCCGAAATGACGGTTCCCCTTGGCGTCGAGGAAGATATCGGTGAATGCGTTCGGGCCCGGCTCGGACCGCAGCCTCGACAGGTCTACCGACTCGCTCTCGAGCGAATCGCGAACGAGGGCGCTCGCTTCATCGCTGCCGACTATGCCGATGTAGCCGGCGTCGACACCGTGGCGTCGAGCGTGCACGGCGACGTTCGCCGCGCTGCCGCCCGGGTACCACGTCCCGTGATCGACGTACCGGTCGACCGTGTTGTCGCCGATGCTGCACATCCTGAGTGAGGCCATCTCAATAGGCCACCTTGTGCATGAATCGCCGCAGGTCGAGGTCATGTCCACTCGTGACCTCGAAGTAGGACGCGATCCTCGCGACCACTGCCGACATGGCGATGTGCGCGACCCGGCCACGCACATCCTGTGGCACGCCCGCAAGCGCGAAGTCCCGCGAGTCGACGGTGTGGCGATTGGTTGCATAGGTATCGAGGAAGCGCGCGACTCGATCGTCGAGCGGGCTCGACTCGTCTTCGCCCGCGATGTGGATGATGCCAGTCGTCTCGTCGGTGAGCTCGAACGGGCCGTGGAAGAAGTCGCCCGAGTGGATGTAGGTGGAGGGCTTGCGCTGCATCTCGATGAGGTAGCAGTTGGCCAACATATAGGCGAGTCCGAGCATCCGTCCGCCTCCGACGACCATGACGCTCGCGGCACGAGAGATCGGAGGAATGTTCGCCGAATTGGCCTGCTCCATCTGCTCGACGGCGGCCTGCGTCGCGGCCGGCATCTGCTCGAGCGCCGACCTGATCGCCGCGACATCGACGTGCGAGCCGCGGGACTCGAGGATCGAACACACCAACTCCTCGAGCACGGCGTACTTAGCTGAAGTGATGGTGGTGTCGCTGCCGTAGGTCAGCGCGGTGCGTGCGTGGCTGGCTAGTGCGTTGTCACTGTCACGCGCCAGGGAGACGACCTGAGCACCCTGCGCAGCGGCGGCCGCGGCGGCTTCGACCGTCTCGGGGGTTCCTCCGGAGTGCGATGACGCGATCACGAGGGTGCGCGGTCCGACGCGGGGCAGGTAGCGGCTGAGGAGGTCCGCGGCGTTAACGTTCTGCACGTCGAGGCCCGTCGCGTCGGTCGTGAGTGCCGTCACGGCAGGTACCGAGGACGCCCATGACCCCCCTACCCCGACGAACAACACCTGGTCGACACCGCGGTCGGCGGCCTCCTGTGCCACCTGCTGGGTTAGCGGACGGCTCGTCGGCGTCGCCGCGAGGGTCGCGACGATGTCGGGGTCGATCGGGCGGAGTTGCGGTCGAGCGGAAGTCACTGGAGCCTTTCGGATGATGTGCGAGAACGATCTCGCAAACGAGTAGTGACGAATATCCCACAGGCAACCCGAGAGTGCAAGACCGACCCGCGAGCGCCCGGACCCGTCGGCGGCGGAACGGGCCGGAGCGGTGCTCGACCCGTCCCGGTGATTCAGGAGGAGGCGCCCACTGCCGAGGGCGCCTGACCCACCGACTCGCGGAAGAGTAGCTTGGTAGGCACGGTGTGAACCCCGCGGGGAGCATCCGGATTCATGATTCGCTCGATCATCACGTCGGCCGCCCGAACGCCCATCTCGTGGACTTGCTGCTCGATCACCGAGACCGCGGGTTTCACCGCGCGCGTCCACTCGAGGTTGTCGAAGAGGAACAGCGACAGGTCGTTGGGGACGCGAAGGCCGAGGTCCCTGACGGCAAAATAGGCACCCATCGACATCGTGTTATCCGTGGCCACGAGCGCCGTCGGAGGGTTCGGCGCGAGCAGTCCCTGCCGCGTGACGGCACTCGCCGAGACCGTGCTGTACTCCCCGGAGCGGAACACCAGTGCGGGGTCGACCTCGAGGGCGGCTTCGCTGTGGGCGTTCAGGTAGCCGAGCAGACGATTGAGGCCGACGTTCAGGGAGTTCTCGTCGACCCGATGGGCCGCGTCGAGCAGCAGTTGGGGCCACTCGGCCTCCTGCGCGCGGGTGAGCTCGACGACGATCGCGATGCGACGATGGCCCTCCTCGATGAGGTGGGCGACCGCCTGACGCACCGCTTCGCCGCCGTCGGAGATGACGGCGTCTGCGTCGCAGAACGAACTCGCGCGGTCGAAGAGCACGACCGGGTATCCTTGCTGGATCGCTTCGTTGATGTGCTCGACCTGCTGCACGTCGGCCGGGGAGATGATGAGCCCATCGACCTGACGGCCGAGCAACAGCTCGATCGCCCGCACCTCAGCCTCGCTGTTCTCGTCGGTGTTCGTGATGAGCAGGTCGTACCCATATTCGCGCGCGCGATCTGACATTCCGCGAACCACGCCCGAGAAGAACGGGTTGTTGATGTCGGCCAGCACGACGCCGATCGTGTTGGTCTGGCCGGTGATCATGCTGCGGGCAACCTGGTTGAGGCGGTATCCCATCTCGTTCGCTACTTGAAGGATCCGTTGCTTGGTCGCCTCGTTGATGCGGCCGTAGTTGCCCAACGCCCGACCGACGGTTGCGACCGATACGCCCGCGCGCAGCGCGACGTCCTTGACCGTGGGCATCCCGTTCGACTCGTGCACGAGACGATGCTATCCGTGCGCACTCGTCGACGTGGCGGTCATCCCGCCGGGCGATTCGAGGCGGGGAGGGGCGGGTGGTTGCAGGCGCCGCGATGGAAACGAGTCGCTAACGGGGGTTGCTGCTCCCGCCACGGGTAGCTTTATCCCGCCGCCTAACGGCGCCGTGGTAGGGCTGAGTGGGGAGGACGGTCCCGCAGCGCGATCCAGAGGTCGGTGGCAACATCCACCTCGTCAAGTTCCACCCCGAGGACGCCGGCGATCGTGTCGATCCGGTTCCTGAGGGAGTTGCGGTGGATGCCCAGATCGCGGGCGCTCGACGCCCAGTGCCCGCGGTGCGCCAGGTAGGAACGAAGGGTCGGGAGCAACTGTTGCTGAGGGTGCCCCTCAAGCACCTCGAGCCACGCGATCGCACGAGCGGACAGGGCAACAGGATGATCGACTACGAGCGACCCCGTCGCAGCTGTGGCAACCAACCCAACAAGTCTCTCGACGACAGCGGGCACCCCCTCGAGCGACACCGGGAGCGAGACGACCGCGCTCATCACTCGAGGATCGGGCGGGGCGTCGACGCCTGGGGAAACTGTCGACCCCGGATCGTTGGACGGGAGCAGTAGGATTCGGATCGCTCCGATCGCGAGCGAGAAGGGGGTTGCGGCGATCGCGGTAGCGATCGTCGTGTCGGGATCCCGGCTCTCGAGGGCCCCGACCGCGTGGGCGAGCGAGCAAGCCGACGCCGTCGACACTCCGCCGCCTCGGAGGGCGGCGACCCGCACGAAACTCGTGAGCCCGACGGCCAGGGTCGGCGCGAGCATCCTGGCCGCGGCAGCGTGCCCCGCGACGACGAGTTCGGTGATTGCGTGCCCCGAGCGTTCGACCTCCTGCCGGCGCTCGAAGCGCAAGCGTTCCACACCGGAGAGCAGCGTCGCAGCCGTGAGCAGTACTTGCCTGTCTGGATGCGCGGCGGGGGAGAGCGTCGCCACGGTCAGAAATCCCGCCGCACGACCGCCATCCATCACCGTGTGCCCGATGGCGGTCCATTCGGCTAGGGGAAACGTGGCACTCGAGTGCGGCCCCAGTGCGCGGAGTCGGCTCATCTGACTGCCCAGCGCGCTAACGAGCTTGCGCGAGGTCGGATGGGTGAAAATCCGCGATTCGTCGAACGACTGGTAGGCCACCCACCCGCCCAGCGATTCGGCGAGTTTCCGCACGATGGCGGTCGGAGCATCCGTCTGGACCGCCGCGTCAGCGAGAGTGGTCTGAATGCGCAGGCTCGACGAGAGATCCGCTCGCTCCCCTAACGACACGAGCTCCCAGTAGGCGTATGAGATGCGCAAGAAGGGCACTTCGCGCGGAACGACGAAGAGATCGACGCCGTGTCGCTCGCACGCGCGTTCGAGCTCGCCGTCCACCTCGTCGATGCCTTCACCGAGCCCGAGGCCGAGTGCGGCGACCGAGCGGTCGGCGAGTCGACGCACGTACGAGTCGTACCCCGCGTCGTGCGCGAAGGGGATGCCGGTCGTGAGCAGCAACTCACCGCCCTCGAGGTACGGGGTGGGATCGACGAGTTCCGAGATGTGCACCCCGCGCACGATCTGGCGGCCGACCGGACCGACCGAAACGGGACGCAACTCGTGCGGCACTCGCGCGTGCAACTGCTCGAGAGTCACCACGGGGAGACCACCTCGATCATCTTCATGGACAAAACATCCTCCATCTGATCCCACTGGGCAAATCGCACAGTCAGCCCTCAACTCGATCGACCTTACCGTTACCCGCATGAACAGCAGCGCCGTGCCCCTTTCGCAGACCCGCCACCTCGCGACCTCGATCCCCGGGCCGGAGTCGATCTCCCGCCACGAGCGGCGCACGCGCGAGGTTTCCAGCGGGTTCGGAATTGCGCTGCCGGTGTTCGTCGAGCGCGCGGCGGGCGCGATCATCGAAGACTGCGACGGCAATCGCATCATCGACCTCGCATCGGGAATCGCGGTGACGAGCGTGGGAGCAAACAATCCGATCGTCGCGGGCGAGGTCGCCGATCAGCTCGAACGCTTCACCCACACGTGCTTCATGGTCACCGAGTACGACGGCTTCGTCGAGGTGTGCGCGTGGCTCAACGCCCACACCCCGGGAACGTTCGAGAAGCGAACCGCGCTCTTCACCACGGGTGCCGAGGCCGTCGAGAACGCCGTGAAGATCGCCCGCTCGGCCACGGGCCGGCCCAACATCCTCGTCTTCGACGAGGCGTATCACGGCCGTTCCCTCCTGACCATGGCGATGACCGCGAAGGACAAGCCATACAAGCACGGGTTCGGGCCCTTTCCAAGCAATATCGTGCGCGCGACCAACGGATCACCCGTGCGTTGGGACGGTGACCCGGCGCGGGAGGTGACCGCGGCGCTGCGCGAGGTCGAGCGGACGCTCGACGAGAACGACCCGGCTTCGTTCGCTGCCCTGGTCATCGAACCGGTGCAAGGCGAGGGCGGATTCATCGTGCCCGCCCCCGGATTCCTTGCTGGCCTGCGCGACCTTGCCACACGCCATGGCATCCTCTTCATAGCCGACGAGATCCAGGCGGGCATGGGCCGAACCGGAACCCTCTTCGCGATCGAACACGACGGCGTGGTGCCCGACCTCATCATCAGCGCCAAGGCGCTCGCTGGCGGCCTGCCGCTCAGCGCCGTCACCGGCCGCGCCGACGTGATGAACGCCGTGCCGGTGGGCGGCCTGGGGGGCACCTACGCCGGCAATCCCCTCGCCTGCGCGGCCGCGCTCGGCGTGTTCAAGGCGATCGAGCAGGATGACCTGCTCACCCGAGCACGTCGCATCGAGACCATCGTGCGCCGTGAGCTCGAACCGCTGCTCCATGGAACGACGGTCGTCGCCGACGTGCGTGGGCGCGGCGCGATGATCGCATTCGAGCTCGCGGACGCCGACGGCACCCCGCTGCCCGAGATCGCCAAACAGATCATGGAGAGCGCGTTGTCCAACGGGGTGCTCGTGCTCGTGTGTGGGACTCACGGGAACGTGGTGCGGCTGCTCCCTCCACTCGTCATCGAGGACGACCTCCTCGCGGAGGCGCTGGGGGTGCTCGTCGAGGCAGTGCGGGCTGCCGATGCTACGGCGCGTGTCGCATGACGGTGGATCGGGCATCCTGCGACGAGAGTTTCGACCCGGTCACCGGCCGGTCGACCGGATCGGTGCCACACAGCTCCCCCGAGGAGGTTCTGGCAACATTGCGGGGCGCGACCGAGGCGACAGGCGTCATGCGGTCGGTATCCCCCGCCACCCGCGCGCGGTGGATCGGAAGTGTCGTCGACGCACTGCTCCAAGCCGAGGACGAGCTCGTGTCGCTCGCTCAAGCGGAGACGGCACTTGGCGAGATCCGGCTGCGGGGTGAGTTGCGCGGACTTGCCGCGAATGCCCGCTTCTACGCATCGGCAGCCGTCGAGGGCTCCTACCTTGGTGTGAGCCAGGACTCGTCGGGAGCGGCACGATTGCACCGATGGAATGTGCCCCTCGGCGTCGTCGCCGTGTTCGGCGCGAGCAACTTCCCCTTCGGGTTCGGCGCGTTCGGGCATGACGTCGCGTCGGCGCTCGCCGCAGGCTGCCCCGTCGTCGTAAAGGCCCACCCCGCGCACCCGAGACTCAGCGTGGCGATCGCGGACATCGCCAACCGCGGCCTGCTCGAAGCGGGCGCACCGGCGGGAGCGTACGGGATGGTCGTCGGCTTCGACGCGGGGCTCGACGTTGTCGACTCGCCCGCCATCGCGGCTGTAGCGTTCACGGGAAGCCAGACCGGAGGCATGTCGCTCGTGCAGCGCGCTGCGGCGCGGGGAGTGCCGGTCTTCGCCGAGATGGGGACCGTGAATCCGGTGCTCGTCATCCCGGGGGTATCCGATCGAAGAGAGATCGCCGATGGGTTCGTCGCGTCGTTCACGATGGGCTCCGGCCAGTTCTGCACAAAACCGGGCCTGATCCTGGTACCGGAGGGGGAGGGCTATCCCGAGTTGATCCGGTCGGCGTTGTCCGCAGTCGAGGCCGTGCCCCTGCTCACCGCGGCAATCGCCGAACGGTTCCGTGAAGGCGTGAGCCAGCGCGGTTCGCACGCGTTGTCGCCCCGCTCACCGGCTGCCACTACCGGAGGCTGGGCCGTCGAGCCCGTCATCATTACTGCGTCGGTCGACGAGCTCACCGAGGGTTCGCCGCTTCTCGAGGAGTGCTTCGGTCCGGTCGCGGTTGTCGCGGAGTACCCGAGCGCCGAGTCGGCTCGAGCGGCCCTCCGCCGACTCCAACCCTCGCTCGCCGCGTCCATCTTCACCGGGGGCGAGACGCACGAGTACGTCACGCAGGCTCTCGATGTTCTGCTGGCAAAAGTCGGAAGAGTGGCGATCAATATGTGGCCGACGGGTGTCACGGTGGCCTGGTCCCAGCAGCACGGAGGGCCATGGCCGGCGACCTCGCGACCCGATGCGACGAGCGTCGGCGCTCACGCCCTCGACCGATTCGTGCGACCGGTGACGCTCCAGAACGCCGCAGATGCCGAACTGCCGGAGTTCGTGCGCAGCGCCAATCCCTGGCGGCTGCGCATCCGGATCGACGGCGAACTCCATCATCCACTCGTTACACCGAAAGGCGCCGCCCGATGATCGACCCAAACGACCTCCTCGACCTCGACTACCTGCTGACCCCGCAGGAGCTCGAGACCCGCTCGACCGTGCGCAACCTGGTCGATACCATCGTCAGGCCGAACATCGCCGAGTGGTACGAGAGCGCCGTGTTTCCGCGGGAGATCATCCCCGAGATGGCCTCGCTCGGGCTCCTCGGCATGCACATCGAGGGCTACGGATGCGCCGGGCGTGGTGCCGTGGAGTACGGCCTCGCCGCGCTCGAGATGGAAGCCGGCGACTCTGGTCTGCGCACGTTCATGAGCGTGCAGGGATCGCTCGCGATGAGCGCGATCTACAAGCACGGCAGCGAGGAGCAGAAGAACCGCTGGCTCCCCGGGATGGCGCAAGGCACGATCATCGGATGCTTCGGCCTCACCGAACCAACGGCGGGGTCAGATCCGTCGAACATGGCCACGTTCGCTCGTCGCGACGGCGACGACTGGGTGATCACCGGCACCAAGCGCTGGATCGGCCTCGCCTCGATCGCAGACATCGCGATCATCTGGGCGCGCACCGAGGATGGCGTGCGCGGATTCATCGTGCCCTCCGGTAGCGCCGGGTTCACCGCCACCCCGATCGGCGGCAAGCTCTCGATGCGCGCCTCCATCCAGTGCGACATCGTGCTGGACGAGGTGCGACTGCCTGCAGACGCGGTCCTTCCGCACGCCCTGGGGCTTCGGGCGCCATTCGCCTGCCTCAATGAGGCGAGATACGGGATCGTGTGGGGCGTCATGGGCGCCGCACGGGACAGCTTCACCACCGCGCTTGACTACTCGCAGGGGCGTCT
>CAYZHZ010000096.1:0-11454 GCA_964477625.1 uncultured Salinibacterium sp.
CCGGGGATAGGTCGATTTGCGTCAGTTCGGGTCGGCGTGGGATGGGGCGCGGGGTGGGGCGGGGCGCGGGGTTGCCCGGGCCGCGGGGTGGGGTCGCGCCCGCGGCGGCGGGGGCTAGCGGGCGAGGGCCACGCGGATGTACTCGAGCGCGGCATCCGCCTCGATACCCAGGTGCTTGGCGCGCGCCGCGTACTCACTCGCGGCGAGCTGCAGCAACTCGGCCGACGTGCCCGATCGCGCGCTCACGACGGTGCCGTTGCGCCCGCGGGTCTCGACGAAGCCGTCGGCCTCGAGCGCGCGGTAGAGGCGGGCAACCGTGTACGGCGCGACCTCGAGTTGCGTCGCGAGGGCACGCACCGTGGGCAGCTTGGTGCCTGCAATGAGCTCGCCGCTCGTGATCTGTTCGATCACCTGGGCGTGCAGCTGGTCGTAGAGCCCGACCTTGGAGGTCTTGTCGAGGGTGATCAATCGTGTGTCCTATGGATGAGGCGCGAGAGCACTATCGCGCTGCGAGTGTGGTCGACGTTGGGGGCGATTCGCACCTTTTCGAGCGCGATCTCGAGCGACGGTATGTCCCGCGAACGCATGTGCACGATGGCGTCGGCCGATCCGGTGACGGTGCCCGCGTCGACGACCTCGGGTACTCCCGAGAGGATGCGTTTGAGCTCATCGGGGGCGACCGTGCCGCGGCAGAACAGCTCGACATACGCTTCGGTCGCGAGGCCGTCGACGGCGGGGTCGACCTGGATGGTGAAGCCGCGGATCACCCCGTCGGCGACGAGCCTGTCCACGCGGCGTTTCACTGCCGAGGCTGAGAGCCCGATCTTCTCGCCGATGTCGCCGTAGCCGGCGCGGGCATTGAGTCTGAGCAGGTCGATGATGCCATAGTCGAGGCTGTCCACCGCCACAGCCTAGTGGCGATTTATTGTGTGACACCAGCAATCTACGCAGATTCGGTGCGCTCTAAGCTCTGACATTGCGGATAGGTGCGTGGAACACTGGGGAACATGACCATCACCGAGACTTCCGCCGCGCTGCCTTCACGCGCGGCAACCCAGCGCACCGTTCTGATGTGCCGCCCCGACTACTTCACGGTGAGCTACCGCATCAACCCGTGGATGCACCCCGAAGACCCCACGGACACCTCCCTCGCCGTGCGTCAGTGGGAGGAGCTCTACCGCATCTACCAGCAGCTCGGGTTCGAGGTGCACCTCATCGACCCCATCGAGGGGCTGCCCGACATGGTCTACGCCGCGAACGGTGGGTTCGTGATCGATAACATCGCGTACGGAGCGAGCTTTACCTACCCCGAGCGCCAGCCCGAGGGACCCGCCTACATGGACTGGTTCCGTGAGGCCGGATTCGACGTGCGCGTGCCCAAGGAGGTGAACGAGGGCGAGGGGGACTTCCTGCTCGTGGGTGGACAGCACAGTGGTGGTGTCATCCTCGCGGGAACGGGTTTCCGATCCGCCTCGAACAGCCACGAGGAGGTCGCCGCGATCTTCGGTCGCGAGGTCGTGACCCTCCAGCTGATCAACCCGAGCTTCTACCACCTCGACACGGCGATCGCCGTGCTCGACGACAGCAACATCGCCTACCTGCCGAGTGCGTTCGACGAGGCCTCCCTCGAGATCCTGCGCGAGCGCTTTCCGGACGCGATCATCGTGACCGAAGAGGATGCTGCCGTGCTCGGGCTCAACTCGTTCAGCGACGGCTACAACGTGGTCATCGCATCTCGCGCGAAAGACTTCGAGCGTCAGCTTCGGGAACGTGGTTACAACCCCATCGGTGTCGATCTGTCTGAGCTGCTGCTCGGCGGGGGCGGTGTGAAGTGCTGCACCCTGGAGCTGCGGCGATGACGGGCGGGGGTCCGATGGCGGCGGCGGACAAGGTCTCCGCCCGTATACGCCCGGCCACACCCGAGCCCTTGTCCGCCGCCGCCATCGAACTAGTTGAGGCGAGAACGACCCACAACTACCACCCGCTCGAGGTGGTCGTGGCACAGGGTGAGGGTGCGTGGGTGACCGACGTTGCGGGGCGCAAGTACCTGGACTGCCTCGCGGCGTACTCGGCGGTGAACTTCGGCCACGGGCATCCGGCTCTCGTGAAGGCGGCGCGAGATCAGCTCGACCGAATCACCCTGACGAGTCGCGCATTCCACAACGACCGACTGGGCCCGTTCGCGGAAGCCTTGGCTCGACTCGCGGGCAAAGACATGGTGCTGCCCATGAACACGGGCGCCGAGGCCGTGGAGTCGGCGGTGAAGGTCGCGCGCGCGTGGGGCTACCGCGTGAAGGGCGTGCCGCAGGGGAAGGCGACGATCATCGTCGCCGACGGCAACTTCCACGGTCGCACCACCACGATCATCAGCTTCTCGACCGACGAGCAGGCGCGCGCCGACTTCGGGCCGTTCACGCCCGGTTTCGTTGTCGTTCCCTACGGGGATGCTGCGGCCCTCGAGGCCGCCATCGACGAGAACACCGTGGCCGTGCTTCTCGAGCCGATTCAGGGTGAGGCGGGCATCGTCGTGCCCCCGGCCGGATACCTGCAGGATGTGCGGGCGATCACCTCCAGACACAACGTGCTCTTCATCGCCGACGAGATTCAGTCGGGCCTCGGCCGCACGGGGACGACGTTCGCGTGCGAACTCTCCGGTGTCGTGCCCGACCTCTACCTGCTCGGTAAGGCGCTCGGCGGCGGGATCGTGCCCGTGAGCGCGGTCGTCGGTAACGCGGATGTTCTGGGCGTGCTGCGCCCCGGCCAACACGGGTCGACCTTCGGAGGTAACCCGCTCGCGGCCGCGGTCGGTCTCGCCGTGGTGGAGCTGCTCGCGACGGGGGAGATGCAGCGGCGCGCGAGTGAACTGGGCGAGCGTCTGCGGGGGTCGCTCGAGAAGCTCATCGGTCGCGGGGTGACGGCCGTGCGCGGTGCCGGTCTGTGGGCGGGCGTCGATATCGACCCGGCACTCGGCACGGGACGTGAGGTGTGCGAGCGGCTCATGGAGCGGGGTGTGCTGGTGAAGGACACCCACGGCTCGACCATCCGCTTCGCCCCGCCGATCGTCGTCGAGGCCCAGGACCTGGATTGGGCGGTCGAGCAGCTCGAGGCGGTGCTGGGAGAGCTCGCCCAGGCGCACCAGCGCTAACCCCGGTCTGAGCATGAGATGACAACTTTCGTGGGTCGCCGACTGATTCACCCACGAAAGTCGTCCTCTCGAGCGAGACGGTCGTGGTGGAGACCGTGGTCGACGGGCTTCCGCCAGGCGAACTAGATTCGTCGGCATGAGCCTGCACCTGCCCGAGCCCACCCACACGCCGCTTCGTGGACACGCCGTACTGCGCTGGGGCGTGCTCGCGCCCGGCGCGATCGCAAACTCGTGGGTGGGTGCGGCGCACGAGCACACCGACCAGCGCGTCGTCGCGGTCGCCTCACGCAGCCTCGAGAAGGCGCAACAGTTTGCGACGACCCACGGCATCGAGCGGGCGTACGGAACCTACGAGCAACTCGTCGCCGATGTCGACGTCGACATCGTCTACATCGCCGCCCCGCACAGCGAGCACCGCCGCCTGGCCCTGCTCGCGATCGCGGCGGGCAAGCACGTGCTCGTCGAGAAGCCGATCGGGGTCAACGCCGCGGAGGCGCGTGACATCGCAGGCGCGGCCGCGGCCGCCGGGGTGTTCGCCATGGAGGCGATGTGGTCACGCTTTCTTCCCCAGACAACCATCGTCGCCCGCCTGCTCGAGGAGGGGGCGCTCGGCGATCTCTTCCTCGTGACGGCGGACTTCGGTGACCTCTTCCCGTTCGACCCGACGAGTCGCGCCTTCGACCCGGCGCTCGGTGGCGGCGCCATGCTCGACATCGGCGTCTACCCGGGCTGGTTCAGCCATTTCGTGCTCGGCAAGCCCGAGCGCGTGACGGCGTCTGGTTCCCTCGCCGTCACGGGGGTGGATGCCCAGGCCGTGGTGATCCTCGACCACGCCGCGGGTGCGCAGTCCGTCGTCACCACGACGATGCTCGCGCAGACGACACAGGCCGCCTCCATCAGTGGCACCGCGGGACGCATCGAGCTCGCGGGCGCGTTCTTCGCGCCCGGTTCGCTGCGGTTCACGTCGGGGGGCGAGAGCGTCGAGTGGCATGATCCGACCGGCTTCTCGTGGGGCGAGGGGCTCTGCTACCAGGCGGCGGCCGTGGCCGCGACGATCGCCGACGGCATGCTGCAGTCCCCCCTGCACACGCTCGACGACACCATCGAGGTGCTGGAGATGATCGACGAGGTGCGCTCGCAGCTGGGCGCGAAATGACCGACCCGCTGGCCGGCTACCGCGATCGTTTCGTCGAGTCTCCGGGGCTCGTCGCATACCTCGACGGCAACTCGCTCGGGCGCCCGCTCACGGCCTCGATCGAGCGGGTGGAGCGCTTCATGCGCGAGGAGTGGGGTGGCCGCCTCATCCGCGGGTGGGACGAGGGCTGGCTCGATCTGCCGCTCACCATCGGCGACGACATTGCGCGCGTCGTGCTCGGCTCGGCCCCCGGGCAGGTCGCGGTGGGCGACTCGACGAGCGTGCTGCTGTACAAGCTCGTGCGCGGTGCCCTCGACGCTCGCCCGGGTCGCGACGAGATCGTCATCGAGCGCGACAACTTTCCGACCGACCGCTACATCGTCGAGGGAATCGCCGCCGATCGCGGTCTCACGATTCGATGGGTGGATGCCGGCGCCGAACTGACCCCCGAGGCGGTGGCCGCCACGGTCTCACCCCGCACCGCCCTCACGCTGTTCTCCTCGGTCGCCTACCGCTCCGGATACCTCGCCGACGTGGCCGGCATAACCCGCGTCGTGCACGATTCCGGGGCTCTCACCGTGTGGGACCTCAGCCACTCCGCGGGCGTCGTCCCCACCCCGCTCGACGCGTGGGGCGTCGACCTCGCGGTGGGGTGCGGCTACAAGTACCTGAACGGGGGCCCCGGGGCACCCGCGTTCCTCTACGTGCGGCGCGAGCTGCAGGCGAGCCTCGACCAGCCCATCCACGGCTGGCTCGGTTCGGCGACGCCGTTCGAGATGGGGCAGGGTTACGAGTCCGGCGCGGGGATGCGGCGCTACCTCACGGGCACGCCGCCGATCCTGGGGATGCTCGCGATGCAAGACATGCTCGCGCTTATAGACGAGGTGGGGCTCGACGCCGTGCGCGCGAAGTCGGTCGCGCTCACCGAGCGAGCGATCGAGCTCGTTGACGAGCTGGTGCCGGAGGCGCGGCTCGCGTCGCCGCGCGACTCCGGGCGGCGGGGCGGCCACATCACGATCGATCACCCGCGGTTCGCGGAGCTCGTGCCCGTGCTGTGGGAGCGCGGGGTGATCCCCGATTTCCGTCGACCGGATGGGATCCGCCTCGGGCTTTCGCCGCTATCCACGAGCTTCGAGGAGCTCGAGTCCGGCATCCGGGCGATCGCTGACGTACTCGGTGGTTGAGTAGCGCGAAGCGCGTATCGAAACCGAAGGAGGCCCATGAAGCACATCCACACCCGCGTTCGCGCGCGGGACATCCACGAACACGACCGTGCGTCGACACCGCTCGAACTGCTCTTCGACCTGACGTTCGTGGTCGCGATCGGCTCCCTCGTCGCGCAGCTCGCTCACGCCGTCGCCGTGGGACGAACGGCCGAGACGATCGCGCCGTTCATCATGGTGTTCTTCGCGATCTGGTGGGCGTGGAACCAGTTCACGTGGCTCGCGTCTGCCTACGACACGGACGACGTGCTGTACCGCTTGTGCGTGCTCGTGCAGATGGGCGGGGTGCTCGTGCTGGCCGCCGGGGTGCCCGCCGCGTTCGAGCACCAGGACTTCGCCGCCATCACCCTGGGCTACTTCATCATGCGGCTGGGCCTGCTGGGCATCATCCTGCGAGCCATGCGTGACCACCCGGAGACGCGCGGCACCTCCCGCCGCTACTTCGTCGGAATCTCGGTCGTGCAGGTGGGCTGGCTGCTGGCGGTCATCTTCAACCCCGGCGAGTTCCTGGTGGTCGTATTCGTCGTGCTCGCAGCGGGAGAACTCGCGGTCGCCCCGTGGGCGGATCGCGCAGGCGATCTGCACTGGCACCCGCACCACATCGCCGAACGGTACGGCTTGTTCACGATCATCCTGCTCGGGGAGAGCGTGCTCGCGGCGACTCTCGCCATCCAGGTCGCCGTCGCGGACGGGGTGACCGTGGAACTCGTCGCCGTGGGCGTCTGCGGTCTCGTGCTGCTCTTCACGCTGTGGTGGCTGTACTTCTCCGAGCCGGCCGGCGAAGGGCTCGAGGCCCGCCGCGGGCGGTCGTATCTGTGGGGGTACGGTCACTACTTCGTCTTCGCGTCGCTCGCGGCGACCGGTGCGGGCCTCGAGATCGCGGTCGAGGCGGTGGGTCACCACGGCGAGGCGACGCCGCTCACGGTGGGGTATGCGCTCGCCATCCCGGTGGCACTGTTCCTCATTCTGCTGTGGTTGTTGTACGCGCCGCTCCTCGACCACCACGTCATCCACCCGGCGGCGACCGTCGTGGCTTCGGTGCTCGTGCTGCTCGTGCCCCTCGCGGCACCCGTGGTTGGCGCGGTGGGGACGACGCTCGGCATCACGATCGTGTGCGTGGGGCTGCTTGCCGTCACCATCAGGCGGTGGAGTCGGATGCGCGCGGGGGTAACTACCGGCTAGGTTTCGATACGGCCTTCGGCCTACTCAACCACCGGGGCTAGCGGGGCGGGTTCCACGCGACGCGTAGTGTGCGCCACAGTTCGTCGGTCATGAGACTCATCGGCACAACCTCAACGGATGCCGCACCGCCGCGCCCCGCCGCCTCGAGCGCCCGCCGCAGGGTGGTGGGGGTCACCCCGCCCCACAGCCCCACCGACACGGTGCTGCCCGCGGGGGCGTCGCGCGCGAGCGCCTCGAGGGCGGCCGGATCCCGGCCGGCCAGGGCGAAGTATCCCCACACCACGAGACGGTCGGCCTCCCCGAGCAGAGCCGCGTAGTCCTGGCCGTCGGCGGTGGTGGGGCCGTCCCACTGCGCGCGCACCTCGACGTGCAGCTGGGCGGCGCTGGCCCGGGCTGCGTCCGCGCAGCGGCGGACCAGTCGCGTCACGGCATCCGACCGCCAGGCTCCGATGGAGGGGTGTTCGTCGTCGATCGCGCCCGACCAGCGGCGCGGCCAGTCGCTCGCGCCCGTGAAGGCGAGGTAGCGAGCGAGGTCGTCGTCGCCGAAGGTCCAGCGGTCGAGGAAGAGTTCGGTGAGGGTGACGGCGTGCGGCCGGTAGCGCGCCGCGACCTCGGCGACGAGGCCCACGATCGCGTCGCCCACGGCCCCGTCGAGGGAGCTGACGCTCGCAAACTCCAGGGAGCGCTCGCCGAGGGCGTCGACGCCCGCGATGGCGGGCTCACGCTGGATCCACCGTTCCGCCATCACGTCGACGAGGATGCTCACGCGTCGACCCCCCGCGGCGGCGATCGCCTCCGCGACGTAGTCCCGCCCGGTCTCGACGACCCAGGGCGACCACGCGTCGTCGTGGCCCGGCGACGGGAACGCCGTCCAGTCGACGCGGCCCGCGGTGATGCCGATCGCGTCGGCGGCGACCTCGCCGAAGCGCCCGCTCGGCACGGGCTCGATGACGTCTTCGAAGCCGAGGCCGAGCAGTCGTTCCGTCACGGGCCCTCCCTCCTGCGCGCGTCGTAGGCGTCGCGGTGGTCCTGGATGCGCGGATGATTCGCGATCGCCCACTGCGCGAGAGCGGTCACGGGGGGTAGTAGCTCCCTCCCGAGCCGGGTCAGCGCGTACTCGACGCGAGGCGGGACCTCGGGGTGTGCGGTGCGGGAAACGAGCCCATCGCGTTCGAGGTGGCGAAGGGTGCGTGTGAGCATTCGCTGGGAGATTCCGGGCACGAGGTCGCGAAGGGCGGTGAAGCGTTGGGGTCCGGCGTCGAGCATGCCGACGACGAGGAGGCTCCACTTGTCGCCGATGCGATCGAACATGTCGCGTACGACGAGTCCGCGCTCCGACTCGCAGATGCGTTCCATGGTGAGTGCGGCCACTCGGTTACCTCCGTGTTCCTTTTGTAAGCGAATCCGATTGCGGTTATCAATGGTTACTTAGTTACCGATCATAACCAAGGAGCTCATCGTGACCATCGCCGTGTGGGTTGTCTCCGGCATCCTCGCCGCCCTGTACCTGTTCGCCGGTTTCTCGAAGGTGACCCAGTCGCCTGACAAGCTGCGTGCCAACTTTCCCTACGTCGAGACCGTCGGTGTGCGCCAGACGCGCGTGATCGGCGTGCTCGAGATGCTCGGTGCGATCGGTCTCATCGTCCCGGTGCTCACGGGCATCCTTCCGGTGCTCACGCCGATCGCCGCGATTGGTCTCGTGCTCGTGCAGGTGGGTGCCATCATCGTGCACGCGCGCCGCAACGAGGCCGCAAAGAGCCTGCCGATGAACCTCGGCCTGCTGCTGGCGGCGGCGTTCGTCGCGGTCGGTCGCCTGCTCGGGTTCTGAGCCGGACGCCGGGGCCGCTACTGCTGCGCGTCGGTCTCGCGCAATCTAGCCTGGACCCATGCTCGATCAGCAGACCTTCGAGGGCTTCCGTACCCGCGCCGCCGCTCATGACCGCGACAACACGTTCCCCGATCGCGACTTCGACGAGCTGAGGACCGCAGGCTATCTCGCGCCGCGGTCGCTCCTCGACATGGCGCGCGACCAGCGGATGCTCGCCGCCTACGCTCCCGCGACGGCGCTCGCCGTCAACATGCACCTCGTGTGGGTGGGGGTCGCTCGGGTGCTCGCCGAGCGCGGCGACCACACGCTCGACTGGGTGCTCGAGGATGCCGCGGCCGGCGAGCTCTTCGCGTTCGGCAACAGCGAGCCCGGAAACGACCTCGTGCTGTGGGATTCCCTCACGGTCGCGGAACCGACCGCAGACGGCGGGTGGGCGTTCACGGGAACCAAGATCTTCACGTCGCTGTCGCCAGCCTGGACGCGACTGGGGGTGTTCGGTAAGGCGGCGGCTCAGGGCGATGCGCCAGCTCGCCTCATCCATGGATTCATCACTCGCGACACCCCGGGCTGGTCGTCGCTCGACGACTGGGACACCCTGGGCATGCGCGCGACGCAGAGCCACACGACGGTGCTTTCGGGTGCCGTGGTGCCGGCGTCGCGAGTCTCCCGGGAACTGCCGGTCGGCCCCAACGCCGACCCGTTCGTGTTCGGCATCTTCGCGAACTTTCTGCTGCTCATCGGGTCGGTCTATGCGGGTATCGCCGACCGCGCGCTCGAACTCGCGGTTGAGGCGGTGAAGCGCCGAACGTCGCTCAAGACGGGGCTCGCCTACGACAAGGATCCCGACTTTCGGTGGCGAATCGCGGATGCCGCTCTCGCGCTCGACGCCCTGAAGCCGCAGCTCGAAACCCTCGCCGTCGACGTGGACGGGCTCGTCGATCACGGGGCATCGTGGTTCCGCCTGCTCACGGGGGCCAAGCACCGCGCCACCGAGACGGCGCGCTACGTCGTGGATCAGGCGATGCGATCTGCGGGTGGTGGCGGATACCGGTCGTCGTCGGAGCTCGCGCGGCTGCAGCGTGACGTGCTCGCGGGCATCTACCACCCGAGCGATACCGAGTCGGTCCACTCGACGGTCGCCGCCAACCTGCTGGGACCCCTTGAGTGATTCCGTTTTCAGGCTGTGAGCGCCGTCGGCTGCATAGTGGCCTCGACGGTGCCCACAGCCTGAAAAGTGAGTGACACCAGCGCGTCACCGGCGCTGCGCTCGGAGGCGTGATGGCTGACGAGTACGACGATGCGGTCGCGCAGGGCGTGCCGCAGGTCGACCATGAGGCGGTCGGCGCCCTCCGCGTCGAGGTGCGCGGTGGGTTCGTCGAGCAGCACGACGTCGCTGCGCGTGAGCAGGGTGCGTGCCACCGCGAGCCGCTGTCGCTCGCCGCCGGAGAGGCGGTCGCCCGCAGATCCGACGCGCGTGTCGAGCCCGTCGTCGAGCGTCTCGAGTAGTCGGCCGAGTCCGACCGCCTCGAGGGCGTCGAACATCTCCGCGTCGGTGGGGTGGTCGGCTCGGGGCCGCGCGAGCAGGAGGTTTCCGCGGATCGTCGAGTCGAAGAGGTGCGCCTCCTGGGGGCACCACGCGATGCGGCGACGGAGGCTCGCGGGGTCGAGGGCATCGGCATCCACCCCGTTGATCGCGAGGCGCCCCGTTGTCGCCGGCAGGTAGCCGAGCAGGGTGGCGAGCAGGGTCGACTTGCCGGCACCGGAGGGCCCTTCGACGACGATCCAGTCGCCGCGCGATGCCTGCACGCTCAGCGGCGCAAAGGCGGTGGTCGTGGCACCCGGCCAACTCGCGGTCAGGCGGTCGAGCTCGATCGTCTCGATGGGCGCCACAGCGAGGCCGGCCCGGGGGGTCACGGCGGTGACGGTGCGCACTTTCGCGAGCGCGGCGGCGAGGGCCGGCCACTGCTGCACGGCATCGACGAGGCCGAGCAGCGGTTCGATGAGGGCGAGTGGAATCAGCACGAGCACCGCGACGACCGCGGGTGGCAGGTCGGGTGCGCTCGCCGCCACCGGCAGCATGAGTACCGCGACTGAGCTGCACGCGACGACGACGATGGCGCCGCCGAGCCCGAGTGCCCAGGAGGATGCCCGCGCGAGCCGCCCCGCGCGTTCATCGAGTTGTTCGAGACGCTGTACTACTCGCCGAGCGGCCGCGTTCGCTCTCAGCTCGGGTGCCGCGGCGGTGAGCGAGGTGAACAGCCGCAGTACGCGCGTGCGCACCGCGGCGATGGCCCGGCTCGCGTGTCGGTCGGCGATGAGGGCGACGGCGGGGGCGATGACCCAGCTGGCTCCGAGTGCCGCCGCGAGCACGGGTAGGGCGGGGGCGTGCAGCATCCCGACCGCGGTCAGTGCCGCCGCCCCGGTGACGAGTGCGACGGCGGGGGGCAGGATGACGCGGGGTACGAGGTCCCGTACCCGGTCGGCGGCGCCGACGAGGTAGTCGAGCGCGGATCCGCCGGTTGCGAGGGCGCGCGCGGCGGGCCCGCGTGCGGCGAGTCCGGCCCAGAGCCGCTGGCGCAGGTCGGTGACGGAGCCGAGCACGCCGTCGTGGGTCATGAGCCGTTCGGCGTAGCGCAGCACTGCGCGTCCGATGCCGAACGCGCGCACGCCGACGATGGCGACGAGCAGGTACATGATGGGTGGTTGTTCGCTGGCTCGCACGATGAGCCACCCGGATACGGCGGTGAGTGCCACGGCGGCGAGGCTCGCGGCGCTGCCGAGCAGCACCGCGGTGGGGGTGCGCCATCCGGCGGGCCGCACGAACGCGATCAGCTCGCGCAGGGTGCCTCGGATATCCCCACTGGTCCCGCCCTGCTCGGTGGTCGAGTAGCCGCGGAGCGGCGTATCGAGGCCCGCGTCGACGTCTTCCACAACGCGCGCA
>CAYZHZ010000097.1:0-4525 GCA_964477625.1 uncultured Salinibacterium sp.
GACGGATTCGTCGGTTGAACAGCGAAGCGTATCGAGACCTCTCGTTCTGGCACGACACCGTGCCAGACGACCTGACTCCTCGACCCGCCCTCGCTGGCGACCTCGATGTCGACGTCGCGATCGTCGGCGGTGGGCTCACCGGGCTCTGGACCGCCTGGTACCTGAGTCAGCGTGATCCCTCGCTGTCGATCGCGGTGCTCGAAAAGCACATCGCCGGGTTCGGTGCATCCGGTCGGAATGGCGGGTGGTGCAGCGCTCTGTTCCCCGCGTCGACGGCCAAACTCGCGAAGCTGCACGGCCGCGAGGCGGCCGTCGCGTTGCGGCGAGCGATGATCGATACGGTCGACGAGGTCGGTCGAGCGGCGGAGGCTCTCGACCTCGATATCGACTTCGCCAAAGGCGGGACGATCGCGTTTGCTCGATCGACGGTGCAGCTCGAGGCGGCGCGCGCCGAGGTCGAGGAGGCCGCGACGTGGGGTGTCGACGAGATTGAGCTGTGGGATGCCCATCGGGTGAGAGCCAGCAAGGCCGTGGGTGCCAGTTTCGACCCGGCGTGTGCGCGTCTGC
Source organism: uncultured Salinibacterium sp. (assembly GCA_964477625.1). GTDB lineage: Bacteria > Actinomycetota > Actinomycetes > Actinomycetales > Microbacteriaceae > Rhodoglobus. The sequence goes on from CAYZHZ010000097.1 coordinate 568, forward strand.
ACCCCGCGAAGCTTGTGCGCGGACTCGCACGCGAGCTCGACTCTCGTGGCGTGACGATCTACGAGACGACCGAGGTGCTCGACTACGCGCCCCACGAGGTAACGACGGTCGCGGGAACCGTTCGATGCGGCACCCTGGTGCTCGCCACCGAGGGCTATGGGGCGACGTTGCGCGCCACGAAACGTCGCGTGCTCCCCCTCTATTCGCTCATGATCGCGACCGAGCCCCTCGATGACGCGGTGTGGGATGAGGTCGGCATTGCTCATGGCCACACATTCACGGATTACCGGCACCTCCTCATTTACGGTCAGCGCACGGCGGACAATCGCTTCGCATTCGGTGGTCGCGGCGCCCGCTACCACTGGGGCAGCGCGATCCGGCCGGAGTACGACCGAGTGCCTGCCGTGTTCACGCACTTGCGCGCGACGCTCGGCGAGATGTTCCCGGCGATCGGAAATGTGGGCGTGAGCCACACGTGGGGAGGTCCGCTCGGGGTGCCTCGCGACTGGCACTCCACGGCGAGCTTCGACCCTGCGACGGGAATAGCCACGGCGGGTGGCTATGTGGGTGACGGACTCAGCACGACGAACCTCGCCGGCCGCACGCTCGCCGACCTCATCACGGGGACGGATTCCGAGCTCGTGCACCTGCCCTGGGTCAACCACCACTCGCCGTCGTGGGAACCCGAGCCGCTGCGGTTCATCGGCGCGAATGCGGGCCTCCTGGCGATGAGCGTCGCGGACCTGGAGGAGCGGGTCACCAAGAGGCCCTCGCTCGCGGCGCGGATCATGGCGCCACTCGTTGGTCACTGACAACTCGGCACAATTTAGGTGACAGATCACCCAAATCGGGAATGCCGCGAGAATGCATGCGCTTGCATGAATCATGACTACCTCAATTGAAACCCATCCCGACTACGCCGTAGGCACCTGGAAGCTTGATCCGGCGCACTCCGAGATCTCGTTCACCGTCAAGCACCTCAAGATCAGCAAGGTTCGCGGAACCTTCGAGAACTTCGACGTCACGATCGTGACCGCCGAGAATCCGCACGACTCCACGATCGACGCGACCATCGATGTGGCCTCGGTCAACACGAACCAGAAAGATCGCGACGCCCACCTGCGCACGAGCGACTTCTTCCTCGTCGATGAGTACCCGACCATGACTTTTCACTCCACCTCGTTCGACGGCGACGTGGATGAGTTCCGCGTCACGGGCGATCTGACCCTCCGAGGAGTGACCAAGCCCGTCGTGCTTACGGGCGAGTTCGGCGGCATCATCACCGACGACTACGGGCGCACGAAGGCCGGCGCGACGGCCACTACGAAGATCAACCGTCACGACTTTGGCGTGAGTTGGAACGCCGCACTTGAAGCCGGTGGATTCACCCTCGGCGATGAGGTCACGATCACGATGGACCTGCAGGTCGTCCTCCAGCCCTGACACAGGGCTCGCCGCAGTCGGCGCGCTAGAGTTCGACCCGTGACGTTACTCGAGCCGCCAGCGACTCGCCCGCGCCGACGCCGTCGGGAATCCCTCGGCGTCGGCGCGGTAATAGCCCTCGTACTCTCAATCGTCGTCAATCTCGTCGTCGTCGCCGGCGTCGGGTGGGTCCTCCTCAACACGCAGAGGGTCGAGGACCAGGTTGCGGTCTGGCAATTCGATCCCACTCCCGACATCGAGCGATACGCCGACCGCGCTGCGCTGAGCGACGAGGGTCGCTTCCTTCTGTACGCATCGCGTCCGACAATCGCGAGCGGACAGGAGTTTGACGACGCGTGCGCATCGCGCATGGAGGGCGTGGGCATCCTGGGCTGCTACCGGCCCGCGACGCAGACCATCGTGCTGTTCGATGTGACGGATGACCGGCTCGACGGTATCGAAGAGGTCGTTGCCGCGCACGAGATGCTCCACGCCGCCTGGGATCGCATGTCGGCTGCGGACCGCGACGGCATCGCTCCCCTGCTGGAGGCGGAGGCGGCGGCTCTTGCCGACGACCCGCAGTTCGCCGAAACTCTCGCGTTCTACGCGAAGACGGAGCCGGGCGAGCGGCTGAACGAATTGCACTCGATCATCGGAACCGAGTTTCCGGTCGTGAGTGAGGAACTCGAGGCGCACTACGCGCAATACTTCAGCGACCGATCGGCCGTGACCGCGCTCCACGAGGTATCGAACGCCGTCTTCGTGGAGCAGGCGGCAGCCATCGCCGACATCACCGCTCGTCTGGACGATCTGTCGACGAGCATTGACACGGATTACGCCACGTACAACGCGGGCTTCGACTCGCTCAATTCCGACATAGCGTCGTTCAACTCCCGAGCGCAGTCCGGGGGCTTCTCAAGCCAGAGCCAGTTCGACAGCGAACGCGCGGCTCTCGTGCAACGCCAGAATGACCTACAGGCCTTGTACGCCACGATCGATGCGCGCGTCGCCGAGTACAACGATCTGCTGGTTCAGTTGGAGGCCCTCAACGCCACATCCGCTGAGCTCAACGAATCGATCAACATCACCCCGCGCAGCGAGAGCGGACTCTAGCTCGCCGGGTGCTCACTCCTCGGCGATCGCGGCGGCGAACTGCGAGGTGTAGAGCTGGAAGTACGCACCGCCGGCCGCGAGCAGTTCTTCATGAGTACCCTGCTCGACGATGGCCCCCGCCTCCATGACGAGGATGAGGTCCGCGTCTCGGATAGTCGAGAGCCGGTGGGCGATCACAAAGCTCGTGCGATCCGCGCGCAGGGCCTTCATCGCTTGCTGCACGAGCACCTCGGTGCGCGTGTCGACCGAGCTCGTTGCCTCATCGAGGATGAGTACGCTCGGTCGCGCGAGGAAGGCCCGCGCGATCGTGAGTAGTTGCTTCTCGCCAGCGCTGACGTTCGCACCCTCGTCTTCGAGAACGGTGTCGTAGCCGTCCGGCAGGGAGTGGACGAATCGGTCGACGTAGGTCGCCCGTGCGGCGTCGAGCATCTCTTCCTCGGTCGCACCGGGACGACCGTAGAGGATGTTCTCGCGGATCGTTCCCCCGAACAGCCACGTGTCCTGCAGCACCATGCCCATGCGCGAGCGCAGGTCATCGCGCGTCATGGCCGCAATGTCGGTGCCGTCGAGCGTGATGCGACCCGAGTCGAGCTCGTAGAAGCGCATCATGAGATTCACGAGTGTCGTCTTGCCCGCACCCGTGGGTCCGACGATCGCGATCGTCTGCCCGGGTGCCGCCTCGAGCGACAGGTCGCTGATAAGGGGCTTCTCCGGGTCGTACTGGAACGACACGTTCTCGAAAGTCAGGCGACCGGACGTACCGGCGGGGGTCGCGGCCGGGTCGGGATCGGGCGACTGCTCCTCGGCATCCAGAAGTTCGAACACACGCTCGGCCGAGGCGACGCCCGACTGCAGGAGATTGGCCATGGAACCCAGCTGACTGAGCGGCTGCGTGAATTGACGCGAGTATTGGATGAACGCCTGAACGTTGCCGAGAGACATCGAACCGTTCGCGACAAAGAGCCCGCCCACCACGGCGATCGCCACGTACACGAGGTTTCCAACGAACATCATGGCGGGCATGATGATGCCGCTCACGAACTGGGCGCCGAAGCTCGCTCGATAGAGCTGACCATTCTTCTCGGCGAATCGCGCGCCGACCTCGCGGTGGCGACCGAAGACCTTGACGAGGGCGTGGCCCGAGTATGCCTCCTCAACCTGCGCGTTGAGCTCGCCCGTGTGGGTCCACTGCGCGACGAAGAGTTTCTGGGAACGCTTCGCGATCGCCGCGGTGATGACGAGAGTGAGCGGGATCGTCACGAGGGCAATGAGCGCGAGCACGGGTGAGATAACGAACATCATCACCAGGACGCCGATCACCGTCAGCAGCGAGGTGACAAGCTGACTCAGCGTCTGCTGCATGCTCTGGCCGATGTTGTCGACGTCGTTCGTGACGCGGCTGAGCAGCTCGCCGCGCTGCACG
>CAYZHZ010000097.1:4535-11344 GCA_964477625.1 uncultured Salinibacterium sp.
CATCGTGTCGAAGTACTTGAGCGGGAGGGCGTTGATCTTGGACTCGATCTCTTCTCGCAAGCGGTAGACGGTTTTCTGCACGATGCCGTTGAGCACGTAGCCCTGCAGCCAGCCAAACACCGACGAGAGCACGTAGATGAGCAGCACGATGCCGAGCACCATCTGCAGGGCGCTGAAGTCGATGCCCTGACCGGGGGTGAGGGTCATACCACTCAAGAAGTCAGCGCGCTGGTCATCACCCGCGGCACGCGCCGCCTCGATGATCTGCTCTTGCGTCATGCTCGCGGGCAGACCCTTCGAGATGATGCCCGAGAAAATGATGTTGGTCGCTTCGCCGAGCAGCTTCGGTCCGATGACGCTCAGCACGACGCTCGCGACTGTGAAGAGCAACACGAAGACGAGACTCACGCGGTGTGGCACGAGCCGCCCGAGCAGTCGCTTGGCTGACGGCAAGAAGGTCATCGACTTCTCGACGGGCATTCCCATGCCACCGAACGGACCACCACCGCCTGGTCCTCGGCGGACTGCGGGACGCTGTGGGTTCGTGGTGGTGCTCACGCTGTCTTCTCCGCCTTGAGCTGGCTATTGACGATTTCCGAGTAGGTCTCGTTCGAATCGAGAAGCTCGGTGTGGGTACCGCGCCCCACGATCTCCCCGTCCTCGATCACGAGAATCTGGTCGGCGTCGACAATGGTCGAGACTCGCTGGGCAACGATGATTTTCGTGGTGGCGCGCTCAGCTTGAGCCAGTGCGCGCCGCAGACGGGCATCCGTCGCCGTGTCGAGCGCCGAGAAGGAGTCGTCGAAGACGAGGATTTCGCTGCGCTTCACGAGTGCACGCGCGATCGCCAGTCGTTGCCGTTGACCCCCCGAAACGTTCGTACCGCCCTGGGCGATGGGGGCGTCGAGTCCCTCAGGCATCTGCTCGACGAAATCCTTCGCCTGTGCAATCTCGAGAGCGCGCCACAACTCCTCATCGGTCGCGTCCGGCTTGCCGTAGCGCAGATTGCTCGCGACGGTACCCGAGAACAGGTAGGCGCGCTGCGGCACCAGCCCGATCCTTCCCCACAGGAGGTCGGGATCGAGTTCGCGCACATCCACCCCGTCGATCAGAACCGATCCTGCGGTCACGTCGAAGAGGCGCGGCAGCAGGTTGACGAGCGTTGTCTTGCCGGCGCCCGTGCTGCCGATGATCGCCGTGGTCTCCCCCGGCCGCGCCTCAAAGCTGATGTTGCGCAGCACCGGCTGTTCCGCTCCGGGATAGCTAAAGCTCACTTCCCTGAGCTGCACGAGTCCGTGCGATGCGACCGTCGAAACCGGGTGTTCGGGGAGCACAACGGAGGTCTCGGTCTCGAGCACTTCCCCAATGCGATCCGCCGATACCGCCGCACGCGGGATGAGGATGGCCATGAACGTCGCCATCATGACGGCCATGAGGATCTGGATGAGGTACGTGAGGAACGCGGTGAGCGCTCCAATTTGCATGGACCCGTCATCCACGCGGAACGCACCAAACCAGAGCACCGCGACACTCGACACATTCATGATGAGCATGACGACGGGAAACACGAGCGCGAATAGTCGACCGGCGCTGAGTGCCGTGCGCGTGACGTCGACGTTCGCTCGGTCGAATCGCTCGGTCTCGACGCGCTCGCGCACGAACGCCCGAACGACTCGGATACCCGTGAGCTGCTCACGCAATACGCGGTTGACCGTGTCGATGCGCGCCTGCATGAGCCTGAATAGCGGCACCATGCGTACGACGATGAGCCCGATGGAGACGAGCAGCACAGGGATGGCAACGACCATGATCCACGACAGCTCGAGGTCTTGCTGCAGAGCCATGATGACACCGCCAATCGCGAGGATCGGCGCCGAGACGAGCAAAGTGAAGGTCATGAGCACGAGCATCTGTACCTGCTGCACGTCGTTGGTGGTGCGCGTAATGAGCGAGGGGGCCCCGAACCGCGAGACCTCCCGTTCAGAGAATTCGCTGACGCGTGTGAAGATCGACTCGCGCAGGTCTCGACCCAGCGCCATGGCCGCCCTGGCCCCGAAATACACCGCGGTGATCGCGGCGGCGACCTGCACGAGAGTGATGCCGAGCATGATCATCCCGAGCTGGAGAATGAGTCCTGTGTCGCCCTTGGCGATTCCGTCGTCGATGATGTCGGCGTTCAGCGCGGGTAGGTAGAGCGACGCGATCGATTGCGCGAGCTGGAAGACGACAACCGCGACGACAAGTCGCCAATGCGGCTTGAGGAACCGGATGATGAGGGGAAAGAGCATGATTACGCGCCCGTCGTGGTGGTGGTGACGCCCGCCGCGCTGTCCGCGCGCATGACGCCGTGGGAGAAGAAGTCGATGATGTCGTCGTTGCCGAACGGTAGCGATTCGCCGAAGACGGGGATGGCAGCGGCGAAGGACACCATACGGGCGAACTGAGCCACCTGGGCCGGCTCGATGCGCAACGCGTCACGGTGGGGTTCGAGAAGCTCCGCGATGGTTTCGGCGAAGTCCATCCGATCATCGCCACGCTTGGGCGGCGGCCCGTGGCGCTCGATGGCAGCCATCATGCGGATGATGCCCGCGAAGCGATTCCGCAGCAGGTCGAAGATCTGGCTCAACTTCTGTTCGAGCGAGAGGTCGCCATCGATGCCGCGCAGCGCTGCCCGCAGCGCGAGGGGATCCAGGTACCGGTCGACCGCTGCGAGGATCAGGCTGTCCTTATCCCCGAAGGCCCGGAAGATCGTTCCCTCCGCCACACCCGCAGCCTCCGCGATTTCGCGCGAGGTCACGTCTTTGCCGCGATCGAGCAGCAGGGGGATGGTCGCATCGATGATCATCGCCCGGCGGTCTTCGACGGAGAGTGGTCGTGCGCGGGAGGAAACGGTGGTCACGAGGATCGAGCATAAGTGAGTGAGCACTCACTCACAAGTCGCCCGCTACGCGAAAAGGCGCGAGATCTCCGCAACATCCGCCTCGCTCAGTACGGTGGATGCCGCCGCTGCATTCTGCGCCAGCTGCTCCGGTCGGGTCGCCCCCGCGATGACACTGGTGATGCACGGCTGAGCGAGCAACCAGGCGAACGTCGCGTCGAGCATCGAGATGCCCCGCGACTGGCACATCGCGGCGTACGCCTCGAGCACGTCCCACGGCGCGTTCTCGAGTACTTCGGGCTTCTGGCGGGTTATCCGGGTGTCAGTCGGCGAGGAGTCGCGTGTGTACTTGCCCGTGAGAAGCCCGTTTGCCAGCGGAAAATAGGGGAGGAATCCCAATCCCGCTCGCTCAACCGCGGGCAGCACTCCCTGCTCGACGCCTCGCGAAAGCAGCGAGTATTCATCCTGGGCGGACTCAAACCGCGCTCCCCCCAGACGCGACGCCGCGGAGGCCGCAGCGTCGATCTGCGCGACCGTGAAGTTGGAGTGACCGAATGCGAGGATCTTGCCCTCACTCACGAGCTCATCGAGCGCGGCAATCGTCTCCTCGATCGGGGTTGCCGAGTCGGGTGCGTGCATCTGGTAAAGCTCGACGCGATCCGTGCGCAGTCGCGAGAGAGAGCCCTCAATCGCGAGCCGGATGTAGGCCCGCGAGCCCTTCGCCAGCGATGGGTCGATGTCCATGTCGAAAGCGGGGTGGCCAAACTTCGTGGCGATCGTCACGGCATCGCGGCGACCCTCAAGTGCGACACCGATCAACGTCTCGCTGAGCCCCTTGCCACTGTAAATGTCCGCTGTATCGATGAACGTCACGCCGAGGTCGAGAGCAGCATCGATGAGGCTGGTCGTGCCCTCCTGGGACTCGGTCACCGTCCCCTGCCTCCCGAAGTTGTTGCCTCCCAGTCCGATCGTCGACACGCTGAGGCCGGATCGACCCAGATTCCGATACGCAATTCCCGTCATGCTCCCATCCTCCACCTCCCGTCGACACCCGCTGTTTTCCCATGTCCGAAAAGTGCCAGAACGACATCGGATGCCCGAGCTACAGTTCACGTATGCCCACAGCCAGCCCACTCGAGTCTCCCCAGTACCTCCGCCGCATCGACTCCCCCATCGGACGCATCGAGGTCGGGGCGGATGCCACGGCCATCACGTCGCTCTCGATCGAACGACAAGGACGCTTGCCCTGGGATGGTGCCTCTGAGCACTCCAACGACGTACTCGACACCGCCGTCGAGCAGCTCGATGAATACTTCGCAGGCACCCGTCGAGACTTCGACGTTCCCGTGCGGCTCGTCGGAACGGATTTCCAGCGCGCAGTGTGGAACGAACTTCGCGAGCTCCCCTTCGGCTCGGTCATCTCGTACGGCGAGATCGGCCACGCCACCGGTCGCGCAACCGCGGGACGAGCGGTCGGCGGAGCCGTCGGCGCCAATCCGGTCCCCATCATCGTGCCCTGCCATCGCGTGCTCGCCAGCAACAAGCGCATCACGGGCTACAGCGGCGGCAACGGCATACCCACCAAGGTATGGCTGCTCGACCACGAGGGCATCGAGCACCGTTCGTGAATTCTTCGAGCGTGCGCGTGGGTTATGACGGCATCGCCCGCTGCGCGTGGGTCGGCACGGATGCCGAGTATGCGCGGTACCACGACGAGGAATGGGCGACCCCGCTGCACGGCGACCAACCTCTCTTCGAGAAGATCTGCCTCGAGGGTTTCCAGGCCGGACTGTCGTGGATCACCATCTTGAAGCGGCGACCCGCCTTTCGAGAGGTGTTTTATGACTTCGACGTGCATCGAGTGGCCGAACTGGGCCCCGACGACGTCGAACGTCTGATGTCCGATAGCCGCATCATCCGTAATCGGGCCAAGATCGAGGCGACCATCGGCAACGCGCGCGCCACACTCCAGCTCTGGGCCGAGGCACCGGGTGCCCTCGACGCGCTCGTGTGGTCGTTCGCTCCTCCTTCTGGCCGGCGACCGCTCGTGCTCGGTGAAGTCCCTGCGGTAACGCCAGAATCCACGGCGCTGAGCAAGGCGCTACGAAGCGCCGGGTTTCGGTTCGTCGGCGCCACGACAATGTACGCCCTCATGCAGTCCGCGGGGCTCGTCGACGATCACGTCGCCGAGTGTTGGCGGGCGAACGCCTGACCGCGCGGCGTGCGCGTCAGACCACCAGGTCGAGTTCGCCCATCACGCCGCGATCGAGCTGGATGCCCACCCCGCGCGCCCACGCGAGCAGCGAGTCGACCGAGTCGTGGTCGATACCCGCCCCAATGAGTGCCCGGCTGAACTCGCCCTTCGACTTCTTGTTGAAATGGCTCAACGCCACCCGTCGACCAGACGCATCCTCACTGAGCACACGAATGTAGACGGATCCTTCGGGCGCGGGGCCGAGGGCACTGTACGCCTCTGACCGCAAGTCGATGATGAGTTCGTCACGCTCGGCCAACACGCCCGCGACGGTTGACGCCCAGTGCCTCCGCAGGGGAAGGCCGGGAAGCCGAGAATCGTGCGAGAGGCGGTACGCGGGGATTGGATCTCCCGCGCCCAGCAAACCGAACAGAGCCGACTGTATCGCGACGTGACGCGAGGTGAAATCTCGCTCTTGCAGAGACAGCTGTTCGACCGCGAGACCGTCGTAGAGCACGCCCGTATAGCGCTCGATCGCGGGCATCACCGGCGCCGTTAGTAGCGCGCGATTTCGCTCGATCTCGAACCGCTGTGTCGGGCCCAGCCCGAGCGCCGCCGCCGAGGCGCCAACGCTCCGGGAAAGGGAACGCAGAGCAGCGATCGCCTGCGTGCGCTGCTGCGTGATCTCGGGGAAGCTCAGCGTGGACAGATCGAGGGCGGTACCCTCCGAACCCCCATCCCTCTTGGTTTCGGACGGAGGCAGGAGCAAAAGCACTAGGACTCGAGGAAGGCGATGGCGCGCTCAACATTGACGCCGAGAGGTTCGACGGAATCGAGCGTGATACGCGGGACCGCGGCGCTCGAGCCTGTCCACTCCGCGTAGTCGTCGAAGCTCTGCTCGACGGCATTCCACGACAGCTGAGCGTGCGGCATGCTGCGCTGCCACGCTTCAATGCGGCTTCGGTGGAGGTCAGGGTCCGAGCAGATCACCTCGATGAATCGCAGTTGCTCCCCCGTGCGAGCTGCGAGGTTGACCCACTGCTCGCGCGCCGGTGCAACGGCATTCACCGCGTCTACGAGAATGGTGCGCCCCGATTCGAGCACGCGCTCCGCGAGCGTCTCCGCCACGAGGTACGCAGCGAGCCCGGTCGGCTGATCGGCAACGATCCCCGCCTTCAGGATCGCTGTCTCGATGGGATCGACCGGGACCACCGTGATCCCCAGACGGCTGGCCACGACCTGACCGATTGTCGATTTACCGGTGCCGGGAAGTCCGGCCATTGCAACGAGCATGACTACAGCCTAATTCGGGCGAAGACTCAGGAAACGAGCTCAGCGTTCGAGGCGACGATCGTTACCGTGTCGTGCTCGACCGAGAGGAATCCCGAATCGGCGTTCGCCGTGAGCAGCTCGCCGTCCATCGTCGTCACGCGCACTTCCCCCTGGCTGAGGATCGCCAGGATGGGCTCGTGACCGGGCAGAATACCGATCTCGCCCTCGGTAGTGCGGGCGATGATCTGCTTCGCCTCGCCCGACCACACCTCGTGATCGGCCGAGACGACGCTGACCTTGAGTTCGGCCATGACTAGCCGTTCTCCTTCTGAATGCGAGCCCAGGCCTCTTCCACATCACTGATGGCACCGACGTTGAAGAACGCCTGCTCGGCCACGTGGTCGAAGTCGCCGCGGGTGATCGCGTCGAATGACTCAATGGTGTCCTTGAGCGGAACCGTCGAAC
>CAYZHZ010000098.1:0-11211 GCA_964477625.1 uncultured Salinibacterium sp.
ACCTCATGTGGGAGGGCGGCATCGCCAAGCAGCGCTGGTCGGTCTCCGACACGGCTGAGTACGGCGACTACGTCTCCGGCCCGCGCGTGATTGACCCTTCCGTCAAGGAGAACATGAAGAAGGTGCTCGCGGACGTGCAGAACGGTGCATTCGCCGAGCGCTTCATCGCCGACCAAGACAACGGGGGCAAGGAGTTCCTCGAACTCCGCGAGAAGGGTGCGGCGCACCCCATCGAGGCGACCGGCAAGAAGCTGCGCGCGCTCTTCGCGTGGAAGCAGCAGGACTCGGACTACACCGACGGTTCCGCCGCCCGCTAGCCCACCCGGTGGTTGAGTAGCGCCGTCAGGCGCGTATCGAAACCCCGCCACAAGCAAGGGCCGTCCCGCCACAAGCGGGGCGGCCCTTTTTTCGTGGCCTCTCGGCACCCGCGCTGCCAGACTGTCGGCATGAATAGTGGAGTGCTCCTCGTCACGGGTGCGTCGACGGGCATCGGGCGGGAGACCGCGCTGCTGGCTGCCGCGCGTGGCTTCACCGTGTTCGCGGGCGTGCGCCGAGCGGTGGACGGCGAGAGCCTCGAGGCCGCGGCGGGTCAGGGGGACGTGCGCAGCATCATCCTCGATGTCACATCGCCCGACCTGGTGTCAGCCGCGGCCGCCCGCGTCGCCGAACTGGGCCGTGGTCTCGACGGTCTCGTGAACAACGCCGGTATTGCGAGCGCGGCCCCGCTCGAGTTCGTGCCGATCGAGGAGTTCCGGCGCCAGATGGAGGTGAACCTCGTCGGTCAGCTTGCGGTGACGCAAGCGATGATCCCGTTGCTGCGGGAGAACGCGGGCCGGATCATCAACGTGACGTCGATCGGCGGCCTCATCGCCAGTCAGATGATGGGGCCCTACAACGCGTCGAAGTTCGCGCTCGAGGCGGTGACGCACGTTCTGCGACAGGAGCTCGCCCCGTGGGGCATCCGCGCGATCGCGATCGAGCCGGGTCAGATCGCGACACCCATCTGGCACACTGCCTCCTCCAACTCGCAGCGGCTGCTCAGCGACATGCCACCCCAGGTGACCGAGCTCTACGGCGCGCGCATCGAGGGTGCACAGAAGTTGGCTCGGCATGCCGCGAAGAACGGACTGCCTCCCGCGGAGGTCGCGAAGGTCATCCTCAAGGCGCTCACGGCGAAGCGGCCCCGCACTCGATACACGGTTGGCACGGATGCCCGGCTCGGGTCGGCCCTCATCGCGCGCCTACCCGACCGCGTGCGCGATCGCCTGCTGAGTGGACGCACCAACCCTGCGGCACAGCGCTCCGAACACTCGTCATGAGTATCACTCGAGGTCGCTGCATCACGGGTCTCGCCCGCATCCTGGTGGGGCTCTTCGCCCTGACGGTGATCATCATCCAAATCACCGACCGTGTGCTCCACGACGCGTTCGACCCGAGCGAGTACTTCAGCTACTTCACGATCCAGTCCATCCTCATCACGATCGTCGTGCTTCTGGTCGGGGGATGGATGGCGCTCACGCGAGCCGAAGACACCGTGCTCTACACCGCGGTGCGCCTGGGGGTCGTGGCCTATGCGATCGTCACGGCGGGGGTCTACAACCTACTTTTGCGCTCCGTTCCCTACGAGGGGTACCAGGGGATCGCCTGGCTCAACGAGGCAGAGCACGTCTGGCTGCCTGTCTTCGTGGTGCTCGACTGGCTGTTCTCACCGGGGCGACCACGGTTGCCGTTCAGGGCCATGTTCGTCGCGGTCGTCTACCCGCTGGCCTGGTTGGCCTACACGCTCGTTCGAGGGGTGTTCTTCACGGGGGAGTACCCGTACCCCTTCCTCGATCCGGCGAATGGCGGATGGGGCAGCGTGACGATCTACATCGTCGCCCTGAGCGCGTTCATCCTCGTGATCGCCGCGCTCGGCGTGGTCTACAGCCGAATGCGGGCGAGGCGCGTCAGTGACGAGGTTCGAGGATGACGACGGGAATTTCCCGTTCCGTCTTCGACTGGTACTCGGCGTAGCGCGGGTAGCGCGCGGTGATCTCAGGCCACAGGGTGGCGCGCTCCTCGGCCGACGCGATCTTCGCCACCATGTGACGGGTGCCCGTGCGCGTGCGCACGTCGACGAGCGGGTCCGCCTCGATGTTGCGGAACCAGTCCGGGTGGGAGGGGTCTCCGCCGCGTGAGGCCACGATCACGTATCCGTCGCCGGGGGACAGCGGGGCGGTGAGCATCGTTGAGCGGGGTTGTCCGGACTTGCGTCCCGTCGTGGTGAGTTCGATCACGGGCATCCCGATCACACGCCAGCCGAGCCGCTCGCCACTGAGCTTCATGAGTACCCGGTGCACGCCGTTGGCGAGGTGGAATTTCGTTTCTCGGGCCATCCTCAACGGTATCGCGGTCAGGCTGTGGCCGCGGGCCGGGTATCGTCGGGGCATGGATTCCGCCGCGACTCACCCTCCCACGCGGTTCTGGAACCGGACGGTCCCCGTGGCGGTGGCCCGAGCATCGATCGGCGCGAGTGCGGCGATCCCGGCGGGCATCATCCTCGTCGCGCCGGTGGGAGGCGAGCGAGCGTGGGTCGCGGTAGTGGGGTGGCTCGTGTTCCTGGCGGTCGTGGCCGCGGCGATCGCCTTGTGGCGCACCCCTACCGAGCTCTGGCGCGTCGTGCGTCGTGCCGTCGTCGCGTTCGCGTCGGTGTTCTGGGTGGGAGCGCCGATCATCTCGATACTGGCCGGGGAAGCGCCCGTCGGCGGGGTCGTCGAGATTCTGTACCTCGTCGCGTTCGTGGTGGCTCCGATCGTCGCGATCTCGGTGCCCCTCGAGGCGGTCGTCGCCACACGACGCCGCAGGGCCCTTCAGAAACCGGCAAGGTAAACCCGTGCTGTCCACCCCGGTGCGGGTAGGGTGTGCGCATGGCCGCTGATCCCGACGAAGACGCCCTCGCCTGGGCCGGCGACGAGCCCATCGAGAAGCCCGGTGGTCGAGTAGCGCCGAGGGCGCGTATCGAGACCCCCGCGACGGCAGAACCCGCGGTCGAGGTCGTAGAGAACCCGACTAAGCGCCCCACCCCCGCACCCCTCCTGATCACCTACGGACTTCTCGCGGGCCTGTACCTCATCTACGTGGTCGGCTGGATACTCTCCGTCGCCAAGGGCGCCCCGGTGCGCGCGACGGTCTTCGACCAGATAATGTTCCAGGTTCAGCAGGGTCTCGCCGTGGCAAGCCCGGCGATCTGGTTCGGCGCCGTCTTCCTTCTCACCCGGGGACGCAAGCCCCTCGTGCGGCTGCTGTGGCTGCTCGTGGGACTGGCCATCGTGATCCCGTGGCCGACCGTGCTGGGAGTGTGACGTGACCGACGAACCCACCATTGCCGAGTCCGACGATCCGGTCGAAGCCGTCATTGTGGATGATGCGGCGCAGGCAACCCGTGGCCGCTACGGATGGCTCAGCCTCACCGTCGCCGCACTGTTCGGCCTGGTCTACGCCTACTTCCTGTGGCAGGCGGTGAGCCTTCTCGTGCAGCTGCCGACCAACCTGGCGGCACTGGGACTCTCCGGTGCGCGCATCCCGTGGTGGCTGCTGATTCTCGGTGTCGTCATTCCGCCGGTCGTGTTCGGCGTCGCCGCCGCGGTGGGGCGCCGCGAGAACGTGGGGCGCAAGGCCGCGCTGTTCACGGTGGGGCTCGCGGTGGTCGCGGGGCTCGGTTTGAGCGTGATCGCGCTCACGTACATCCTGATCTTCGGCCCGGTGCTCCCGGCCACGAGCTCTTAGGCGATTGCACCCATCACGAGCGCGATGAGCGCGAGCTGCGCGGCGAAGCGCGGCCAGTAGGGGAAAGCGGCGCGTCCGAACTTCTCGGGGTGCTGTGCGGCGAAGGCGTTCGCGGGGAACACCGCGATGAGAAAGACGACGAGCGCGAGTCCCGCCGCGGTGCGCGTGAACGGCACGAGCAAGCCGATGCCGCCCGCGATTTCGCACACGCCGGTGACGGCGACGAGCGTGCGTGCCGAGGGTAGCCCCGCCCGCTTGAGCGCGGGTGGGATCATGGCCCCCATCGCGCGCCCGGGGCCGGGCAGAAAGTGGGTCACCCCCATGACGACGAAGACCGCCGCGAGAGCCCCGCGCACGATCCAAGCGAGCAGTTCGGGGGTGGACATTCACCCATTGTCACACCCAGTAGGGTTGAATCCTTCCCCAATACAGAAGGACTCGATCCCGTGGCAAAGCCGATCGTGCTGATCGCAGAAGAACTCTCACCGGCGACCGTCGAGGCTCTCGGCCCCGACTTCGACATCCGCTCCGTCGACGGCACCGACCGTCCTGCACTGTTGGATGCCCTGGCCGACGCTTCCGCGATCCTCATCCGTTCCGCGACGACCGTCGACGCCGAGGCCCTCGCTGCCGCCAAGCAGCTCAAGGTGGTCGCGCGCGCCGGAGTCGGCCTCGACAACGTCGATATCAAGGCGGCGACGGAGGCGGGTGTGATGGTCGTCAACGCGCCGACCTCGAACATCATCTCCGCCGCTGAGCTCACGGTAGGCCACATCCTGAGCCTTGCCCGCCACATCCCGGCGGCCCATGCGAGCCTCGCGGCCGGCACCTGGAAGCGTTCGAAGTACACCGGCGTCGAGCTCTTCGAGAAGACGGTCGGCATCATCGGTCTGGGTCGCATCGGCGCTCTCATCACCGCGCGCCTGCAGGCCTTTGGGATGAGTGTCGTCGCGTACGACCCCTACGTCACGGGTGCGCGCGCCCAGCAGCTCGGAGTCACGCTCGTGACGTTGGATGACCTGCTCGCGCAGTCCGACATCATCTCGATCCACATGCCGAAGACCCCCGAGACGACCGGCATGATCTCCACCGATCAGTTCGGTCTCATGAAGCCCACGGCATTCATCGTGAACGTCGCTCGCGGCGGACTCATCGACGAGGACGCCCTGTTTGCGGCGCTCAAGTCGAACCGGATCGCGGGAGCTGGCCTCGACGTTTTCGTCTCGGAGCCGCCCACCGACTCTCCGCTGCTCACCCTCGATAATGTCGTGCTCACCCCGCACCTCGGTGCCTCGACGAACGAAGCGCAGGAGAAGGCCGGAGTGTCCGTTGCCCGCTCGGTGCGCCTTGCCCTCGACGGCGAGCTCGTCCCCGACGCCGTCAACGTTGCGGGCGGTGTCATCGATCCGACGGTTCGCCCGGGCATCCCGCTCATGGAGAAGCTCGGGCAGGTCTTGGCGGGTCTCGCCGACTCGCCGGTCACGAGTATCGACGTCGAGGTACGTGGCGAGATCGTGGAGCACGACGTCAACGTGCTGAAGCTCGCGGCCCTCAAGGGGTTCTTCTCGAACACCGTGAGCGAGTCGGTCAGCTACGTGAACGCTCCCCTCATGGCAGAGGCACGCGGGGTGACGGTGCGCCTCATCACAGATCCTGAGTCCAACGAGTACCGCAACCTGCTGACGATCCGCGGTGCGCTCAGCGATAGTTCCCAGATCTCTGTTTCGGGCACACTCACGGGCACCAAACAGACTCAGAAGATCGTGGAGATCAACGGCTACGACGTGGAGGTGCCCGTTGCCGAGCACCTCATCGTCATGATCTACACCGATCGCCCGGGCATCGTCGCCGTCTACGGCAAGGAGTTCGGCGAAGCGAACATCAACATCGCGGGCATGCAGATCGCGCGTCAGAGTGCGGGTGGGCAGGCTCTTTCGGTGTTGACGGTCGACTCACCCGTTCCCGACGAATTGCTCGAGAAGGTGCGGGTCTCGATCGATGCCGATCTCTTACGTGAGATCGACATCGTCGAGTCCTAGCGGTGGTCGAGTAGCCCCGTAGGGCGTAGCGAGACCTAGAGGGTCTCGTCGGGCGTCACGCTCGTGCGACGCTCCTGAACGCTTGCGCCCGTGGCGGGGTCGACCCCCGACTGCACGGTCGTGACGCTCTGGCGTCGACGCGTCATCAGGATGATGCCGACGAGGAAGACGATGAAGCCCGCACCCATCAGCAGGTAGCCCACCATGTCGATGTTGATCCACGTGACTTCGAGGTTGAGGGCGAAGACGAGAACAGCGCCGATCACGAACAGTACGATTCCGGTTCCAATGCTCATGTTTCGAAACTAGGCAGGTAGGGCCACACTGTGCACCCCCTTGCGCGAGCCGCCGAGATGCGCAAGCCGGTAGCCTGATCCAATGCCTCGCACTTTTTCTCTGGCCGTCATTCGCGGCGACGGTATCGGTCCCGAAGTCATCACAGAGGCACTGCGCGTGCTCGAGGCGACGGGCGTTTCGGTGGCGACGACCGAGTACCCGTTCAGCGCCGGTCACTACCTCGCGACGGGCGCCATTCTCTCTGAGTCGGACATCGCAGACCTCTCGAAGCATGACGCCATCTTGCTCGGTGCGGTGGGTGGCGACCCCCGGGATCCGAAGCTCGCGGGCGGCATCATCGAGCGCGGAATGCTGCTGAAGCTGCGTTTCGCCCTCGATCACTACGTCAACCTCCGCCCCACGAAGATCGTCCCCGGCGTGCCGAGCCCGCTCGCGGCCCCCGGCGAGGTCGACTTCGTTGTCGTACGCGAGGGCACCGAGGGTCCCTATGTGGGCAACGGGGGAGCCTTACGCGTGGGTACCCCCCACGAGATCGCCAACGAGCTTTCAGTCAACACTGCGTACGGTGTCGAGCGCGTTGTGCGCTTCGCTTTCGCCCAGGCGGCGTCACGTCGCAAGAAGCTCACGCTCGTGCACAAGACCAACGTGCTCGTGCACGCCGGCGGCCTCTGGCAGCGAACTGTCGATCGAGTGGCCCCCGATTTCCCCGGTGTCGCGGTCGATTACATCCACATCGACGCGGCGACTATCTTCATGGTCACCGATCCGAGTAGATTCGACGTACTCGTCACAGACAACCTCTTCGGCGACATCATCACCGATCTCGCGGCCGCAATCAGCGGTGGCATCGGACTGGCAGCCTCGGGCAACATCAATCCGGACGGCGCCTTCCCCTCGATGTTCGAGCCCGTGCACGGTTCGGCACCCGACATCGCGGGACAACAGCTCGCCGACCCCACGGCCGCGATCCTCTCGGTAGCCCTTCTGTTGACACACCTGGGCGAGACGGATGCTGCGGCTCGGGTCACCGCGGCTGTCGAAGCCGACCTCGCCTCCCGCGGGACGTCGAAACGTGGCACCAGTGAGATCGGTGACGCCATCGTCGCGGCTGTAGCCAACGCTGGTTGAGTAGCGCTCAGCGCGTATCGAAACCGGTCGACGTAACCTTTCAGTACTTCTTCCCCTAAGGACCGCATCATGAAGAACCTCCTCGCCCCCCAGTCGCTCGAGTTTGCTGTGACGGTGAACGATGCCGCTCGTTCGGCGGCCGAGCACGCGGACATCATCGCCGAGCCGGGCTTCGGCAAGCATTTCACCGACCACATGGTCGACATTTGCTGGTCGGAGCGCGGAGGATGGCACCGTCCGCGCGTTCAGCCGTACGGCCCCATCGCCCTCGACCCCGCCGCAGCCGTGCTGCACTACGCGCAGGAGGTCTTCGAGGGACTCAAGGCATACCGTCATGAGGATGGTTCGGTGTGGACTTTCCGTCCCGAGAAGAACGCGGAGCGCATGCAGCGTTCTGCGCGTCGCCTGGCCCTGCCCGAACTGCCGACCGAGTACTTCATCGAGTCGCTCAAGCAACTCATTGCCGTCGACAAGCGCTGGGTGCCGTCTGCTCCCGAGACGAGCCTGTACCTGCGTCCCTTCATGTTCGCCAAGGAGGCGTTCCTCGGCGTGCGGCCCGCGACGAAGGTCAACTACTACGTGATCGCGAGCCCGGCGGGAGCCTACTTCCACGGCGGCGTCGCCCCGGTCTCGATCTGGCTTTCCACTGATTACGCGCGCGCGGGCAAGGGTGGGACAGGTGCCGCGAAGACGGGCGGCAACTACGCCTCGAGCCTCGTCGCTCAGCAGGAGGCCTACGACCACGGCTGTGCGCAGGTGCTCTTCCTCGACTCCGAAGAGGGCAAGTACCTCGAGGAACTCGGGGGCATGAACGTCGTCATCGTCAAGAAGGACGGCACCCTCGTGACCCCGGCATCCGATTCGATCCTCGAAGGCATCACGCGCGACTCGATCCTCCAGCTCGCTGAGGACCGAGGTCACACGGTGGAGCGTCGCCGCATCACGATCGACGAGGTACGTGAGGGGTGGGCCTCCGGCGACATCACGGAGGTGTTCGCCTGCGGCACCGCCGCGGTCGTCACGCCGATCGCCCAAATCAAGGGTGAGGACTTCTCGGTCGGCGACCCCAACGCACCGGCGGGCGAACTCACGATGTCGCTGCGCGAGGAACTCACCGACATCCAGTACGGACGTCGGGAAGACCGCCACGGCTGGATGCTGCGCCTCGACGCCTAGCCGGTGGCCCCGTAGCGCGCAGCTACTCGGTGGCCCCGTAGCGCGGAGCGCGTATCGAAACCCGTTCGACGAACGCGCGCGCAGCATCCGCCGCCGCTGCGAGGTGCTGTGCGTAAGTGAAGCCCATCGACCGCCCCCCGATGAAGAGCGCCGCGCTGTCGCCGATCTCGGCGCGCACGCGCTCGACCGCGGCGAGGTACTCGCTCGTGAGGGTATCGGCGCGTGGTGGCGGTCTGCGGATGCCCTGTCGGCGCGCGGCCATGTAGTCGAACTCGAAGCGGGCGACACGGATGCCGCGAGCTTCGAGCACTCCCGCGAGATCGTTCATCCCGGCGCTGTCCATCGCCGCGCCAGCACCGTGGGCCAGTAGCAGGGTGGCGATCGGATCGTCGGGCGAGTCCCACAGCAGCTCGCACATGGAGTGATCGTATCCGCCCGCCGCTAGGCTCGTCGGGTGAAGATTGCGCGTTTCAGCACCGGTGGTGACCCCCGCTTCGGCATCGTCGACGATGGTGAACTCGTCGTGCTCAAGGGCGATCCGATGTTCAGTGGCTTCGACACCACAGACGAGCGCGTGCCCCTCGCCGAGGTGAAGCTGCTCGCGCCGGTCATCCCGCGCTCGAAGGTCATCGCGGTGGGCCGCAACTACCGAGCCCACGCGGCGGAGGGGGGCAACGAGGTACCTGTCGAACCCATGCTGTTCTTCAAGCCCAACACCTCGGTCATCGGCCACGACGATGCGATCATCCTTCCCCCGCACAGCACGAAGGTCGAGTTCGAGGGCGAGCTCGCCGTGATCATCGGCAGCATCGCCAAGAACGTCGCCGAGGCGGATGCCGACAGCGTGATCTTCGGATACACGATCGCCAACGACGTGTCTGAGCGCACCTGGCAGAAGTCCGACGGGCAGTGGGCTCGCGCCAAGGGTGCTGACACGTTCTGTCCGCTCGGACCGGTCATCCAAACCGAGTTCGATGTGCGGGCCAGCTCGGTGCAGACGCGCGTCAACGGCGACCTCAAGCAAGACGCACCGTTCACGGAGATGGTGCACTCGGTGGCATCCGTCATCGCGTTCGCGTCTGCCGTATTCACTCTGCTTCCGGGCGATGTGATCCTCACGGGAACCCCGGCCGGTGTGGGCCCGATCGTTGACGGCGATGTCGTGGAGATCACCGTCGCTGGCATCGGCACCCTCCGCAACTCGGTGCGCGCGGGCTGACCCGGTCAGCTGGGTTCGCTCTATTATGTATTGCAAGGTATCGTGTAATGCATGAGAGCCGATCCGAGCGCACAGCTCCGTAAGGGAGTCGTCGAGTACTGCGTGCTCGGTTTGCTCTCGCGAGAGGTCATGTACGGCTGGCAACTCTCCGAGACCCTCGCCGACCACGGCGTCATCGCGAGTATCGGCACGCTCTACCCCGTACTCACGCGATTGCGCGAGCGCGGACTCGTGACCTCGTACGACGACTCCTCGGGCTCCGGCCCGGTCCGTCGCTACTACCGACTGACGGATGCCGGTCGATCCGAACTCGACTCTTTCCGGCGCCAGTGGGCGCCGTTTACCCGAACCATCACCGAACTCATTGGAGAACCCCATGACTGAAACACCCCCGCAAGTGGTGCGCAGCTACCTCGCGGAGCTCGACTCCGCGCTCGTCGGTACAACTGAGGAGGTGCGACGCGAGATCCTCACAGGCGTTCGCGAGCAACTGATCGGGGTGGATGCCGCGACCGCAGCGCACCGAATCGACGTGGGTCTCGTGTGGGCCTCGGGGTCCTGGCTGCGGTGGGAGAAGTGGGTCGCGACCCTCGTGACACCGGGGTTGATGGCATTGACGCTCGCGGCGAGTTGGGCGGCGAGCCTCGGCCCAGCCGACGGTGGCAGTCCGGTCATCGGCGGCCTGGCATCCTGGCACATCGTCTTGCTCCTGCCATTGGTGATCAATGTCGGTGTCGGCCTCTGGCTCATCGTGCGCGCTCGGAGCCCGAAGTAGACTTACCCTCCGTGTCAGCTCCCTTTTCCACCGCCACCGGCTCCGATGTTCGTGTGCGATTCTGCCCGTCCCCGACCGGAACGCCGCACGTCGGCCTCATCCGAACGGCACTGTTCAACTGGGCGTACGCGCGCCACACGGGCGGCAAGCTGATCTTCCGCATCGAAGACACCGACGCCGAACGCGACAGCGAGGAGAGCTATCTGCAGCTGCTCGACGCGCTGCGCTGGTTGCGCATCGATTGGGACGAGGGTATCGACGTCGGCGGAGCGAACGAGCCGTACCGCCAGTCACAGCGCACCGAGATCTACCAGGGCGTCATCGACCAGCTCAAGGCGTCTGGTCACCTCTACGAGTCCTACGCGACGGGCGAGGAGATCGAGGCGCGCAACATCGCGAACGGACGCGACCCCAAGCAGGGCTACGACAACTTCGAGCGCGATCTCACCGAGGCCGAGCGCGAGGCGTTCCGCGCCGAGGGGCGCCAGCCCGCGCTTCGGCTGCGCGTGCCCGACACCGATCTGAGCTTCGATGACCTCGTGCGTGGCGAGATCACCTTCCCCGTCGGTTCGTTCACCGATTTCGTCGTCGTTCGCCCGAACGGTGCGCCGCTCTACACCTTCGTCAACCCGGTGGATGATGCGCTCATGGGCGTCACGCACGTGCTGCGCGGTGAAGACCTGCTGTCGTCGACCCCGCGCCAGATCGCGCTGTACACCGCCCTCATCGAGATCGGAGTGACCGAGTTCATTCCGCGCTTCGGTCATCTGCCATACGTCATGGGGGAGGGCAATAAGAAGCTCTCGAAGCGC
>CAYZHZ010000099.1:0-10959 GCA_964477625.1 uncultured Salinibacterium sp.
TCTGTGACTCTGGGATTCGTGAACTGACCGTCTCGGTGTACCGTGGGATCAAGACGTGGGGGCGACCCGGTCATCGTGAGGGCTTCTCCCTCCGAGTGACTAGACGTTAGGTAGACGTTTAAAGAAAGTGTTTGAGGTGACAACAATGGCTCTGACTCCAGAAGATGTGGTCAATAAGCGGTTCCAGCCGACCAAGTTCCGGGAGGGCTACGACCAGGACGAGGTCGACGATTTCCTCGATGAGGTAGTGGTCGAGCTTCGCCGCCTCAACCAGGAGAACGAAGAACTGCGCCAGCGGCTCGTGCAGAGCGACCAGCGCATCAACGAGCTCCAGCGTGCGGGTGCCCAGATGGCCGCGGCTCCTCAGCAGCCCCAGCAGTACGCCCAGCCCGAGCCCGTTCACGCTGCCCCGGCCGCTGCGTTCCCTGCACAGGGTGTCGACCCCAACTCGATGGATCCGAGCAACACCAACAACCTGCTGCAGCTGGCCCGGCGCCTCCACGAGGAGCACGTGCGCGAAGGCGTTGAGAAGCGCGACGCGCTTATCGCTGAGGGTCACGCGACCGCCGCACGCGTTGTAGCCGAGGCAGAATCGCGCCAGCGCGCGCAGCTCAACTCGCTCGACCAGGAGCGCACGCAGCTTGAGGCGCGCATCGAGGAACTCCGCACCTTTGAGCGCGATTACCGCCAGAAGCTCAAGAGCTACATTGAGGGCCAGTTGCGCGAGCTCGACTCGGCCAACTCCCTTCCTGCTGGCCAGGTAACTCCCGCTGCCGTCCCCGCGGCACCCGCGCAGGGCGGACAGTACTCCGCCCAGGAGTACGCCGCCCCGGAGTATGCGGCCCCGGCTCAGCAGCCACCCGCCAACTTCACTGGTTTTGCCGGCAACTAGCACCATCACGACGGCCAGCGTGCCGGGGGTTGGCATCATCGCCCCCGCACCGCTGGCCGTCGTTGCTGTCCGCTGACATGGAATCTCGCAGCCTGTACGTACCGGACGGCCTCGCCGGGGAGCGGGTCGATTCGGCGATCGCCAAGTTGCTGGGGTTCTCCCGCACATTCGCCGCCGACGTCGCCGAGGCTGGTGGGGTCGTGCTCGACGGGCGCACCCTCGGTAAGTCCGATCGTCTCTCACCGGGTGGATGGCTCGATGTCTCCTGGGAGTCGAAGCGAGAGCCCGAGATCGTTCCGGTCGTCGTCCCAGGTTTGGGCATCGTCTATGACGATGACGACATCGTCGTGGTGGACAAGCCCGCCGGCGTCGCCGCCCACCCCAGCATCGGATGGGAGGGTCCCACGGTGCTGGGTGCGCTTGCAGGTGCGGGCTTTCGCGTCGCAACCTCCGGAGCCGCGGAACGCGCGGGTATCGTCCACCGACTGGATGTGGGGACGAGCGGACTTATGGTCGTTGCCAAGACCGAGTCTGCGTACTCGGGGCTGAAGCGCGCTTTCCACGATCGTCAGGTGGAGAAGATCTATCATGCGGTCGTGCAGGGGCACCCCGATCCGCTGTCGGGCACGATCGATGCCCCGATCGGACGACACCCGGGTTCGAGCTGGAAGTTTGCGGTCACGGCGGGAGGAAAGGCGAGCGTTACCCACTACGAGACTCTCGAGGCCTTCCCGTCGGCGTCACTTCTCGAGATACACCTCGAGACCGGCCGCACGCATCAGATCCGCGTACACATGGCGGCCCAGCGGCACCCCTGCGTGGGAGACACCATGTATGGCGCCGATCCGACTATATCGACGAGACTCGGCCTCGCCCGTCAGTGGTTACATGCGAAACAGCTGGCCTTCGATCATCCCGCCACGGGGCAGTGGGGGAGGTTCGAGAGCGACTACGCGTCCGACCTTCAACACGCACTTGAGGTGCTTCGGGCGGACTAGCGCGCGTTGATGATCGATCGCGCGGACCCCGGGTTTAGGGTTGAATTCCATCCCCCACCCCTTCGGAGAACCGTGGCATCGCAGGACTCATTCGTGCACCTTCATGTGCACAGCGAGTACTCCATGCTCGATGGCGCCGCGCGTGTGAAACCCCTGCTGGAGGCGGCGGTCCAGGAAGATATGCCCGCTATTGCCGTCACAGATCACGGCAACATGTTCGGCGCTTACGACTTCTGGAAGACGGCTACCGCGGTCGGCATCAAGCCCATCATCGGCACCGAGGCGTACATCACGCCCGGCACACATCGCAGCGACAAGACGCGCGTACGGTGGGGCACGAGCGCGCAGACCTCCGACGACGTCTCAGGTTCCGGTGCGTACACGCACATGACGCTTCTTGCCGAGAACAACGAGGGAATGCACAACCTCTTTCGGATGACATCGCTCGCGTCACTCGAGGGTTACTACTTCAAACCGCGAATGGATCGTGAGTTGCTCTCCCGCTACTCGTCGGGCGTCATCGCGACGACCGGATGCGTCGGTGGTGAGGTGCAAACGCGTTTGCGTCTCGGGCAGTACGACGAGGCCCGTAAGGCCGCGGGGGAGTTCCGCGACATCTTCGGCAAAGACAATTTTTACGCCGAGATCATGGACCACGGAATTGATATCGAACGCCGCACCATGACTGATTTGCTGCGGCTCGCAAAGGAACTCGATCTCCCGCTGGTCGCGACAAACGATCTGCATTACACGCATGCCCACGACGCGACCGCACATGCCGCACTTCTTTGTGTGCAGTCTGCGTCGACTCTGGATGATCCCAACCGATTCAAATTCGACTCCGAGGAGTTTTACCTCAAGTCCGCAGCCCAGATGCGGGACCTGTTCCGCGATCATCCTGAGGCGTGCAACAACACGCTTCTCATCGCGGAGCGCGCGGACATCTCGTTTGAGAAGCGCGATCTCATGCCCCGCTTCCCTGTGCCCGAGGGCGAGACCGAGGCAACGTGGTTCGAGAAGGAGGTCGCTGCCGGAATGGCGCGCCGCTTCCCTAATGGACCGTCCGAGGCGCACTTGGCGCAGGCAAAGTACGAGGTCGACGTCATCACCCAGATGGGCTTCCCCGGCTACTTCCTCGTCGTCGCTGACTTCATCTCGTGGGCGAAATCGCAGGGAATCCGGGTGGGTCCGGGCCGTGGCTCCGCGGCGGGCTCCATGGCGTCGTATGCGATGGGAATCACAGAGCTGGACCCGCTCGCTCATGGGCTGATCTTCGAGCGCTTCCTCAACCCTGAACGCGTGTCGATGCCCGACGTCGATGTCGACTTCGATGACCGCCGACGTCCCGAGGTAATTCGGTACGTCACCGAGAAGTATGGCGATGACCGCGTCGCGCAGATCGTGACGTACGGCACGATCAAGGCGAAACAGGCACTCAAGGACTCGGCGCGAGTGTTGGGCATGCCCTACGCGGTGGGGGAGCGACTCACCAAGGCAATGCCCCCGCCGATCATGGGCAAGGACATTTCGCTCAGCGACGTGCACGACAAGAACGCCGAGCGTTACAAGGAGGCTGCTGACCTTCGTGGGCTCGTCGAGACCGATGCCGAGTCGGCAAAGGTCTTTGAGACGGCCCGCGGCATAGAGAATCTCAAGCGTCAGTGGGGTGTGCACGCCGCTGGTGTTCTCATGTCTGCCGAACCGCTCATCGACGTGCTGCCCATCATGAAGCGCGAGGATGACGGCGCGATCATCACGCAGTTCGACCAACCTCCCCTCGAAGACCTCGGACT
Source organism: uncultured Salinibacterium sp. (assembly GCA_964477625.1). Classification (GTDB taxonomy): domain Bacteria; phylum Actinomycetota; class Actinomycetes; order Actinomycetales; family Microbacteriaceae; genus Rhodoglobus. Next base: position 3,684 of record CAYZHZ010000099.1, read on the forward strand.
CCTCAAGATGGACTTCTTGGGCCTGCGCAACCTCACGGTCATTGAGGATGCCCTCCGTCAGATCGAGGCAAACACCGGTTCTCCGCTCAGGATCGAGGATCTCGACCTTGACGCCGATGAGAACACTTACGCACTCCTCGCGCGCGGCGAGACCCTCGGGGTCTTCCAGTTGGACGGCGGTGCCATGCGGGCGCTTCTCAAGCAACTGAAGCCGACTAACTTCGAGGACATCTCGGCCGTCATCGCGCTGTATCGCCCGGGTCCGATGGGCATGAACTCGCACACCAATTACGCGCTACGCAAGAACGGCCTGCAGCAGGTCGACGCGATCCATCCCGAGCTCGCCGAACCTCTCGCCGAGATTCTCGACACCACCTTCGGGCTCATCGTGTACCAAGAGCAGGTGATGTCCGTTGCACAAAAGGTCGCGGGCTTCACTCTCGGCCAGGCGGACGTCCTGCGGCGAGCGATGGGCAAGAAGAAGAAGGAAGAACTCGACAAACAGTTCGCCGCCTTTGAAGCCGGGATGCTCGACAACGGCTACAGCAAGCAAGCCGTGACGGTGTTGTGGGAAACTCTCATGCCGTTCGCCGATTATGCGTTCAACAAGGCCCACAGCGCCGGTTACGGGGTACTGAGTTACTGGACCGGGTACCTCAAAGCGAATCATCCGGCTGAGTACATGGCAGCCTTGCTCACGAGCGTCGGCGATTCCAAAGACAAGCTCGGGATGTACCTGAGCGAATGTCGCCGCATGGGCATCAAGGTGCTGGCGCCCGATGTCAATGAGTCGCGAGTTGACTTTACCGCCGTGCCGGGAGAGGGCTCCGTCGGAGATATTCGGTTCGGCCTCGGGGCCGTGCGCAACGTCGGTCATGCTGTGGTGGAGGCGATCGCCCAAGCTCGCGAGGAGAAGGGGCGGTTCACCTCGTTCCATGACTTCCTCCGGAAGGTGCCGATCCAGGTTGCCAATAAGCGCACGGTCGAGTCGCTCATCAAGGCAGGTGCCTTTGATTCGCTCGGGGCAACCCGGCGAGCGCTGCTCGAGATTCACGAAGATGCTGTCGACGGTGCGGTGAGCGTCAAGCGGGCGGAGGCCAACGGTCAGGTCGGGTTCGACTTCGACAGCCTGTGGGATGAGCCCGAGGCGGTGGATCATGTGCCAGACCGGCCCGAGTGGGCCAAGCGCGACAAGCTCGCCTTCGAGCGTGAGATGCTGGGCCTCTACGTGTCTGATCATCCGCTGGCGGGCCTCGAGATCCAGCTCGCGAAGCATCAAACGGCCTCGATCACTGAGATTCTGGGAGGCGATATCGCGGGAGACGGTGAGCACGTCACGATTGCCGGCCTCGTCACGAGCGTGCAGCACCGGGTCGCTCGCAACAGTGGCAATCAGTACGGCATCGTGACGGTTGAGGACTTCGCGGGCGAGATGAGCGTCATGTTCCTGGGCAAGACCTACCAGGAGTTCTCTCCGGCTCTCACGAATGACTCCATCGTGGTGGTGCGCGGCCGGGTTAGCGTGCGGGACGACGGAATGAACCTCCACGCCGTGAGCATGTTCACTCCCGACACCGGACCGAGCCTGGGCTCCGGCCCCGTAGTTATCTCGGTTCCCGAGCAACGGGCAACGACCGAAGTGGTGTCGGCTCTCAATGACGTGCTCATCCGCCACGCGGGTAGCAACGAGGTGCGCCTCAAGCTGGTGAAGGGTTCGAGCGCACGGGTCTTCGAGATTCCGTACCCCGTGAAGGTGTCTGCTGACCTGTACGGCGAGCTCAAGACGCTGCTCGGCCCTAACTGCCTGGGCTGAGTTCGCGCCCCGCTCAGGCTCTAGGCGACATCGCCGGGACGAAGGTAGGTGCGTTCGTGGTACAGGAGCGCAGCATCCTCGTCGCCTAACTCGCCGTCCTCGATCTCGACGACGACGATGGCGTTGGAGTGCACCGGTACGACCTCGATGATGCGTCCGGACATCCAAGCCGTGACATTGTCGAGAATAGGCAGCCCGTGGAGTCCCTCATGCCAGTGGTCGCCTGTGAAGCGCACGTCGTGATCGGCCGCCATGAGCTCGGCGAGATGGCGAGTGCGGGGACCGAGCATGTGAATGGCCACGCGGTTGCCGATCGTCATTGCGGGCCACGCGCTCGAGACTCGTGCCATATTGAAGGTCGCAAGCGGCGGGGCAGCGGCAAGGGAGGCCAGCGAGGTTGCAGTGAATCCCACCGGCCGGCCATCGGGCGCGCGCGAGGTGATCGCGGCGACACCAGCGGCGTGCCGGCGGAACGCGCGCTTGAACGCGTCGAGACCGTCTGGGGTCACATCGGGCTGGGGGTCTGTGGCTGGCTCGTCCATACGTGCGTATCAATCATTCCACTCGCGGCGATATTCCCGCCCGACGGCCAACTAGCATGGGAAGGACATGATGCAGACGATCGACCTTCGCGGAAGCCAGCCCACTCGCGCCGAGCTCTCGAGCATTGTGCCCCGCGCGGCGACCGATGTCTCAGCCGCCACCGCAATCGCAGCGGATCTCATGAGGGACGTGCGCGATCGTGGCGAGACTGCACTGCTCGACCAGTCAGAGCGTCTGGATGGAGTTCGACCGGAGCGTGTGCGGATCCACGCAGGGGAGATCTCCAAGGCGGTGCGGGCTCTCGATCCGACCGTGCGAGAAGCGCTCGATGAGGCTATTGAACGCGTGCGCATGGCGACCCAGGCGCAAGTTCCCCCGAGCAGTGTCACCGAGATCGGTCCAGGTGCACAGATCGTGCAGCGTTGGCAGCCGGTCAACCGGGTCGGGCTCTACGTACCCGGCGGCAAAGCAGTGTACCCGTCGAGCGTAGTAATGAACGTTGTGCCCGCCCAGGTCGCTGGTGTGGCGTCAATCGCACTCGCATCCCCACCGCAGAAGCACTGTGGCGGAGCGGTCCACCCGACGATTCTTGCGGCAGCCGGACTTCTCGGTATCGAGGAGGTGTACGCCATGGGGGGCGCTGGCGCGATCGGGGCTCTCGCCTACGGCGTGTCCGGCCTCGACCTCGACCCCGTCGACATCATCACCGGCCCGGGGAATGTCTACGTGGCGGCCGCGAAACGGCTTGTCCGTGGTTCAGTCGGCATCGACGCTGAGGCGGGTCCGACGGAGATCCTCGTCATTGCAGATGCGCATGCGGATGCCCACCTCATCGCAACCGACCTTGTGAGCCAGGCCGAGCACGACGAGCTCGCGGCCGCTGTACTCGTCACGGACTCGGAATCACTCGCGGAGGCTGTACAAGTTCAGGTTTCGACGCTCTGCGAATCGACCCATCACAGTGATCGTGTTCGCGCAGCTCTCACGGCTGAGCAGTCGGCGATCGTGCTCGTCGACACACTGCCGGCGGCTGCCGCATTCAGCAACGCCTACGCTCCGGAGCACCTCGAGATTCAGACCGACGATCCCGGTGCAGTTCTTGACCTCATCGACAGCGCTGGCGCTATATTCGTCGGTCGGCACTCTCCTGTGAGCCTGGGCGACTATCTAGCGGGGTCGAATCACGTGCTTCCTACGGGAGGACAAGCCAGGTTCTCGTCGGGTCTGGGTGCATACACGTTCCTCCGCCCGCAGCAAGTCATCCGATATGACGAGCGAGGTCTTCGCGCGGTTCATGACCTTATCGTCGCCCTGAGCTCCGCGGAGGACCTGCCCGCGCACGGGGATGCCGTACGCGCACGTTTCCCCTGAAGTCGGTCCAACACTCGATGCCGGTACGGTGTCGAGTAGGGTTGTCGGCACCATGTTCTGCCCCTTCTGCCGCCACCCGGATAGTCGAGTCATCGATTCCCGCACGAGCGATGATGGCTTGTCCATCCGTCGCCGTCGTCAGTGCCCGGAGTGCGGTCGCCGTTTCAGCACGACGGAGACTGCTTCTCTCAGCGTGATCAAGCGCAACGGCGTCGTCGAGCCTTTCAGCCGCGAGAAGATCGTCACCGGCGTCCGCAAGGCTTGCCAGGGTCGGCCGGTAACGGACACCGACCTCGCCGTCCTCGCGCAGCGGGTTGAGGAGACGATCCGAGCGACGGGCGCGGCTCAGATCGAGGCGAACGACATCGGTTTGGCCATCCTTACGCCGCTTCGCGAACTCGATGAGGTCGCCTACTTGCGCTTTGCAAGTGTGTATCAGGGATTCGATTCCCTCGAAGATTTTGAATCGGCGATCACTCTCCTGCGTGTCGACCACCACGCCGCCGACACGTCCAACTCCAACTGACCGGATGTACGGACTTCTGTTTCGCACGGTGCTTTCGCGCCTGGATCCGGAGCGCGCCCACCAGCTCGCCTTCCTTGTCATTCGTGCGCTGCCAGTACTGGGCATTGGACGTCTCATTTCCCGATTGACGCGGCCGCACCCCGCTCTGCGCACAGAGGCCCTGGGGCTTGTTTTCGACTCGCCTTTCGGCGTCGCTGCGGGCTTCGACAAAGAGGGGGCCGGCATCATCGGCCTGGGGCAGCTCGGGTTCGGTCACGTTGAGGTGGGGACGATCACGGCGCATTCTCAACCGGGCAACGACAGGCCGCGTCTTTTTCGCCTCATACCGGACCGCGCGGTCATCAACCGGATGGGCTTCAACAACCATGGCGCACGCGCGGCTCGGCCTCGTATCGAGCGGGCACGCGCGCGGCGAGCTCGCCCGGTCATAGGCGTGAACATCGGCAAATCGCGCATCGTCGACGTAGATGCCGCACTCGACGATTACGTCGCGAGTACACGCCAACTCGCGCCGGTCGCCGATTACCTCGTGGTCAACGTCTCGTCACCGAATACTCCGGGTCTGCGTGGACTCCAGGAACTCGACCGCCTCGCGCCACTCCTTACCGCCGTGAAAGATGCGGCGGGCCCCGTCCCCGTTCTCGTGAAGATCGCACCCGACGTCACCGATGACCAAGCCGCGCGGATCGCTGAGTTGGCCGTCGACCTGCTCGACGGAATCATCGCGACCAATACGACACTCTCCCGCGATGGCCTCGTGACCGACCCCGAGGTCGTCGAGGCAGCCGGCGCTGGTGGCCTGTCCGGTCCTCCCGTCGCCGCTCGATCTCTCGAGCTCTTACGGCTCCTCCGCGCAACGGTACCGCCCGATTTCTGCGTCATCTCCGTCGGGGGAGTGGAGACCGCCGACGACGTTGCGGAGCGTCTCGCCGCAGGGGCGACGCTCGTTCAGGGTTACACCGCGTTTCTCTATCGCGGACCACTATGGGCGCGCGATATCAACCGGGGACTCGCTGCGCGCGCGTCCTAAGTGTTGCGACTATCAGGCGGGGTACTGCCCTATCAGGCGGGGTACTGCCCGCGTTTGACCTGGGGCTTCGGCAGACGCATCGGACGAAGCTGTAGTGCCCGCATGGCGGCATAGAAGCGCACCTTCTCGACCTTGCTCGCACCGAACTTGGCCGCAAGTTTGCGGGTCACCTGGAAACCCAGCACGACGCAATCCGCGATCGCGAGGGCAAAGAACCCCCACAGCGCGATGATTCCGATCATCTGCACGTCTGGCGACGGGAAGAAGGTGAGGATGATAACGGCGAACATCAACGGAATCATGAGTTCACCGATGCTGAAGCGGGCATCCACGAAGTCACGAACAAATCGCTTCTGCGGTCCCCGATCGCGGATCGGGAGGTACTTTTCTTCACCCGCTGCCATGCCGATTCTCGCCCGATCCCGTTGGGCCTGCATCTGCTCGCGCGCCTGCTTTCGGGCGGCCGCACGGTCACTTGAGACGAGGGGACGCTTGCGTGCGGCCTCCTTCTCCTTGCGCGTGGGAGTCGGGCGACCCTTTCCACTCGAGATGCTGTCGTTGTTGAGCTCGTGGGTCGGCTCAGTGCCGGTCGTGCTCTGCGATGTCTTCGCCACGGGTTTCCTCACCTGGATGTCTCTTAAGATTACTCGCATGACCGAAACGCCGCAGTCCTCCGCGCTCCTGGCCCAGCTGAGTGAGGCGGTGGATGCCGGACTGCCGTCAGCCATCTCCGACCTGGGCTCGCTCGTCCGCATTCCCTCGGTGTCCTGGGATGGCTTTGATCCCGCCCACGTCCGGGCGAGTGCAGAGGCCGCGAGGGGACTCCTCGAAGGCCTCGGGATTTTCGACACGGTCACGATCGCGACCGCCCCCGTCTCCGGGGAACTCACCGGGCAGCCGGCGGTGCTCGCGACGCGCAAGGCGCGCAACGGCAAGCCCACGATCATGCTGTACGCCCACCACGACGTTCAGCCGCCCGGCAACGAGGCCGACTGGAACACGAGCCCGTTCGAGCCCACGGTGGTGGGGGATCGTCTCTATGGTCGAGGCGCCGCGGATGACAAGGCAGGGGTCATGGCGCACGTTGCCGCGATCCGAGCCTTCGTCGCCACCGTCGGGAGCGACTTCGACTTGGGTCTGGTTGCTTTCTTTGAGGGGGAAGAAGAGTTCGGATCCCGATCTTTCGCGAACTTCATCGTGCAACACCGCGATCAACTCGCCGCGGATGTCATTGTGGTCGCCGACTCGGATAACTGGGACACGCAGACACCCGCCCTCACCGTCGGTCTGCGGGGCAACGTCTCTTTCAAGCTCACGGTCTCGACGCTCGACCACGCGTCGCACTCCGGCATGTTCGGCGGTGCTGCGCCGGATGCCATGCTCGCGATGATCCGACTCCTCGCGACCCTCCACGCGGAGGACGGTTCGGTCGCGGTTGCCGGTCTCACCTCACGTGAGGCGCACACCCCCGACTACGACGAGCACAAGCTTGCCGAAGAGGCCGCCTTCCTCGAGGGGGTCACCGCGATCGGGCACGGCAGTGTGCTCTCGCGCCTGTGGGATCAGCCCGCGATCACGGTGACGGGAATCGACGCGCCCAGCGTGCTCAACGCGTCCAATACCCTCGTGCCCTCTGTCACCGTCAAAGTCAGCGTTCGGATCGCTCCGGGGCAGGAGGGTAAGGATGCATTCGATGTGGTCGAGCGGCACTTGCGTGAGAATGTCCCGTTCGGCGCTCATCTGACGTTCCGCGACGTCAACTGGGGAAACCCGTTCCTTGTGGACACGAGCGGATGGGCCGTGGATGTCGCTAAGGAGTCCATGCACGAGGCCTGGGGCGTCGAGCCGTTGGAGACAGGGATCGGGGGATCAATACCATTCATTTCCGACCTCGTGGAGGTGTTCCCGGATGCTCAGATTCTGATCACGGGTGTTGAGGATCCGGATTCCCGCGCGCACAGCCCCAACGAGTCGCTGCACCTCGGAGTCTTCC
>CAYZHZ010000100.1:0-10840 GCA_964477625.1 uncultured Salinibacterium sp.
ATCGAACGTGATCGGACCGGAGAAGCCGTCGTAGTCAACGACTCCACCATCGAGGATGATCTGAGCGGCCGACGCGAAGTCGGTCGCCTTCTTGCCATCGCCCGAACCACCGGAGACCTCCTGCAGCTTCGACGCGATGTCGGCACCCTCAGTCGAGTTCGCAGCAAGAGCGGCGAGCGCAACGAGGATGACGGCGTCGTACGACTCGGCCGCGTAGCTGAAGTCCTTCAGGTCGGGGTCGATCTCGAGCAGGCGGTCGGTGAAGTCACCGAGCTTTGCCGTGTCGAGGCCGGGCAGCGTGCCCTTCGAACCCGTGAGGGTGTCAGCGGCGAAGTCGGCGCTGTAGTCGGCGAGGTTTCCGTCGACGAAGTACAGCGGGCCGGTGTAGCCAGCGCCGCGCAGGGCGGGAACGATGACCTTCGCCTCGTCGAACGTGACGAGAGCGATGGCGTCCGGGTTCGCGGCCAGGATCTCGGAGATCTGGGTCGTGAACACGGTCTCACCCGTGTTGAACAGCGGAGCCGCGACGACCTCGCCACCGGCGGCCTCGAAGACCTCGGTGATCTTGGACGTGAGGCCAGTGCCGTAGGAGTCGTTCAGCTGCATGATGCCGAGCGTCTGCACGCCATCCGCGGCGATCTCGTTTCCGAGAACCTCGCCCTGGAGAACGTCCGACGGAGCGGTGCGCCAGTAGAGGCCGTCATCCGCGTAGTCGGTGAAGTCGATCGAGGTGTTGGCCGGCGAGAACTGAACGACGCCAGCGGCGACGATCTGGTCGATGACGGTCTTCGAGACACCCGAGGACGCGGCACCGATGATTGCGGAGACGTCCAGCGAGAGGAGGTCGGTGACGGAAACCGTCGCCGTGTCCGTCGTGGTGTCGCCCGAGTCACGGTACTCGACCTCAACGGTGATGCCGAGGTCGGCATCGTTGATGTCCTGCACAGCGAGCGCTACGCCAGCCTCCTCGGGCGGGCCGAGGAACGCGAGCGTGCCACTCTGGGGAAGGATGGTTCCGATCTTGAGGGTGAGGTCACGGGGACCGGCGTCGCCGCCGCCACCATCGGTCTCGGCGGCCGGTGCGCAGCCGCTGAGAACGAGAGCGCTCGCGCCAACGAGCGCGACACCACCGAGGATGGACTTGAGAGACCGGGAGCGCGAGGCAGTTGCCTTCACGAATACGCTCATGTTGCTCCTTGCATTGAAATGTGTTGGGACGCATCACGGCACAACAGCCGTGTTGTGGGTTTTACGGTATTCGGCAAGTGAGTCGGGCACAAGCTGCTGGTGTTACAGCCCTGTAACACGACCGGATCGTTACCTACCGTGACCTAGTGTTTCACTGCTTTTTTGGCCCTGATCGGCCAGTTTTTTGGGCGCGGGGCCGATAATTACCCCAGTTAGGGGGCACCTTCGGGCGTCGCCGCGGCCTCCGCGGCCCGCTGCCGCGTGCCGTTGACCACCATGTCGATCGTGAGGATGACGAGCGCGAGCCACACGATCGCGAAGCCGATCCAGCGCTCCACCGGCATCGCCTCGTGAAGGATCACCACACCGATAATGAACTGGATGACGGGCGCGAAATACTGCGTGAGTCCCATGTACACGAGCGGGAGTCGGCGCGTGCCGGCGGCGAAGAACAGCAGAGGGATCGCCGTCGCTATACCCACGCTCGCCATGAGCCAGGTATGCAAGGGGCTTACCGTTCCTACCGTCAGACCGGTCGTGAAGCCGACCACGACGAGCATGACGATGGCCACGGGACTGAGAAGGAGGGTCTCGGTGGTGAGACCACCGATCGCGTCGGCGCGGCCCGCGACCCTTTTCTTGACGAGGCCGTAGAGGCCGAAGCTGAATGCGAGTGCCATCGCGATCCACGGGAAGGCCCCGTAGCCGATCGCGAGCACAAGCACCGCAACGGCGCTGACGCCGATAGCAACCCACTGCAGTGGCCGAAGTCGCTCACGGAGCAGGAACACCCCGAGCAGAACCGTGACGATCGGGTTGGTGAAGTAGCCGAGTGAGGCCTCGACGATGTGGTTGGTGGTCGCGGCGATGATGTAGATGAACCAGTTGATGAACACGAGCACCGAGGCGACGGCCAGGGTGAGCACCGCGGTGCGATCGCGCAGGATTCGCAGGAACGCGGGCCAGGTACGGGTGATCGTCAGGAGGAGAGCACAGAACGCAAGCGAGAGCACGATGCGCCAAGCGACGATCTCGAGCGGTCCAGACGGAACGAGTCCGAGAAACAGCAGAGGAAGAAAGCCCCACAGCACGTAGGAGCTGATCGCAAAAGCGAGTCCCGGGCCGAGCCGACGATGCTCGCCGACGGCGGGCGAGGGGGTCGGTGGCACTCCCCAAGCCTAGAGGTGCCCAGACATGCCTCAGGCCCCGTGGCAACACCACGGGGCCTGAGAAGAAAGCAGCGGATCTAGCGGACGACGACCGCAAGAACGTCGCGAGCAGACAGCACGAGAAGGTCCTCGCCGCCGTACTTGACCTCGGTTCCGCCGTACTTCGAGTAAATGACCTTGTCGCCGACGGCGATGTCGAGGGGCACGCGGTTACCGTTGTCATCGATGCGGCCGGGACCCACGGCGACAACCTCGCCCTCCTGCGGCTTCTCCTTGGCGGTATCGGGGATCACGAGTCCAGACGCGGTGGTCTGCTCGGCCTCGACCTGCTTAATGACAATGCGATCCTCGAGCGGCTTGATGGACACCGACACGGTTGACCTCTTTCTGAAAACTATGGGTTAGCACACTCCCTGCGAGAGTGCCAGAACTACTATACGGGGTGGTTGGCACTCGATCAACGCGAGTGCCAATCGGGCTCGACTTCGCTCGACCCCGCCGGTGTGGGTACCTTCGAGGGATGGACCACACCGAGTTGCTCGAGCTGCTCTCGCCCGAGGGACTACGGCTGCTCGATTCGCTGCCGCCGTACGAGACGGCAGACGACGTGGTGCGGATGGTCTCCGATCTGCGCAAAGCGGGGCATCCGGGCCCCCTCGTCTCGGCCGTGCTCAGCCAGGCCCGCCTGCGATCTCGTGCGCGCGCCAAGTTCGGCCCCTTCGCTGAGCGCATGCTCTTTACGGAGGCCGGTCTCGAGCAGGCGACCCGACTCTCAGTAGCTGCCCACCACGCCGCACGATTCCAGCGCGCGGGCATCGCGTGGGTCGCCGACCTCGGCTGCGGGATCGGGGCGGATGCCCTCGCCATCGCCGCCCTCGACATCGAAGTCACCGCGGTCGAACGCGACGAGGCAACGGCCGCCCTCGCCGCCTACAACCTCGCCCCGTGGTCGAACGCGCGCGTCGAGCACGCTGATGCCGAGCGGTTCGACCTCGCGGGAGTCGACGGAATCTACCTCGATCCCGCCCGTCGTGACGGCGCCACACGACTCGCCAACCCCGCCGACTGGACGCCGTCGCTCGACTTCGCGTTCGGGCTCGCCGAACGCTACGCGACCGGCATCAAGCTGGGGCCGGGAATCGATCGCGGACTCATCCCCGAGACTTCTGAGGCCCAGTGGATTTCGGTAGACCACGAGGTGGTCGAGCTTGGACTGTGGTTCGGCGCGGTCGCGCGGGAAGGTGTGCGCCGAGCGGCGCTCGTGCTCGGGGCGCACGGCGCATCCGAACTTACGGGGCAGGGCGACAGCGATGACGCCGACGTCGGCGAGCTCGGCGAGTATGTGTACGAGCCCGATGGGGCGGTCATCCGCGCCCGTCTCATCGGTGACCTCGCGCGAACGCTCGATGCGCGCATGATCGACCCGACCATCGCCTACATGACGGCGGATGCCCCGCTCGAGACCCCGTTCGCGGCCGGATTCCGCGTCAGGGAGCGGCTTCCCCTCGACAAGCGCACGATCAAGCGCGCACTCGCCGAACGTGGCATCGGCACCCTCGAGATCAAGAAACGCGGCGTCGACATCGAGCCCGCGACGTTCCGCACCGCGCTCGCGCTGAAAGGTGACGCGAGCGCGACGCTCATCCTGACGCGAGCGGCCGGCAAACGTGTCGCGCTACTCGCCGAGCGGCTCGGCAGCGGCGGTGGTTAGCGACGCGACGAGCGCGTGGGACTAATAGTCCGACGCGCTAGTAGTCCGACGTGATGCCGACGACGATCGCGGCGACGAAGATGAGTCCGAAGATGAGTCCGAGGGCGACACCGACATACCCAGTGATGAGGCCAGTGAGCCACATTCCCTTCGCGTACGGCTGACGCCTCTTGGCTATGTGACCGGTGATGACCGCGGCGAGCGACGGCAAGAATCCCAAGCCGAAGAACATGAGCACGAGTCCCGCGATACCGGTGATGAGCGAGGCCATCGCGATGCCCTGCTGCGGGGGCGCCATACCCGGGGCGTAAGGGTAGGCACCGGGCTGGGCGTACGCCCCTGGCTGACCGTAGGCGGGTGGTTGGCCGTAGGTCGACGCAGGCGCGTAGGTGGGCTGCTGGGCGGCGTAGGCGCCGAGCTGGCCGGGGCGGGCGGCGTAGGGGTCGGGCCGCGCGCCGGGAGGCGGGGGCAACGGAACCGGAGGGGCAGGGGGCGCCGCGGGTGCCGGACCACCCGCGCCCGCGACGGGAGGAGGCGGCGGCGTGGTCGAGCCGGATGATGGAGGCGCAGGTGGCCCGACCGGCGAGGGCTCCACCGGAGGAACGCTGCTCGCCGCGGGCGGCAAGGGCACGGGAGGGATGTCGTCGGGTGTCTTTGCAGCCATAGTTTGACCCTACCAACGCGTCAGGCCCGCACTCGCGCGCGGGCCTGACGTGAAGTATCTCGACTCAGTACTGCGAGATCTGGCCCACCGATCCCAGGAGCAGGAGCGGAACAACCACCGAGATGATGATGATGAGAATGTAGAGGGCGGTGAAGACGTAGCCGAGGATCGTTCCCCACAGCGCGAGACCGTGTCCGGCCTCACCCGTCTTCTTGATCTGGCTAAGCGCCAGGTGACCGACAACAATGCCGGCGATAGGGAACACGAACGCCGCGATAAGAGCGATGATCGCGAGGGTGTTGGTGGGGCGGGCCGGGCCAGGAGCCGGGGCCGCATACGTGGGATCGGTCATGCCAGCCATAGTGGCAGCGTCGCGAGGGAGGGTCAACTCGGATGAATCTGCGTGACGGGAAGTGTCGAATCGGCTCCGAACTGGAGCGACGAGGCAGCGTGTCCCGCCATGATGAGCTGGGCGCCGATTGCCGCGATCATCGCCCCGTTGTCGGTGCAGAGACTCAGGGGCGGGATGCGCAACTCAACGCCAGCCGCGGCACACCGCTCGGCGGCAACCTCACGGACACGCGCGTTCGCGACGACACCCCCGCCGAGCAGCAGACGCGGCACTCCAAAGTCGGCGCACGCGGCGAGCGCCTTCGAGATGAGCACGTCGACGACGGCCTCGCGGAAGCTCGCCGCGACGTCGGCGAGAGGAATCTCAGCTCCGGAATCCTGCTCACGCTCGACCCAACGCGCGACAGCCGTCTTGAGGCCCGAGAAGGAAAAGTCGTAGCGGTGCTTCTCGAGATCTTTGGGAAGGCTCAGCCCACGGGGGAAGCGAATCGCGTTCGGGTCGCCACCAACGGCGGCCCGGTCGATCTGCGGTCCGCCCGGGTAGGGCAGCCCGAGTAGCCGCGCGACCTTGTCGAAGGCCTCCCCCGCGGCATCGTCGATCGTCTCGCCGAGCAGTTCGACATCGGACACGATGTCGCGCACGAGCAAGAGCGACGTGTGACCGCCCGAGACGAGAAGGGCGATGGTGGGGTAATCGAGGGGTCTCGACTGCGCTCGACCACCGGGTTCGGAGAGTAGATCGGCACCGACGTGACCGACGAGATGGTTGACGGCGTAGAGCGGCTTGCCGAGCGAGAGCGACAGCGCCTTCGCCGCTCCGACGCCGACCATGAGGGAACCCGCGAGACCAGGTCCGCTCGTGACGGCGACCGCGTCGATCTCGTCGCGCGAGACACCCGCATCTGCGAACGCGCGCTCGAGGGTGGGCACGAGCGCCTCGAGGTGAGCTCGGGCGGCGACCTCGGGCACGACTCCGCCGTAGCGGGCGTGCTCATCCATCGACGAGGCGATCACGTTGGCGAGCAGTTCGGTGCCGCGCACGATACCGACCCCGGTCTCGTCGCAACTCGTCTCGATGCCGATCACGAGGGGGGCATCCACCGTCATGCCGGCCTCGCCCCCGGCTCACGCAGGGTGTGACGCATGACGATCGCGTCCACACCGTCGGGCTGGTAGTAATGCGGGCGCACCGCGATCTGCTCGAAGTCGAGCGAGTCGTAGAGAGCCTTCGCGTTCGGGTTGTCGGCGCGCACCTCGAGGAAGACCTCGGATGCTCCGCGGCCGCGCGCCTCGTTCAGAAGCTGTTGCATGAGCACGCGTCCGAGGCCCTGTCGGCGCGCAGACTCGGCTACCGCGATGGTCTGGATGTCGGCCTGTGGGGCGCGGTGCGGCGCACGCAGTCCCGCGTACGCCTCGATGCGATCCGGATGCCCGACCGGGAAGGCCACGAGGTAGACGCCGTTGCCGTCCGCGAGTTCGGCCCGCATCGTCTCGCGCGACCAGGCGTCGGAGACGAACGTGGTGGTCTCGATGGTCATGATCGCGTCGAGGTCGTCGACCGTCGCGCGACGCAGCTGCCACGTCGTCACGACGTCACCCGCTTCGGTCCGGCGGAGAGGGTGACATCGGGCGAGCGCAGGTAGAGGGCCTCGTCGGCAGCGAAGGAACGGCCGTTCGCGTAGAGAGACTCGGCGAGGAGACCGAGTGCGGCGGCCGACACCTCGGAAACGTGCAGCACGCGATGGCCGGTCGGGGGCTCGAAGTCGGCGGCCTTGGCGAGGGACGGCCCGGTGTCACGGGTGACGAGACCCTGGGCATCCGGGGCACCGTAAGCAGACCAGAAGAACTCCCTGCGGCGCGCATCGGTGACAACCACCACCGGATCGGTCGCGCCGTCGAGCACGGCCGCGTACGCGACCGCGTCATGGCTCACAACGGGCACGACGATCGTGCCCGCCCCGAAGGCGAACGCGCGCGCTGCGGCGATGCCCACCCGCAGGCCGGTGAACGGGCCGGGGCCCATGCCGGCGACGACCCCCGAGAGCTCGGCGACCGCAATGCCGGTGTCGCGCAGCGCCGTGTCGATGAAGGTGCCGACGATCTCCGCATGGCCGCGAGTGTCGGCAGAGTCACATCGCGACAGGATGCCGCGCTCCCGATCCACGATCGCGACGCTCGTGCCCGCCGAGGTATCAATCGCGAGGAGCATCTGCCCAGCCTAAATCGCCCTCACCCGATGCCGCTCCGCGTGCAAGGGCCCACGTCAGATCTGCCCACCGCGAGCCCGTACCCGTGAGGGTGACCGTGCGCGGCTCGACCTCCGCCTCGGCGTCCCCGCCGTGCGGCCGCGCGATGTCGATCGTGAGCCACGAGTCGGTGATGCCGTCGGTGAGGCCAGCACCCCACTCGATAACGACAATCGATCCCGCGAAATCGATGTCGAGGTCGTCGAGTTCCGCGGCGCTCGACAGTCGGTAGGCATCGACGTGCACGAGGGGCGGTGCCTCAGAATCGGAACGCGGATGCGTGCGTGCGAGCACGAAGGTCGGGCTCGTCACGGTTCCGCGCACGCCCAGCGCCTCGCCAAGGCCGCGCGTCAAGGTTGTCTTGCCCGCGCCGAGCTCGCCATTGAGCAGCACGAGGTCACCCGCGCGAAGCTCGCGAGCGAGACGACCACCGAGCTCCCCCATGCTCTCGGGGGTATCGATCGTCAGCACCATGCTCACGGAACGTACCGGCGGGGCACGCGTGGACCGATTCGCGTGACGATCTCGTAGTTGATGGTGTCTGCCGCCACGGCCCAGTCACCCGCGCCCGGAACACCCGACGCGGGATCGCCGAACAGCACGGCCCGATCGCCGGTCGCGACGGGGGAATCCCCCACGTCGACGACGAACTGGTCCATCGCCACCCGGCCGGCGACGCGATGGAGAACGCCGTTGATGGACACCGGTCCCCGACCGGACGCCTGCCGAGGAATTCCGTCCGCGTACCCGAGCGGGACGAGCGCGAGAGTGGTCTCACGATCGGTCACATGATCGAAACCGTACGAGACGCCGTGGCCCGGGCCTACGCGTTTGACGGAGGCCACCGAGGCCGCGAGCTCCATCGCCGGACGCAGCCCCGGGACGGGCGCGTCATCAGGCGAGAGGCCGTAGGCGCCGATACCGAGCCGCACCAGGCTGAAGCGGGAAGACGGCACCCGAAGGGACCCAGCGGTAGCGCCCAGGTGAGTGAGCTCGGGATCGAGGCCCGCGGCGCGGGCCACCCCAAGAGCTTGCTCGAAACGGGAGACCTGCAGGGCGTCATCCGCCGTGTTGGCCAAATGACTGAAGATACCTCGCACGACGAGGCGGCCCGCTCGCTCGTGGGATGCCGCTGCTGCGAACAACGCCTCCCAGTCGGACTCGTGCGCACCATTGCGTCCCAGGCCCGTATCGAGTTTGAGTTGAATGACAGCGCGACCGGATGATGCAGCGACGGCTTCGAGCTGGTCAGGGTAACTCACCCCGATGTCGATGCCGTGGGCGATCGCCTCGTCGAAGGACTCCTCGGGATCGTGCAACCACGCTAGGACGGGTGCGTCGATGCCGGCCGCGCGCAGCTCGAGCGCCTCGATGATGTGTGCGGTGCCGAGCCACTGGGCCCCGCCCTCGAGCGCTGCGCGAGCCGACGGAACGGCGCCGTGCCCGTAGCCGTCGGCCTTGACGACGACCATCGCGGGTAGGTCGCCGACCGCGGCGCGCAAGGTGCGGACATTCTGTGCAATCGCGGCGAGATCAATGACGGCCTCGCGCATCACGACTCCGCTATGACATAGGCGATCGCGATACCGGCATCGTGGGTCATCGAGAGGTGCACCGAGGTGATCCCCCGGGCCTCAGCGATGGCGCGGGTCGAGTCGTGCAGCTCGATCGAGGGGTTACCGAGATGGTCGGAGACGATGCGCATGTCGTGCCACTGCACGCCCGTGGAGTCGCCGAGGGCCTTGATGAGGGCCTCCTTGGCGGCGAATCGGCCCGCGAGGGAACGCAGAGGTAATGGCTCCCCGCCCTTCACCTGTTCGCTCTCGGCGAACAGACGGTTTTTGAGAGTCGGCGTGCGCACCAGCGCGCGTTCGAACCTCGCGAGGTCGACCACGTCTACGCCGATGCCGACGATCACAATTACTCGACGGTGACGGACTTGGCGAGGTTGCGCGGCTGGTCGACGTCGAGGCCCTTTGCCGACGCGAGCTCCATGCTGAAAATGTGCAGGGGCACAACCGCGAGGAACGGCTCGAAGAGCGACGAGGCCAGCGGAATGGGGATGACCTCGTCCGCGAAAGGAAGCACCGCGGCGTCGCCCTTCTCGGCGATCGCGATGACCCGGGCACCACGCGCTCGGATCTCCTGGATATTGGAGACGATCTTCGGGTGCAGCGAATCGGGGTCTCGCGGACTCGGAACAACCACGATGACAACCTGGCCGGGTTCGATGAGCGCGATCGGACCGTGCTTGAGCTCGCCCGCGGCAAAGCCCTCGGCGTGGATGTACGCGAGCTCCTTGAGCTTGAGCGCACCCTCGAGCGCGATGGGGTAGCCCACGTTGCGACCCAGGAACAGCACCGACTGCGTGTCCGTCATCCAGTGCGCGAGCTGTCCGATCTCCGCCTGCGAGACGTTCAAGACCTCCGCGATCTTCTCGGGGATCGCCTGCAACTCGAGCACGTTCTCGTGAATCTGCTCGTCAGTCTGCGTGCCACGCACCTTCGCGAGGTGAAGCCCTATGCGGTAGAGCGCGGTGATCGGGGCGACGACGGCCTTCGTCGACGCGACCGCGACCTCGGGGCCAGCGTGCGTGTAGACGACCGCCTCCGACTCACGGGGGATGGTGGCGCCCTGGGTATTACACACCGAGAGCACACGGGCACCCGCGGCACGCGCGTGCTGCACGGCCATGAGGGTGTCCATGGTCTCGCCCGACTGGCTGATCGAGATGACGAGAGTCTTGTCGTCGATGATCGGATTGCGGTAGCGGAACTCGTGTGAGAGTTCGACCTCCACCGGAATGCGCGCCCACTGTTCGATCGCGTACTTGCCGAGCATGCCCGCGTACGCGGCCGTGCCGCACGCGACCACGATGATGCGGTTAATGCCACGCAGCGCCTCGTCCCCGATCGGGTCGAGTTCGTGAAGGGTCACCAGGCCGTCGTGCACTCGTCCGAGCACCGTGTTGGCGACAGCCTCCGGCTCCTCGCTGATCTCCTTGGCCATGAAGCTCGACCAGCCGCCCTTTTCAGACGCGGACGCATCCCAGGCGACCTCGAACTCCTCGGTGTCGACCGACCCGCCGTCGAAGTCGGTCACGACGACCGAGTCGGGGCGGATGGTCACGATCTGGTCCTGACCGATCGCGACGGCGCGGCGCGTGAACTCGACGAACGCGGCGACATCAGAACCCAGGAAGTTCTCACCCTCACCCAAACCGATCACGAGGGGCGAATTGCGGCGAGCGCCGACGACGACACCCGGCTGGTCGGCGTGCATGACGAGGAGGGTGAATGCGCCTTCCAGGCGCCCAACCACGGCACGGAGCGCCTCGGTGAGGTCGCCTCCGTTGCGGTCGTACTCATTACCGACGAGGACGGCGGCGACCTCGGTGTCGGTTTCGCTCGTGAACGTGGCACCGGCATCCAGAAGCTCTTGCTTGAGCTCGGCGAAGTTCTCGATGATGCCGTTGTGGATCAGGGCGAGCTTGCCATCCGCGCCGAGGTGC